>NZ_FNDI01000059.1:0-26754 GCF_900100565.1 Paraburkholderia steynii | reverse complement strand
CGCTTTCGCTCGACATACTTCTGGAACGCACGGAGCATGTAGATCCCGGCGAACACCACGAGCGCGATACCCACCAGCACGCGTACATATCCTCCGAAACTGGGCAGGTACGGGACTAGCTCGACGAAGAACGCTGTCAGCGTGAAGAGGCCAAAGCCGTACACGAACGGCCAGTATCGGCTTTTGCGAAAGCGGATGAACAGCCATACGGCAACGACGAGAAGCGGGAGCGTCAACGCAAGGCGCCACCCGAACACGACGAGTTCGTAACGACGGCTTGCCGCCTCGTAGCGCTTGTCGGCGGCCTGCCTGGCGGCCGCCATCTCGCTGCGCAACTGCTTCAGGTGCGCGTCGATCGGCCGGGCCTCATCGGCGAGCGCATTCTGCTGGCTTTGCCAGCCCGCGACGCTCGCCTGAAGTCCGTCGAGCTTCTGTGTCCGTGCAAGCAATTCCGGATCATTGCGGCTATCCCCTGTGGCCTGTCGGGTCGCGATCCAGTTCCTGAAGCTCTCACGCGCCTCCACGTACAGCTTGCCTGCGCGGTCGTGAGCAATGCGAGTATTCTCGATCCTGTCGTTCAGTGCGTTCCGCTGAAGCTGCAAATCACGCACCTGCGCATCGAGCTGTGAGGTCGCTACATCGCTGAACTGCGCGGCATCCGGTGGCCCGCCACGCGGCGCGTACATTAGATCGCGGATCACCAGCGAGCCCAGCATGTTCAGGAAGATCGCGAAGGCGATCGCGATGATCCAGGAACCGAGTTTCAGCAGACGTGCCGGCCGCGAAAATGCCTGGCTGCTGCCCATGTTGATCTCTTTTCTCATCAAAGGTGACCCCTACGTCTATTGTGGAATCCCGGCTTCGGCCGCCCCGACACCTGGAAGCGCGAGGATGATGCCGTTCTATCGTGGCAGGACCGCCGAACTGCGCCCCCTGTGAGAGTTTTCCCGCTCGTGCGGTGTCGCAGGAAAACATTGCTCGCCTGCAGGGCCGAGCTGCGAGAATATTCGGGATTGCTATCCCGAATATTCTCCCCTAACGTGCCGGTGTCGGCGTAAGGCAATATGCCCGAACAACCGCCCGCCCGCGATGTCGCGTTTTCATTCCACGAGGTTTTTACGATGCCTCGCTCCAAACACAGTGGACGTTCTGGCAAGCGTCGGGTTATCCCGTCGAAGAACGCCCTCCTCCCGCTCCCACAAGCCAGGATCACCGAAATTTCATTGGGATACCATCTCGCACTTGCAGCCTGTGGCGGGGTCCATGGCAGCTCTCATCTTTTTAACGAGTTGACACGCACGATCTACCTGACTTTCTATCTCGGCGAAATGGGCTATATGCCCGTCGCGCTTGATCTGTACCGCATGGCTGAGGCGGGTCTCGAAGCTGGGATCCGGCGCGGCAACGAAAATGGCTCGTGGCAACTCGATCCATCGGCGGTGGCAACGCTGGAAGTGGTTCTCCAGGTTCACGACTCGCAGCTTGCGAGCGCGCGTGTTGGAGATCTGATCAAGGCAGAACAGCGGCTGACCCATTTCATCATGAGCGGCAAGACAGCTTCTCCGTTCGACCAGGCAGGCGACGGGCGGGTCAGGCGATAGCATCCATCGATGCGATAACAGGCCACACCGCGAGCCATGTGAAGCCATTCAGCTATCTCAACGGCGAAGTGGCACAACTCGCCAAATACCTGACCGACTCTGGCGTGCTGTTTGTCAGCATGCGGGAGGGGGAAGCGAAATTCGCTTTAATAGCGTTGCCGCGACTCTACGATTTTATCTTTTCCCCGCGTTAGCTCTTAACATTCGGCATATCATCGTAGGCCTTCCGTATTGTGTCCAGCGGGGAGAGAAGCTGATCGCCACACCGATGAACAATCTTGAGCCAGGTTGCGCCACGGATGTACTGCCCGGCCCCAAACCATCGCGATTCAAGATTCCCCCGTAGCATGCGCCGTCCGGCAGTAAATAGACTCGCCGTATCGTACGAATACTGATGAGCGATATCGGGGCGTGCATGATACAGACAGAGAGCATAAGCGTACTCTCTTGGTTTAAGCACTTTAGACAACTGTGGAGGTTGGCTGTCCACCCAACGCTCGTACATTTCGATTCCGTGTTCATACCCATCGAGCGACGATTCGTCCCCCGTTTGATATGCGAAAGCCATATAGTCGTCCAAGCCGTCACGAACGATCTCGTTTGTTGGCCACGGACGTTTTTCGTATCGCCACGCGGCTTCCTCGAAAACCCTGGCCGACTCCCATTCAACCGCATCGGAGCCAGTCTCCATCCAGTACGCAATGGCTTTGGCCCAATGGAGATTCCGTCGATGGAGATCCTGGTTGGCCCCGAATTTTTCATCAGCAGCGATCGCTCTATCAAGCCAATCCAGGCAACGCGACAAAACCCGGGAGACCTCGGGCTCCAGTCCGACCAGCCAGGCGCTGATGACAACATTCAATTCGCTCGCCGCCACGTTCCCCATTGGACGCGCCGCGTTGTACTCCGTCTCGAGCAGGAAGTTGAGCATGCCTTCACTAAAGGCATTCTTTCGAAGCTTTACTGGATCAAAAGTCATAAGCGATTTCAACAAGGATTTCCGCCGCAAAACCGTACCGTTACAGAGTTCTTCAAACCGCCAGAACCTACCGTATTGGTTACAAAATTGCCGTCACTCAGATTGTTAAGCGCTTGTCGTTTTACCGCATCGGAGAGCGAGGACTGCAAAATCGCATTCTGTGCCTGCTGCGTGGCATTCGCCAGAGCATTCGATCCAGGAGAAAACGTCGGCGACGAGTCAAGCGGCCTGACAGCGCTCGAGAATTTGTTGTCCCACAACGTTATACGTGTTGTGCGATACACCGCCGACGGCCGGCGCAATGCTGACGGTCTGGTGGCCGCTCGCGGCCGTCGATACGGAAGTGGCCGTACCGCCGTCCGCGACGACACCCGCCGCGTGCGCAGACACCGACATCACTGTCAGAGAAAACAAACAGAACTGCACGACCCGGCGGACTTTGCCGCCGACGCCACCGTTGACAGATTGCCTCGACATACCGCTGCCCGGCCGCTCTCAGTCGGCCAGTTCCCCGTTTGATCTTTGATTTATGCAAGTCGCATGACAACCTGCTCGAACTTCTGGGACGGTTGTCGGCAGCGCTTACCAAAACTTTAGGAATATTTCCTTTAAAGGAAAATTCGAAGCAATTGCGAATTGTTAAGCGGTTAAATTTACGTGAATTGTCAAATCAAATGTAATCCGCGACTGGCGTTATAGAGAAAGGATATTGAAATAAATTGAATTGTTAGTCGCTTGGATCGCCGAGCTTTCGTTCCGAAGGAATCCGCGGCCTCGACGGGCTGTCATCGACCCTGGGCAGTCTCTTCTCACTGTTCGCGGATGACGGCAGTGCCCTACATACTCACCGTCGCTCACTGATCAAACAATGCCGAATAAAACGTTCGCTATCGCGTGCTCAATTGTCATTTGAAGTGGGCAGACATCTCGATAGTGACCGAAGGTAGTTGGCCCGACCGCGGTCGTTCCGGTCACGGTTCAGTCACGTCCCGGTGCCTGACTTGAGCCATTCATTGGAAACCATCGAACAGTGTCTCATGGTCGACCACTGCACGATGCAGTTGGCCGCACCTAATCGAGAGCGTGTGAAAGCGCGCTGCGCGTGAAGCCTTCTCAAATGTCGCCTCTTCAGTTCGCCTCGTATCGGCATGGTGGTGACTCAGAGAGGGTAAAGCGACGCCCTAAAACACCGTACTTTTGCGCTTTCCCGCAGCGTCGATCCGGAGGAGATGCTGATCTTTTTCGTGATAGCACATCGCATCCGCCCGCCCCGACCCAAAGCGCATGAAATCTAAATGCCTCTAAATTTCTTACCAGATATTCCGTAATAGGTGGGGCGTGCGCCGAGGAACCTGCCATATGCAGGTGCGCAGCAAACCACAATATCAACGGAAGACTGAGAATGAACACGAAATACACGGGAATTTTCATCGCGGTTGCCGCCATCATGCTGGCGGCTTGTGGTGGCGGCGGCGGTTCAACGGGATCGTCGGCTGCAACGCAGACGACCTCCCCACCTCAAACGACCACAGTCGGTGACTGGATCTATCAAGGCTCGGCGGCGACAATTACGGGCGTGAACGGAATGGTCGCAGCCGTGTTCATGCCCGACTCGCTGACGGGAAATGGCATCTCGGGGTCCATGTTCAACGCAGCGAATGCCCCTTTGACCAGCCAGGTGCAGCAGGCGAACTATGGCGGCTCGTTCACGACCCTCTCCGCCGCCACTGGGCCCGCTATCTCGCTCACCAAGCACAGCACGATCGCCGATGTCAACGGCGCGGGCGGCTACGTTGCCATCGGCCGGTGGACCCACGGTTCGGACTCGAGCGGCGGAAACTACACGGCGAATCAGGGTGCACATTACGCAGTAGGTTCGCCGCTCACGCTGACAACGAGCGCCGGTAGCCTTTCCTGTACCAACCTGATGGCAACCTCGCCCTCCTCGGCGACGGGCAACGTCGCTCCGGGTTCGCTCGTGTCCGCAACGGCAACACTCGATCTGACGACCCTCAGCCTCGTGAATTTCAACGCAACGGTCACGATCGGCTCGGATACTGCGGCGACCATCACGAAGGCAAGCGCCATGGCTGCAGGAACGTCGATGGGCGGCGGCGTCACGACCGCGTCGCAACCGATGGGCAACGACATCACGAAGCCTCTGCTCGCCGTTGCGTACGGCGCGCATCTGCCCAACACAGGCGACGTCAACGGCCTCGTCGTGCTCTCCTGCCAGTGATCGACAACGCGCCCGTGAGGGCATCGCCATAAATATTCAAGGGTTGGCGCGGCTACGCCAGCATCCAAGGCTCATTGTGCATGCCCACCGGCTTCGGCGGCTGGGCATGCGCACACTAACATCCTTGGGCGAATCACGTGGCGATTCGCATATCGATGGCACTGACGCGGGTGAGTATCCAACCACAACGATCTTTTCAGGTTCGCCCGGCAACACGATCGTGAGCGGATGAAGACAAACCAGTACACCGCCCTGCCGTGACACAGGCATGCAGAGGATTCGCCGAAGTTCTTCAACAAAGTCCGTTGAACGTCCCCGTTCCTAGTGTGCTCGTGTGGAATGTCCGCGAACACGCACACACAGACAGCAACATCGCTATGCCAGCGTCAACGGATTTTATGTCAAGCGGCGGCATCCGACTCAGCTTCCCTGCCCCAACCTGCCCCGCCGGCTATGCCCGCTGATCGGCCTTTGCTGACGCTGGCGTGTCGGCCCCCGTGACGCAGCTGATTGGCGCTTTGCCGCCGTTCGCGCCGTCGTAGCCTCGAATGTCGCGTGCCGATCCGAGTGAATGAGTACTTGCGACCCTGAAGAGACGTTCGAGATCGCGAAAAGCGGACACTCGACGGTCTGAGCGAGCCACCGCTAGCGCTTCCCGTTTAGCGCGCGCAGCTCCTTTATGAACTGGTACGTGATACCACCGAACACTGTTACGTAGAGCGGCATTCCGGCCAGAGCCGGTCTCCAACCAGTTCCGTGGTGAATTGATATGGCGAGAGCGAGAAGTACCATCCCGGCGCCACCCGAATAGGCCATAATCGCACGCTTATATAAGCGCCTGCGGGCAAGATCGGTTTCTTGTGACATGCTTTCCCTCGGTTTTTTCGCGATTATCGATGACCGAGGCATCGATGTCGAATCCGACGCTTTACGGACCTTCAACTTTCCCGAAAACAGTCATTCCCAAGTCGGCAATACTGCGGCTGCCAGCTCGCTCACGATCGGCTCACTTTCGGCATCGACGACAAGCACGACATCCTGCCCAACCATGTAGTAGCTGTTCAAGCGCTCATAGTTGACCTTCCCTAGCTCGCCATACAACTCGATTCGCGAACTGTTCTCCTCAAACCACAATTCGCATCCGCGCCATGTCGGATCAGAGTTATCGAATACCGACGGGACAGCAGAGTAGTTGGCCGTGACCTCAACACTTTCGTCGACTACGTAGAGACCGGCAATGCTCTGTTCGAAGTGGATTCGCATCCCGCCTACGCAAACCTGATTGCGCCATACGTAACGGTCAACCGTTAAACTTCGACCTTTCGTGGTCAATTCAAAGCCCGGCCAGTCGCCTTTTAAAACCTCTCCAAGGGGTTTCCACGGTCTATACATGGTGCAATTCGAGTGCTTTAAGGTGAGGTAGGAGCGGTAGATCGCGGGTAGCGAAACGTCGGGCGATCGATTTCGACCATTTGAGTGACGGTGTCGAACGTCTCCATGTGTCCGCCTGTTGCCCGACGGAGGAGGTTGAGGCCGACCCACTACGCCCACGTGCCGGTCAGCAAAAGTAAAATGCGATTTCGCCGATGATCGCCCGGTCGGATTCCGAAACCCTCCCAGACATGAAGGGTGTCAACTGAGCAAGGACCCCTTTCGCCGGGATGGCATGCCGATTTACCAAGGACTCCAGTTCATTGCGAACACCGGAATCTGTCACGTAGGTTTCAACCAGCCGGAGCAAATTTCGCCGTAGTTCTTCGACCGTCATTTTCGAAATGGTAAGTGGAGCAGTTCGAGCGCATGATGCTACGCACACGTGCATCGCAATTGTCGACAATCCAGCCCCCCCGTCGAGTGACTCAAACTGGCCGCTCGAGGACGGTTACTCCTAGAATGGGCCAGCTTCAAACGTTGCTCTTCCATTGGCGTACTCTCGACTCCATATGTCTCGAGGATCGTCTCCTGAGCCCTTGACAGCGAAAGAAGCGTTTTGCAGGCACTGCGCCAACTTGGCGAAGAGAGCAATGATTGACCAGCTATCCAGAAAGAAGAGGGTTGATGTCGGTAGCGCAGATTGACATGCCTCGAACAAGTTGCTCAAGACGTCGTGACTCAACGCTCGTTCATCGAGAAATTCAAGGAGTTCCTGCCGTGATCCAACTGCATCCAGTGGCTCGCCGTCAAAGGGATAAACCCAGACCTGTGTATGAAAGCTCATATCGACTCACGCAGCATAATCTTCGGAAAAGTTCGAGCGCCTGCGCTCTAGGCAGCGCACTATTGTCGACGATCCAGCGGGGTATGTCGAATGGCCGAAACTGGCCGCTCACTGCCTTATGCAATCAGCAGGGACAACGGAGTCCTGCACGGTCGCGATTCCCAGCGCGCGACCGAAACCGGCCGGCAGCTGACCTTGCGCGGGGCCTGCTTTGCTAGGTTCGTGTACAACCCTGCTGAGATAGCACTTTTGCAAGGCGGTGAATGCTGTCAGCATTGCCCTGAAGTTCCGCGCGAACACCGTACAGCGCAATTGTCAGTTTTCCGCCTTTCGTATGCTCGTCCCGCACCACTCGAACGTTCTGGTATGGATACTGCCGGGCAACGAGTAAACACACCACGAGATGTCTCTCATAAGCGGTTACCCTATAAAACGCTCCGCCCATGCGGAAGATTGGCCCACCAAACGACGCGATAACACGCGCTTGCGCGAGCACCTGCCCAGCGTTTTTGTCAGCTTTGCGCGAAATGGCCGGCCACAAAACGAAGATCGCAATTACAAGGACAATGAACGATCCAACCGCGAATGCTCCTTCTGAGGGACTAAGTATTGTCTGGAAGAAAGGCTTCATCATTTTCACGGAAATTCAATCGCTGGATTGGTCTAGGCGTCGACACAGCGCGGATTCGGATGGTTCGCTTCGAACGATCGCAATATTGAGAACGCCGAATGCCCCTCGCATACGTGAAACGTCAAACCGGTTGTTCTCGGCTGGCCAAGGTATTGTGCAATTGTCTGCGATCTCTGCACCCCCGTCGAATGTCTGCTCGTGGCCGACCTGTGCCCGACGCGGTCGGCTGAAGTAGACCCTCTGCGGTCCGTCAGATTTGCTGCAAGCGGTCATTCGTTATAGCGTTTCGCGTTGGTATCAATGTCGTACGGGCAAAGCATCCGATGAAGAGATTGGCGTCGAAATTTGAACTCCAGCATTGTTGATCGTAAGTGCATCATTGACAATCTTAGTCACAATTCGTGCGTTACCCATTATCAAGACGTCTACGCCATGTGCGTTGTCAGGGGTTTGTGAATTCTCAAACCTAGACAAAAGAGGCTCCCTTTGGTAGAGAGAGACCAGGCGTTTAATATCATCGTTCGAGAGATGGGCTGCATTGACTCTATCAATCGTTATGAAATAAAGAGAAGAAGGCAGATTGGTCGAAAACAGTGCGTAAATGTCTTCATTCATCGTTTGACGAATAGCATCCCACGTCTCAGGAGCGATTTGAGGATTATGCTTTTGGGTCTCAGCGAGCAAATTGTCTGCCGTCGAATGCTCGATCCGCATTGCATCCCCACCACCAATGCACGCCACCAGTTGTTTGATTAGCTCTTCTCGTTCCAAATCACGCCGGATCGCAGGTGGATGCAACGCGCCGGGAGCACGCTTGATGACTTGCACTGCTGCTTCGACAGCAGCGGATTGCTCCGGTGTTAGCGCTTCCGTTCTATTTTCGGCGACTTCTTTATCAATCGGTGCGGCGAAACCTTGGACAACCCCTGCCGCCAGTAAGAGCACAAAAAATGATAATTTGAGAATTTTCATTGGGTTTACGCAGAATCGAAATCTTCGGATGAGCACTGGTGGCAGCACTACATCCGAACGCGGAGCGAACTCGTACAACAAGCCGCCGGCCTTTCGCCGGACGGGCAAGGACGGGTTCGGTGCAAAGGGATATCTTGGCCTAACGGCCGTTGCGACGGAAACTTGAATCGATTGGAGCCGCGACACACATGCCGAAGACATCGCGACCGTCGGGGCGGGGGCGACGACGGCAAGCCGCATGCGGCGATTGTCAACGATTCTCCTGTAGTCGTCGAATGACTGCAATTGGCCGACCGCTGCCCGATGCGACAAGCTCCAGTCGACCCGTTTGAGTCATTCGCTGATACCGAGAGCGGTCATTCCGCCCCCGCGTTGATAAACGAGCGGATACGTCGAGCGCCTTCTTCGGGACTGCAAGTCGATGTATCCAAGCACATCGAATAGGGCCTTGAGTAGGCTGGATGCCCGAATTGCGACCGGGCCATTCCTTCTCCACGGTCTGCCCTGTGGCGTTCACGTTCTTCCAAAACATCTAGCGGGCAACGAACACCTATCACGTATGTACGACGAGGCGCGAGCGCAGAAATACATTCTTCGAAGGCGGTTGTATCGCGAAGCACAAGATCGAGAACAATTTCGAAATGACTTGCAGCTACGCGCTTCAGAGTGGACTGCAAGTTAAAGTGATGTAGCCTGAGCGCCTGATTCAACTCTTCGTCCGATCGCATGTCACGTCTACGCGACATCTCGACAAATGCATCAAGTGATATGTGAAACACCGGAATTTCGGAACTATCTTGAAGCGCCTTGGCCAAGCTGCTCTTTCCCGCGCTGGTAGGTCCGTGTAATACGATAGCGATCTGTGTCATAAGTCTCGCCGGTAGCTCTAACGTGGTCGTTGCCGATTGTCGACCATATTCGCCGAGCAGTCGATTGTCTCTTCTTGGCCGCACTCAGCCAGATGATGGGCGCCGCAAGTCGTGCAAGTCGCCCCCCAGCGACCGTTTGATTTTCCCCAACGTAGCCGTTCACCCGTGAGTATGCTATGCGGAGCAGAAGCGGTTATAACAAGCCCCCCTCTCGCTAACGAAACGCACAATCAGGGCGTCCAGCGATAAACGGTAATGCTGGAACCTTTGACGTTGTTCTTCGTGACCACGTACTCGCCCGTCGACCGACGGTATGCCCTGATGCCGTACATCGAATCGATGGCGCTGCTGGCGTCGACGGTACCTGTACTGGTGTTGACCAGCGTGGCGTCGAGGTTGCCTGTAGCGAGATTGAAGGTGTCGATGTTTGGCAAAGCTTGCCCGCTGCCGAACCAGTAGCCGACAAATAGATAGCTACCGGCCGCGTCAATCGACTTGGCGCCAGCGTGGGTGAGGTTGATCACCGGATTGGGTGTCGTGGTGTTGCCCGCGCTCCAGCCGTGATACACCTCGATCCGCGTACCTATCGACGTCCAGTCCGTACTCCCAACAATCCCCTGCCCGAGAATCATGGTGTCGCTGTCTGCCAGGTAGACGATGCGCGTCAACGGCTTGATGCTCTCGGGAATGCGAATGGGGATACCGGACCCCCACGTTGGCTTGCCGCTGGCGTCGAAGCCGATCAGCGGATAGTGGTAGATGTAACCGGTCTTGTCCAGGCCGGCCCACACGCCTCCTTTGCTGTCAATGCAAAATCCGTCCCTGACCGCTGCGGTCGTCTTGAACGCCGCACCGGGGAGCGTGGCGTCCGGTATTGCGATGTAGCCATTCGCAGCATTGAAGTGAAAGAAATAGAAGATATCGGGATTCTGGCCGGACACCACGAGGATCCGATTTGCGCCGACTGTGGCAAGTTGACCGAAGTGCTCGTCCCGTGAGCGATCGTTGATGTTGATGCGTGGATCGGATGGATAGTCGATCGGATCGACAGTGTTCGCTACGAAGGTTCCCCCAGCGGTGCCTGTGTAGATGTTGGTGCCTCCATAGAAGTAGACGCCGTCGCTACCCGGGTCCGGAGCGACAATCCCCTCAAAGTTGAGAGACTGAAGCTTCCATTGAAGCCGACCAGACCTGTTGTAAGAGTGAATGTCGGTGCCGCCGTCGCGGCCGAGATCCCAGCTTCCGCCCCACGGATTGTTGAGCACATAGAGGTTGCCTGCGGTGTCCTTGCCGATCCCAGTGACGCGGGTGAAGCGCTTGTCGCCAACCTGCCCTTTGATTCCCGTCGTGGTATCGAGATAACCGCCCTGAATGCCGAATGTACCGGCCAGCGTCGGCGCGCCCGAGGGCTTATAGCGCTTGATGTTCATGTCGGGGCCTTCGTCCCCAACCATGAGCTGCCCCGATGACGCATCGAAATAGAGCGCCGATGGCCGCGCCCCGCTCGGCATCTGGATGGTGTTCAACAGCGCGCCGGTTGGACTGAACTCGACGACCGAGCCCTCACCCTTCTGTGCGACCCAGACATTGCCCGCGCCATCCACGGCGAGGGCACCCGGGCCCGTGACGTTGATGTCCCGCTTCCAGATACCGTCGGTGGTAAATATCCGGACGCGGTTGCCATAGAAGTCGCTCGCATAGAGGAGCGAGGCCGCCGTGGCTAGTCCAGTGACGACGTCGACCCGGGGCAGGTTGTTAAATGCACTGACCTGAATCAAAAGATCGCGAGTCCTGGTGGTGCGGTTGTATCGGCCCACTGCACCACTTCCGTATGTCGCGCCGGGCTGCAGTGCCACGAAGATCGACGTCGCGCTGCCCGTGATCGCCCCGCCCTGAAACTCTCCGTGCGCCCCAATCGAGCCGAGGCTCTTGCCGCCCTGGTAGACAGCGACGCCTCCCTCGTACTCGTCCCACATTGAGGCCGTGTAGATGACGCCTTCGGGCGCGACCCACATGGAACGCGCGGTGTTACCCACGTGGGCGGCGAGGGTGCCATAGGTGTTCGCCAGCCAGTCGGTGGTGTTTTCCGCCTGACACATCGGCGCAATCGAGGCGATCACTGCGGCGAGGATCGCAGCATGAATCCGCTTTTGCTCGACCATGACCGATGCTCTCCAGATGTAGTGATCATTCGCGTGAATGGTCGGCCAGCGAGATTCCAAATTCGTGATCGGTGGCTTACGTATGAACATATGCAACTCTTTGCGCCTTTGCAAGCCGCACCGCGACTTTGCGCACGGACACGAAGTGCGATCTTGAATAAGCTCGACCTCCCTCCTGTTGGCCGCTTGTTGTCTCATGCATGGGGCATTTTTTCTTCTTGCGCGTCAGGCGGCGATCGGCGCAAGCGCCCCCTATCAGCCGTTCGGTGCCGCGTAGTCTATACGTCCGCTTGCCAGGCAAGGCGGTCACCCAGGTGTAAGCCCAACAAGAGATCGTCAGTTCGCTTGTAGTAGCCGGGAAGCGCGACTGCAAGACCTACCAAGACCACGGACATGAAACACCGAGCTCGGGCCAACCGATCGGAGGTGCTATGCGACTGGTCATCGAGGCCCGCGTAGAGGGTGGGGAAGCGCGTGCGACTGATGCAACGGTTCTTGCTGTGCTGGAACGAAATGACCTCAGTCTCCCCGACCTGGGACTGACACTCGCCGAAGGTCGTGCCTTGCTCGCCGAGGTTCAATCGTTTCTTGTGCCGGAGCAGACTGCTGGGTGGATGAAGAGCCAAATGGCTTGCCACCGCTGTGGCTCGATGCTGGCGCACAAGGACGCCCGATCGATCGTGCTGCGAACCGTGTTTGGCAAGGTCGACGTGCCGAGTCCGAGGCTCTGGTCATGCAGCTGCGCGGCAGAGCAGGGCCGACCGCGCCGCTCTTTGAGCCCATTGTGCAAGGCCCTTCACCGGCGTGTGACACCGGAATTGGAGTACCTGCAGGCCAAGTGGGCCGCCCATCTACCATACCGTCAGGCCACTGAGCTACTTCGAGAGGTCCTTCCACTGGACAAAGGGATTTCCTTCGGTAGTACTCGTCGTCGAATCCTCGCCGTGGGCAGCGCGCTGGACGCGCAGATCAACCGCGATATCGCGTCTGGACCAAAACCGGTCAGCGGAGAGCAGGTTCGCGAATCGACCACCGTCGGCTGCGTGAGCGTCGACTCAGCGTGGCTGAGCTTCAGCAGCAGCCCCAGGAGCCGCAATGCGGCCCGCGACCTTGTGGAGCTGAAATCGCCTTGGGCGCAGAAGATACCGCAGGATCGCCATGTCAACATCGTTACGGGCCGTGCAACTCTCGTTGATCGCACTCCGCGTCTCTACGCGTACGTGCATAAGCTTGTGCCATCGGCGCCCGCGCGGCTGGACCAGTTTCTCTTTGCAAGCGGCGTGGCTCCAGACGAGCGAGTCACGGTGATCAGCGATAATGCTGGCGAATTTGGCAAAGCTGTGGACGGCAGCAAGCTCGCTAGGGGAAGGATCCTGGACTGGTTTCACATCGCGATGAAATTCAAGGCTGCGAGGAACTCGGTGTTTGGAAGCCAGACGATGGAGCCTCACGAGCGAATCGCTGTGGGGACGGAGATCGATCACGCCAAGTGGCTGGTTTGGCATGGAAAGGGCCGGCAATCGGTGTCCCGTATCAAGGCCATGGATGCCACGCTGTTGGCTAAGGAAGGCTACGAGTTCTCCACGTTGTACTGGAACCTGCGCCGCCTGTACTTCTACATCGAGACCAACGCCGGTACGCTCGTGAACTATGGCACGCGTTATCACAAGGGGCTACCGATCAGTAGCAGCATCGCCGAGTCCGCGGTGAACCTGGTTGTCAGCCATCGCATGGCGAAGAAGCAACAAATGCGATGGACGGACGAGGGAGCGCATTGCCTGGCACAGCTCAGAGTTGCGGTCCTCAACGAAGAATTTTCGGTTGAGAAACTCGCCGTGTTGACCACGACATCTGCAGCTGCAAACTCGCCGAGCAGCGTGAACTGACCTCCCACGGTTTGGTTCACTCTCTACTACGACCGCCCTATAGAGATACGCGCACTTGCCCCGAATCTTCAGGTAGGTCTCGTCGACACGCCACGACTGTCCCGTGGGCGTGCCAAAACGATTCCAGCGCTTGACGAACTCCGGCGCATAGCGCTGCACCCAGCGCAGGATCGTCGTGTGGGCGAGCGACCAACCCCGTTCAGCCATCATCTCGACGAGATCCCGTAGACTGAGTTTGTAGCGCAGGTACCAGCGGACACACAGAATGATGATCTCGTGATCAAAGTGTCGCCCATCGAACAACTCGTCAAGACTCTTCAGCTTATTCATCGGCGACCATCAGTTCGTTCAGTCCCACACCTTAACCGATTTCACATCGCCATTTGCACCAGTGCCAGATCCAGCACGTTATTGAACGTCGCATGGCGTTGGACAAAGAGCCCGCGTGACAGCGGGCTTTTCAGGAGATTCGTCTGTGTTCGCTGCGCTCACACCGGATTCAATGCCTGTCGCCCATCGAGAATAGCTGCGACGTTGTCCAATGCGGTGAAACCCATCTGATCGCGTGTTTCCACCGTCGCGCTCGCCATGTGAGGCGTAAGGAACACATTTTCAAGGCTGGCAAACCGGGCGTCTACATTGGGCTCGTTCCTGTACACGTCGAGGCCCGCACTGAACAGGTGTCCCGATGTCAGCGCATCGTAGAGGGCGTCCTCGTCCACTAACGCGCCACGCGCCGCGTTCACGAAAACCGCTCCCTTCGGCAAGAGACCGAATTCCTTTTGCGTCATCAGCGGAAGACCGCCACCCGGCACGTGAAGCGAAAGCACCTGGCAATGCGGCAGCATCTCCCCGAGGTTCGGAAAAAACGTCGCGCCATTCTCTGACGACGGCGAAGCACGCTGAATGTCCGTATAGACGACGCGCATGCCAAAGCCCTGTGCACGTCTGGCGACTGCACGTCCGATCCGCCCGAACCCGACAATACCCAGCGTCTTGCCATTGACCCGCGTGCCGAGCATCTCGGTCATCCCGAATGATTTGCCCCATCCGCGCCGCATGATCTTTTCATATTCGGATGCACGGCGGCAGGCCGCCAGTACAAGAAGCATCGCGAAATCCGCTGTGCATTCTGTCAGCGCGTCCGGTGCATTCGTCACGACGATCCCTTTTTCGCGGGCGTAAGACACATTCATGTGATCGACCCCCGCGCTCGCGTTCGCGATGATCTTGACCGTAGATGGAAGCGCCGCAATGTGGTCCTCCTGCAATCCGGACTTCTTGCCGATCAGAACGGCCCGCACATCGTGCTTCTTGCAAAAGTCCACGACAGACCACGCGTCCATATCGGATTCGGTCACATAGGCGCGAAATTCGGAGACTGCGCGCGCCGCCACCGCTTGCGGGACCCGTCGCGCAATCAACAGTTGGGTCGGGTTAGTTTCCGGCATGGTTATTTCCTTGAGATTGAAAGACCGACACAGACTACGAAACAGAAGCTCGCAAGGTCAATGTTGATTGGATGAATCAACTTAACGCGATGCAGCTCTTCCGTATTTCGATGCGTGCCTTTGCACGTTACTGGCTGTGTCCAGCGTCATCCCGGTATCAGGAAAACCCTGATTCGATGCCCGCCTGCAGCGCTATTTGATGTTGATTGAACGAATCAAGATTGCTCCCGCCTGTGTGCCGGTGCAATTCTCTTTCATGATCGATTCAACAAAGAAGGGGACGAAGCAATGTCTGCATCGAAAAAGTTCGCAGCAGTGACGGGCGCTGGCTCCGGCATCGGTCGCGCTACCGCCATAGCGCTCGCCAATGCGGGGTTTACCGTAGCGCTGATAGGACGCAGGGAAGAGCCATTGCTTGAGACTCGCGAAACCATCCGCATTGCGGGCGGCGCTGCGAGCGTGTTCTCCGCAGACGTGACGAGCGAGGCTTCCATTGAACAGGCATTTTCACGGATAGCGCACGAATTCGGCCGTCTGGACGTGCTCTTCAATAACGCGGGCCGCAATGCAGGCGCGGTGCCTCTGGACGAATACAGCCTCGACTTCTGGAACGACGTCGTTGCGACGAACCTGACGGGCGTTTTCCTGTGTGCACGCGCTGCGTGGCGTCTCATGAAAACGCAATCGCCTCAGGGCGGAAGAATCATCAACAACGGATCGATCTCGGCGCACTCGCCCCGGCCCAACACGATCGCTTATACCGCGACCAAACATGCCGTGACGGGTATTACGAAATCGCTCGCGCTCGACGGACGCGCATTCAACATCGCCTGTAGCCAGATCGACATCGGCAACGCGGCTACCTCGCTCACAGAGCGGATGACGCGCGGCGTCCTGCAAGCCGATGGAACCATGGCGCCCGAGGCAAGAATGGACGTCACGCACGTCGCCAACGCAATCGTGCACATGGCCAGCCTGCCTCTCGAAGCTAATGTGCTGAACATGACCATCATGGCGACCACCATGCCTTTCGTAGGCCGCGGATAAAAATACTCTCCTGCCAGACAAAAAAAGATAACAGGCAGATCTTTGATTCAGGAGACACCGATGAAAGTCGTAGAGGAACAACCGCTGTCAGTGCCCGACCAGGCTTCCTATGCGGCAACGGCAAAGCCATCGAAGGTGAGGTACGTCGTGCTCTCGATGCTGCTCGTGGCCACCATTCTCAACTATGTCGACAGGTCGGCACTTGGCATCGTTGCACCAAGTCTGTCGAAGGATCTCGCGCTCGACAGGATGCAGATGGGCGAACTGTTCGCCGCCTTCGGACTCGCCTACTCTTTCGCCCTGTTGCCCGGCGGGCTATTGACGGACATAGTCGGCTCGCGCCTTGCGTATGCATTGTCGCTCGTTGGCTGGTCATGTGCCACGCTCACGCAGGGCCTGGCAAACAGCTATCACATGTTGCTTGGCTCGCGGTTCGCAATGGGTGCGCTTGAGGCGCCTGCCTTCCCGTCCAACGCCCGCGCCGTGACACTATGGTTCCCCACCCGGGAGCGAGGGTTTGCGACAAGCGTCTATGTCATGGGTCAATACATCGGAACGCCACTTTTCACCGGCCTGCTTCTTTGGATTTCCAGCGCGTATGGTTGGCGTTCGGTGTTCTTCGCAACGGGCGCATTCGGCATCTTTTTCAGCCTGGTGTGGTTCCGTGCATATCGTGATCCTTCAAGGCATCGGAGCGTCAACGCAGCGGAGCTCCAGTACATCAACGAAGGCCAGGGGAGACCCTCGCAAAAGGCGCGTGAGAAATTCAACTGGCGCATAGCGTTCAAGCTGCTTGGCTACCGGCAGGTTCTGGCGATTTGCCTGGGGAAGTTCTGCAACAACACCTTGCTGGTCTTCTTCACCACATGGTTCATGACCTATCTTGTCGAAGCGCGTCACATGTCGATGATCAAGGTGGGTATCTTCCAGGCGCTGCCGTTCATGGGGGCGACGCTCGGCATTCTCGTAGCGGGCTCTCTTTCGGATTTCTTCATCCGCAGAGGCGTATCGATCTCCGCAGCACGCAAGGCGCCGCTGATCATCGGCACGCTGCTCGGCGCAACAATCGTATTCGTCAACTTCGTCGAGTCGAATGAACTGGTGATTGCAATCCTGACAATCGCTTTCTTTGCTCAAGGCGTTGGCTCGATGTCGTGGGCAGCCGTCTCCGAAATTGCACCTCCACAATACGTCGGCCTGACCAGCAGCATAACCAGTCTTGCCGCCAATATTGCAGGCGTCACGACGCCACTCATGATTGGCTACATCACCCACCACACCGGCCATTTCTATTGGGCCCTCAATCTGATGGGTGCAATCTGCCTGCTTGGGACACTTTCGTACTCACTGCTGCTCGGCAAACTCTCCCGCATCGAGCTCTGAACTCTAACTTTCTGGTGACAACAGCATGATTGAATTCAAGTGGGATCATCTTCAACTGTGCTCCACAGATGCGGAAGCGACGGCTGCATGGTTTGCTCGCTGTCTTAACGCCGAGGTTGTCCGTCGACCTGGCAGGGTGGACCTGCGGCTTGGAGGAATCAACCTGTTTATCACCGCGCTGGAAAAAGCACACCCCGTGCAGGTTCCTGATGGCGAACGGGTGCAAGGTATCGACCACTTCGGTGTGACTGTGGATGATCTCGATGCCGCATTTCAGCATCTGGTCGAGTGTGAGGCTCATATCGTCGAGCCGATCAGGCAAATCCGTGCAGGCGTGAGAGCCTGCTTCGTGAGGTCACCTGGCAACATTCTCGTCGAGATTCTCGAACGCAGGCCGGCCGAGATGACTTTTAACTGAAATGACGTCACTATTGAAACTGCATCGATAGCACTCGCGCCGCTCGCAAGCCAGTTCGCGCGTTCCGGCTCCCCGTACCACTTGCCTCTCGCAGCCTCAATCCCATGCGCCCCTGGATCACTTTGACTGAAGCAACGAGACAGCTTGGGGTTCAGGCGCAAACCGTCTACGCCTATGTTAGCCGGGGCAGCATCGCCGTCATGCCTGATCCGCACGATCCGAGAAGGAGTCTCTATCGCGCAGAAGATGTTGCGGTGCTTTGCCGGAAGAAACAGGTCGGACGAAAACGCGAGGCCCTCGCTGCCGGAACGATATTTGGTACGGAACCTTGCATCTACAGCGGCATTACCACCTTCTCCAAAGGGCGCGCGTACTATCGGGGCCGAGACAGTATCCGGCTGTCCGAAACGGCCACGCTGGAGGACGTCGCTGCTATTCTCTGGAATACCCCAACGCCGATTTCTTTCGAAACGGATGGCGTGTCGCTACAGGGAGATGAGCGTGGCAGACAATGTGCGTTCATGTCACTGGCGGCGCTCGCGGCCAACGGACACTCCACGCACGGTCGTACGGACCGCGCGCTGCACGCGGAAACGGGTCGGCTCGTAGCACTTGTTTCGCAGGCATTCGGTGCACGATGCGACGGTGCCGCGACGTTGACGCATGAACGGCTCGCGCTCGGTTGGGGACAAGGAAGTGAATGTGCCGATCTGATTCGACGCGCACTGGTTCTCGTCGCAGACCACGAACTGACGAGTTCTGCGTTTGCCGCCAGAATTACCGCATCCACGGGCGCATCGCTAGCCGGGTGCCTCCTTACCGGGCTTTCCACGATCGCCGGCCCCTTGCATGGCGATGGATCGGGCCGTGTGAGAGCGGTGTTCGACGACGTGGAAAGGCTCGGGGCCGAGAACGTTGTGGGTCGTCATTTGCAGTCTGCAATCCCGATCCCGGGCTTCGGTCATCATCTGTATCCAGACGGCGACCCGCGAGCGCACAGTCTGTTGGAGCGCCTCGATCCGCCGGAGGAACTCGCTTCCTTCATCGAAAAAGTTGTGACACTTACCGGTCTGAAACCGAATATCGACGTGGCGCTCGCCACCCTCGCAGCACAACTGAAACTCCCGCGCGACGCCGCGTTCGCACTTTTCGCCACGGCCCGCAGCGTTGGCCTGCTCGCGCATTGTATGGAGCAACTCAAGGTGGGCAAGGTCATCCGGCCGCGGGGACGCTACACCGGACCCGCGTTGGAGGAAGTCAATCAGAGCCCATCCAGTGGAGTTGGAAGCAAGACACTCGACCCCGTAACACTCGACAAGAACCGGGTCTTCAAGACAATCGTCCGCTGATTGCGTAACGACACCGGACAGTCCTTGCACGGAGTGTCTGACGGGAGGCCCCCTGCCTCCCATCAGCTGCGCCTACCGAGCGGCCTGGCGTCAGACTATCCGTCGGCCTACACCCGACGGCCAGAACGTTTCGCGCCGTCCGGCGTTCGAAATGCTCACGAGGTGCGATGCGGGATATCGTCCGGGAACGGATACGGCGCGTGTGGGCCCGGCCATTCCAGGGCGGGCGGTCCGCTCAGTGCGTCGCATCCTGCGAACCCGGCAAGAACGAAAAGGCACAAGAAGGCCGTGCAAACCCAGCAAACGACTGATAGCTTACTCATTGCTCGCCTCCTTTTCGCAAAGCCGGGCTAATAACTTCGACTACGGAGCGAGGTAGTTGGTTGCGCACGGCATTGCAACCAGCCTAAACCCGACTCGACTGCCCCGTTTGGCCACGCGAATGGAAGCGTTTCTGAACATGATGCATCGACCGGAAAAAAAACGGCGAGCGGACAAGTCCGCCGCCGCAATCCGAAGCTCCTTTGATGGAGCGTACTGCGAGGAGATGAAACGTGGATCAGAAGCGCGTACGGATACCCGTGGTCGCCTCGACCTGATTGGTCGCACCGAAAGTGCTGCCAACCGTGTAGCCGCCGTGCAGCCTCATGTAGTCCGCGGCCAGATAGACTTCCGTGCGCTTCGAGAGGTGATAGAAGATCGAGCCGTACAGCGTTTCCTTGAAGCCATTGTGGAGGCCCGAGGTCGAATCGAACGCGCCGATGTTCGCGTTCGGGATATTGCCGTCGCTGTTGTATGCGGCGTTATGCACGCGCATTTGCTGATAGCCGAGCTCGTAGTCGAGGGCGCCCTTCGGCGACAGCTTGAACGACACCGTCCATGAATTGTCCTGACGCTGTCCGAGCGCACCCTGGTCGCCCCAATAGCGGAAGTAGCCGGCGTTGGCACGCAGGATGCCGAACGTATAGTTGCCGCCCACCGAGTACGTCTGGTTCGTGAAGCCCTGGCGATTCACGTGGTTGTAGAACGTCGACACGGCAAATGCGGGGCCGTCGTAGCCGAGGGCGACCTGGTAGTTGGCGTTGTTGCCGAAGCTCGTCGAGTTGCCGAACGCATAGCCCGCGGCCGCGAAGATGCCGTTGTCGAACAGCTTCTTCCACGCGATGCCGTTCTCGTAACGGGTGCCCGTCGCGCTCCCGGCGTAGAAGATCATCTGTTTGAAGTTGTTGGCGTTCGTCCAGCCGCCCTCTTCCGTCGTGAGCTGCGCGTTGCCGTATGGGTCGCCATAGATCGCTGCGGCGTCACGCGCGATCGTGTTCTGGAAGCCCGCCGTCAACTTGCC
This sequence comes from Paraburkholderia steynii, assembly GCF_900100565.1. Taxonomy (NCBI): domain Bacteria; kingdom Pseudomonadati; phylum Pseudomonadota; class Betaproteobacteria; order Burkholderiales; family Burkholderiaceae; genus Paraburkholderia; species Paraburkholderia steynii. The sequence goes on along the minus strand of NZ_FNDI01000059.1, from coordinate 6,207 downwards.
AAACGTGTCGTTCTGGACGCCGACCCACGCGTCGCGATCGAAGATCTGGCCCGGGTCCTCCATCTGGCCGTCGCTTACCCGGTATTCGCTTTCCAGGCGAAAGATGATCTTGGTGCCGTTGCCAATGTCTTCGGCACCCTTCACGCCCCAGCGGCTGCCGCTGAACCAGGGCTCGCCACCGATGCCCATGCCGATCACGTGATTGCCGTTTGCGTCGGCATGCGATTGATACGTAGGAACGCTCAGATCGATCAGGCCGTACAGCTGAACGCTGGACTGCGCGTGCGCGCTGCTCGCTGCCATGGCGCCGGCTGCGACGGCGAACGCGAGGTACTTTTGCTTCAAGATCGTCTCCTCAGATTGCTGCGTTGAATTTCTGATTTGTCCGCTGCCGGTTACTGCCTGCCGGTTGCCCGGCCGCTATGGCGAACAGCGGATGAGACGAATCCTAATTACCTCAATCCTTCACGCTCCTTTCGCGTCTGATTCGTACAACTTAGTGATACTACCGATACAGGCGAGTTAAATCGTGCGCCCACTCACGGCGCATCCCTGGTTCGCAGGATGTAGCCAAGACCGCGCAGTGTCATGATCTGCGCGCTCGAACCCGCGAGGTGCTTGCGCAGGCGGTGGATGTAGATATCGATGGCGTCCGCGCTCGGCTCGTCGTCGAGGCCGAACACGCTGTCCATCAGCGTGGTCTTCGAAACCGTCTTGCCCTGCCGCAGCATCAGCGTTTCCAGGATCGCGTGCTCGCGACGCCGCAGGTTCAACGGCACGTCACTGTGGCGGAACTCTCGCGTGTCGGAGATGTACTGCAAGTCGCCACACATGAGCCAGCCCGATTTGTCGCTCAACTGTCGACGGATCAGCGCCTTGATGCGCGCCACCAGCTCACGGCCATCGAAGGGTTTCACAACGTAGTCGTCCGCGCCGGCGCTGAAGCAGTCGACCTTGTCATCGATCGAACCATGCGCGGTCAGCATCAGCACCGGCACGTTGTCGCGCCGACGGCGCAGGCGCGCGAGCACGTCCTTGCCGCTCATGCGCGGCAGACGCATATCGAGCAGCACCACGTCGTAGCGCTGGGTAGTCAACACGGAATCTGCGGATTCGCCGTCAGGCACGCAATCGACGGCGAAATTCTCCGCGCGTAGCAGGTTAACGATCCAATGCGAGAGTTCGACATTGTCTTCGACGAGCAGCAGCTTCATTCTCTTTCCTCATTCCTCCACGCGGGCAGGCGAACCGTGATGACGAGCCCGACCCGTCCTGCGCCCGGCGCCATGGTAACCGTACCGCCGTGCGACAGCGCAATCTGATGGACGATCGCAAGCCCCAGCCCGGAGCCTTCGACATCGCTCGCCACCCGGTAGAAGCGCTCGAACACATGCGCACGCGCTTCGGCCGGAATACCGGGACCGTTGTCCACTACCTGCAGCAACACGTGACTACCCTCGCGCCGGCAAAGCACGGTTACGCTTCCTCCTTCGTGCGTGTAGCGGATCGCGTTGTCGGCGAGATTCGACACGAGCGCCGCGAGCAGACTTTCGCTTCCCGCCACATAGGTGCCCTCAGCCAACTCGGCGCCGAGATCGATTTGGCGCCGCTGCGCCGCGACCACCAACTCCTCGAGCACCGACGACACCACCGCCGCCAGATCGACCCTGGCCTGCACGCGCGGCAACGACACCGACTCGGCCTGAGCGAGCAGCAACAACTGGCTCGTCATATCCGCCATCTTCTGGCTCGTGCGGCGAATGCCCGTCAATGCCTCCGTCAACGCCGGATCGCTCGGATCGTATTGGGTCGCGCATTGCACCTGCGTGTTGAGCAGCGTCAGCGGCGTGCGCAACTGGTGCGCCGCATCGGCGATGAATTGCCGCTGCGTTGTCGTATGCAGCTTCAGCCTCGCGATGCACTGGTTGATCGCATCGACGATCGGGCGCAGCTCGGACGGCAGATGGTGCACGCGGATTGGCTCAAGCTCCATCGGCTCGCGATCGGCGACGTCGTTCTTGAGCTTCATCAGCGGCCGCAATTCCATGGTCAGGCCGAACGGCACGAGCACCACGACCAGGGCAAGCATCAGCCACTGGCGAATCAACTGCGGACGCCATAGATCTTTCAGCATGGCCTGCCGCGATGCCTGCGTCTTGCCGACGATGACCGTGACCTGCTCGGCCTTGCCCGAGTCGTACAACTGCCGTTCATAGGCCACCGCGCGAATCGGCAGTTCGCCCAGCCGGGTGTTGTAGAACACCGGGTACCGCGTGCTGCCCGCGGGCAGCGTGAGATCGGGACTCCCGCCGAGCAGCCGGTCGTGGCCGGCGACCACCTTGTAGAACACGTGGTCCTGATAAGGCGACTCGAAGATTTCGAGCGCGGCAGGCGGGATATTCGCCGTCAGCGCACCGTTCTCCCAGTCGACGTCTTCGATGATGGTTCGCGCGGAGGACAGCAATGCGGCGTCTTGCAGCAGGTCGGCTGTCTGGCACGCGGCAACGTACGACATGTAGTCGGTTACGAAGACAAAGAGCGCGAGCGGCAGCAGCAGCCACAACAGCAGACGCGCACGCAAGCTAAGCAACATTCAATACTCTCCAACATGATCCGGCCATACCGATGATGAGGCCGGCAAAACGCGACGCCGTCCTTGCCTTTTCCGGCAAGGACGGCTGTCTTTGAAAAACAAGCCTCAGAACGCAGCGGGCCTCCACTTCAGCAAGCGCTTTTCCAACGTGGTCAGCAGATAGTCCGTGGCGAGTGCGACCACGGCCAGCACGATCATCGCCGCGAACACGCCGCTCGCGTTGAATGCCCCCTGTGCGGTCGAAATCAGCAGACCGATACCTTGCCTGGAGCCGAGGAACTCGCCGACCACTGCACCGACCAGCGCAAAGCCGAAGCTCACATGCAGGCTCGCGAGAATCCACGACAGCGCCGATGGAATCACGACGTAGGTCGTCAGCTGGCGCTTCGAAGCACCCAGGATCTGCGCGTTCGCGATCATGTAGCGGTCGGCTTCGCGCACGCCCTGGAAGGCATTGCCGAATACGACGAAAAATACCATGACCACCGCGAGCGCAACCTTGGAGGCCATCCCGAGGCCAAGCGCGATCACGAACACCGAGCCGAGCACCACGCGCGGAATCGAGTTGGCGATCTTGATGTAAATGTCGAACACATCAGCGAGCAGCTTGTTGCGTCCCAGCACAACACCGCACACGATACCGGCGACCGAGCCGATAAAGAAGCCGATCAAGGTCTCTTCAAGCGTGACCCAGACCTGCACGAGCAGCGGCCCCTGCGATGTGCCGTTCTGGAACCAGTCGACGATCTGCAGGAAGATCAGCGACGGCATCGAGAAAAAGAATGGGTCGATCCATTTCAGGCGCCCGCAGAGTTCCCAGCCGCCGAGCAGGAGCACGAGCACGAGAATCCGCAGACCGATGATCAGGGCGTGCCGCTGCCGCAGCTTGCGTCGCGCGATCTGTTCGATCCTGGCCGCCGATTCGACGTCGAACTCCATCTTCACAGAGCTATCACGAGATGCCATGAGTGTATTCCGTTGTGCCGTCGTTTTAAGCAATTTGTACTTCCTCGCGCAAGTCGTGCCAGATATCGCGCGAAATTTCGATAAAGCGCGGTTCGTAGCGAATCTCCGACGTGACGCGCGGACGCGGCAGGTCGATCTCGTAGACCTTCTTGAGCGTCGCCGGGCGCGCGGTCAGCACGAACACGCGGTCGGCGAGCGCGATTGCTTCTTCGAGGTCGTGCGTGACGAACACCACCGAGCCCGCATTCGCCGACCACAACTGCAGCAGCTCGTCCTGCATCAGCGTGCGAGTCTGCATGTCGAGCGCGGAGAACGGCTCATCCATCAGCAGGATTTCCGGCTTGTTGATGAAGGTCTGCGCGAGCGCCACACGCTTTCTCATCCCGCCCGACAACTGATGCGGATAATGCTTGCCGAACTTCTCGAGACCAACGCGGCGCAACCACTGGTTCGCCTCGTCGTAGGCCGCCGATTTCGAGCGGCCGCGAAAGAGCGGGCCGGCCGCCACGTTGTCGAGCACCGAGCGCCACGGGAACACCGCGTCTGCCTGAAACACGAAGCCGATGCGCGGATCGATGCCGTTGACGGGCGCGCCCATCAGGTGAACCTCGCCGGCGGTGGGCTTCAGCAGCCCCGTGATCATGCTGAGCGTGGTCGATTTACCGCAGCCCGTGGGGCCGACAATTGCGATGAATTCGCCTTGCGCAACGGACATGCTGAAATCGCGCAAGGCGACGGTTGCCTTGCCGTCGGGAGAAATGAAGCGGCACGACACAGAGCGGAATTCGATAACCGGTGCGTCTTTGAGTAGAACTTGGTTCATCGGGAACATCCTGGGGAAAACCGGCACCGCGCGAAGCGGTTCCGAAGCGCAATAAAGTCAGGCTGCACCTGACGCACGAATGCATTCGGCTAACACCGGCTTACTTCGCGCTGACGAATTCGTTCGTGTAGGTTCTGGCCAGGTCCACATGCTTGCCCTTGACCGACGGGTTGAAGGCCGACAGCACCTTCAACACAGTGGCCGGGCCGTCGTCGGGCATCTTGCCGTCCGACGTGTACATCGGCAGCGAAGCCTTCAGCGCGCTTACGTAGAGCGTTTTGTCTTTCTGGTAGTCGCCCGGCATCTTCGCGGCGACTTCTTCCGCGCTGTGCGTGTGGATGAATTGCATCGTGCGCACGAACGCATGCGCAAGCTTGCCGGCCTGAGCCTTGTGCGACTCCGCCCATGCGGCCTGCACGTAGAGGCTCGCCCCCGGATAGGTGCCGCCGAGCGCGGCCTTCGTGCCGTCGACCGAGCGCATGTCGACCAGCACCTTCGCCTCGCCCGATTTCTGCAGCGCCGAAACGGTGGGTTCGGTGGTCATGCCCGCATCGATGCGGCCTTGCCTGATCGCGGCGATGAAGCTCGCGTCGGCGCCGACCGGCAGCATTGTGTATCCGGTCGATAGGATGCCGTGCTGGCCAGCGAGGTATTGCGTAAGAAAGCTTGTCGACGAGCCGAGGCCCGTCACGCCGAGCGTCTTACCCTTGACGTCGGCCATCGACTTGATTACGTCGGCGGACTTTGTCGACACCATCTCGACCTCACCCGGCACCTGCCCGAACACGACGATCGCCTTGACCTCCTTACCCTTGGTCTGCAGGTCGATGGTGTGATCGTAGAAACCGACGACGCCCTGGACAGCGCCCGCGAGCAGTTCGTTTTCGGCGTCGACGCCGGCGGGCTGCGACAGCAGCTCGACATCGAGCCCTTCATCCTTGAAATAACCGAGCTGTTCCGTAAGGCGTGCCGGCAGATAAATCAGCTTCGTAATTCCGCCGACCATGATCGTAATCTTTCCCGAATCGTCGGCCATGGCATGTTGCGATGCAATACCGAATAGCAGGCTAGACGCGAGGGCGATATGGCGAAACGTGCGGAAGGTAAGGCGCATCGATTGTCTCCGTTCTTATCGGGAGCCGGCCCTATGCCGACTGTCTGTGTCGATGGCGGGATTCTAGAGGTGCAAACCCTTCTTCCTGCTTTCACGCAGATGCACCTTCCGTACGGGATTTCCATGATTTGGCGTGGTCTCCCATTCCCCGGCGACTTCGACGAGAGCGTCAGAGCCAGCACAGTCGTCGCCGACCACCCGCCGTTCAGCCTGAGCGTCTTTGGCGCCCGTGCGCACGAAGGCCATTGTGTGTTGGACCTGCGCTGTAACCGCGCACCACTGACGTCCGCTCGCAGCTAAATTGCATCGACACGCGCGGCACCAGTCTTCGGGAGCGTCAAAAAACCTTGGAGTTTTTGCGCAGGCCCCCTAGTCTTACTGTGTCATAAAAATAACAATTGTGATATTGCTTGTTTACCTACATATAATGAGGATACCCAGGCATAGAGCGAGAAGCAATGGATGCGCAAAGGCGGTTTGAGCAGTACATTGAACATCTGGCTGGCGGCCTGGGTCATGCGGATCGCCACTCAGGACTGAAGGCTTACTGCACAGGCCTGATGTTGCCGTTGACACGCAAGAGTGTCGAACCAATGGCCGCAAGCGTGGATCCGCTTCACGCCAGCGCGCGGCATCAGGCATTGCACCACTTCGTGGCCAAGGCCGACTGGTCGGACGACGAGCTACTTTGCCGGGTCAGCCAGTGGGTCG
>NZ_FNDI01000008.1:177493-346354 GCF_900100565.1 Paraburkholderia steynii | reverse complement strand
TTTGCCTACTTTTCTTTGCGGCGGCAAAGAAAAGTAGGTGCCGCCCCGCACAGGGGCGACGCGTGAAGCACGCTAACAAAACGCGGATGCCAGCGAAAACGCAAACCCACAGGCGCAACGCGTGAAGCACGAAGGCAAAGCGCGGATGCCAGCGCAAACACGAGCAAACCAAACCCAACCCAACGCGCCCGCGCACCCCCCAAAACAACCACCCCAGCGTCGCAGACAAACAAAAAAAATCAAAAGATAACCGACACAACAATGGACAACCAAACCGCAATCATCCCAACCAGAAACATCCCCCGCGCGGAGCGCACCTTCTTATCATTCGTATCAGGCACGACGGGACTAGTCGCCACCCACGGCACGAGACCCAAAAACGCAAACCCAACAATCGCAAGCCCAGCAACGAACCTATCGGTAAGCGTCCAGTGGCCTCCTTCCTGGAGACCCCAATAGCCAAGAAAGATAATACCGATCGAGAACGTCGTCGCGGAAGCCGTACATAACGCTGGCACCGATCCTTGGGGAGTGGGCATGGTCCACCTCGCGTGATTCAGTGCCGTCGATTCTACTTCAGCTTCGCCGCGTTCTGGCCCCTCCGAGTTCTTACGCGGATAACCGCGCCAACCTCGCCTCATAAGCTTTCAGATGGCTGTACGCGATACGCAGTAACGACAGCGCCCCATCCTTCTGCGCGTCGCCGCCGCGCGCAATCAGATCGCCGACGATATGATCGGCCTCGATCCGCGACTGCCCTTCAATATCGCGCAGCATCGACGCCGTCAACGCCGAGCCATCCGCAAACAGAATGGTCTGCGCACGCGCATTCGACGCTTCGCCGATCGCATAACCGTTCGCCGCCGCGACCGCCTTGCACTCTGCCAATATGCCTTCGATCACACGGCGCCCGTCCGGTGTCTTCAGAATGTCGCCGATCGCGGCACGGTGCAAACAGGTGTTGGCCGCAAGCGTCGCCAGAAACACCCACTTCTCCCACATCTGCTGAAGGATGTTGTCGGACGCCGTCGAGTCGAAGCTCGCACCATCGAACGCCGATGCAACCGCTTGCACGCGCTCGCTCAATCCGCCGCCGAGCTCACCGAAGCCGATCGCATGCATGTCGTTCAGATGCACGATTTCGCGTTCGCGATTGAGCGTCGCGGCAATCACGCACTGCCCGCCCAATACCTTCGTCGCGCCGAATCGCTGCTTGAGCACATCGATATGACGCATGCCGTTCAGCACGGGCAGGATCATCGTCGATTCGCCGACAGCGGATTCGAACGATTCAATCGCATCGTCAAGGTTGTACGCCTTGCAGCTCAACAATACGAGATCGTATGGCTGCGTGATCTGATCCGCGAGCACGGTCTTCACGTCGCGCAATGTCACATCGCCGCGCGGACTTTTAATGACGAGCCCGAAGTGCCGCAGTTCTTCAGCGCGCTTTTCGCGCACGAGAAACGTGACATCGCGGCCCGCCTGCACAAGACGTCCGCCGAAGTATCCGCCCACAGCACCCGCGCCCACTACGAGAATTCGCATTGCTCCTCCGTTAGTCCGTTTGCCTGGCGTACGCCATGCGCATGAAGTATGTCCCAAATCGACGATGCCCGCAGCGGACTTGGGTGTCCCGCTGCGGGCATCAAAACAGCAACGAAAACCGCGTCAGACGATTTCCAGCGCGAGCGCGATGCCCTGCCCACCGCCGATGCACAACGTCACGATGCCGCGCTTGATGCCATCGCGGCGCATCGAATGGATGAGGCGCGTAGTGAGCACCGCACCCGTCGCGCCGATGGGATGACCATGCGCAATCGCGCCGCCTTCAACGTTGACGATGTCGAGCGCAAGCCCCAGCTTCTGCGCGACGGCAAGCGGCACGGCAGCAAAGGCCTCGTTGATCTCGACACGTTCGACGTCGCCGAGTTTCCAGCCCGCGCGCTCGAGCGCGATCTGCACGGCGGGAACGGGACCGAGGCCGAACATACCCGGCTCGACGGCTGCGATGCCGAACGAAACCAGACGCGCGGACGCTTCGATGCCATGCGCCTCTGCATAGTCACGCCCCGCGACGATCATCGCCGCAGCACCGCTATTGAGACCCGGCGCATTGCCTGCCGTGATCGTGCCATCGGGACGAAACGCGGGGCGCAGCTTCGCGAGCGTCTCGATCGTCGTGTCGGGACGCGGCTGCTCGTCGCGCGCAAACTGCACCGCGCCCTTGCGCCCCGCGATTTCGACGGCGACCAGTTCCGCGTCGAACACACCCCGCTCCTGTGCGGCAACAAAGCGCTGCTGCGAGCGCGCCGCCCATTCATCCTGCGCGGCGCGCGTCAGTTCGGCCTTGCTCACGAGGTCTTCTGTGTGCCAGCCAGAGTGCTCGTTCGAGAACGCATCGACGAGGCCGTCGCGCAACATGCTGTCATGCACTTGCGCATTGCCCATACGACTGCCCCAGCGTCCGCTTTCGAGCAGATACGGCGCGCGGTCCATGTTCTCCATGCCGCCCGCGACAGCCACGTCGCCGAGTCCGAGCGCGATCTCCTGCGCCGCCGACACGATCGCCTGCGCGCCCGAGCCGCACACGCGGTTCACCGTGAGCGCGGGCACCGAGACGGGCACGCCGCCGCCTATCGCCGCCTGGCGCGCCGGGTTCATCTTGTTCCCCGCCTGCACGACGTTACCCATCACCACCGACGACAACGCCTTCGCATCGAGCCCGCCGCGCCGCAGCGTCTCGCGCACGACAGCCGCGCCCAGCTGCACGGCAGGCACTTCTTTCAACGACCCGCCGAATGCGCCAATCGGCGTGCGGACGGGATGGGCAATCACAATATCGCGAGCATTCATCGCTATTCCTCAGGTTGAAGGACTACGCTTGCGTGCCTCGCGCAAACGAGGCACTTTCGTTCCGCTTTATTTCGCTTCGTTTCGCCTTAGTTAGCCGCGACATCCGTCGACGGCTTCGCCTTCGCAACATCGCTATTGGCCGGCGCATCCCAGCCACCGCCGAGCGACCGATACAGCGCAACAGCCGCCTGCGCATGCTCGCGCTTCGCCTGATTCAACGATTCCGCGTCGCGCAGATAGGCCTCTTGCGCATCGAGCACATCGAGGAAGCTCGACGCCCCGCCCTTGTACAGCTCAGTGGAAAGCTTCAGCGCCTGCCCCGACGCACCAAGCGCGCCGTCGAGTTTCTCGACCTGCGCGTCGCCGTTGACGAGATCGCTGCGCGTGTCCTCGATCTCCTTCAGCGCGTTCAGCATCGTCTGCTGCAAGCCGAGTTGCGATTCGCGCATGCGGCTCTCGTTCTGCTCGATGTGCGCGGTGATGCGGCCCGCGTTGAAGATCGGGCTCGTCGCGTTCAACGCCGCGCTGAACAGGTTGTCCGTCAACGTCGGCAGGCCGAGATACGACGACGCGAGAATGCCGTCGCTCAGGCTCAGATTGAACTTCGGATAGCGGTCCGCTCGCGCGACACCCACTTCGGCCGCGCGCTGCTCGACCGTCGCATAGGCGGTCCGTACATCGGGGCGGCGCAGCAACGCTTCGGATGGCAGCGTCTGCGGCACGCTTTGCGCGGGCACGGGAATCGGATGCGCCTCACTGAGCAACAGACTGTCGACGCTTTCCGGTGTGCGTCCCGAATACACCGCAATCAGGCTCATGTCGTGCTGAATGTCCGAGCGGATCTTCGGAAGCTGCGCCTGCAAATCCTGCAACTGGTTCTGCGCGCGCGCCACGTCGAGTTGTGTCGACAGCCCGTATTTCAGGCGCTGTTGCGTGAGCTTCAGCGCGCGAGCGCGGATTTCCTCGTTGTCGTTGACGATCTGCAATTGCGACTGCGCCCAGCGCAAGTCGATATACGCGGCGGCCGCATTCGCGGCCAGCGCGAGCCGCAATTCGTTCAGCGCCGATTGACGCCCCGACACCTGCGCCTGCGCCGCAAGCACCGCAAGACGTTCGCCGCCGAATACATCGGGCTGCCACGAAGCCGTCAAGCCGATGCCCGCCTGCTTCACATAGCCCAGCGGCGGCGGCGTATTCTGCCGCTCATACGCCGCCGTCGCGCCTGCATCGAGTTGCGGCGCGAGCGCTGCGCGCTGCTGCTTCGTGACCTGCTGCGCCTGCTTCACGCGCTCGACGGCGGCTTTCACGTCGAGGTTGTCGTTGAGCACGATGTCCACGAGCTTGTGCATGGTTGGGTCGCCGAATTGCGACCACCACTGGTCGGCATCCACGCTATCTTTCGGCGCGTCGACGCTCCACGCGTCTGGGGCGACGGTCTTCACCGTCTGCGGCAAGTCCGCGTGCGTCTCGGGCTGTACGGCACACGCAGCAAGCGTCATGGCGGCGGCAACGGCGAGCGCTTTGGCTACGATCGTTTTCATGTCGGGTCTTCCAATCATCGGATGTGTTGATGGCTTTCGCGTGGTTCAGTGCGTTTCAGTGCGCGTCCGGCGGCGGCGCGGTAAGACCGAAAGGCCGCGAGAACAGCACGCTGATCAGGCCCACTGCGAAGCACAGCGAGACCGCGAGGAACGTGTCGGAGAACGTCAGCACGAGCGCTTCGCGCATCAGTAGCGAATGCAGCGATGCGAGACCCGCCGATGCGCCGTTGATCACGTCGCCGCCGACCGCCGAGAAATGCGCGGCCTGATTGCGCAGCATCGCTTCGATCACCGGGCGGCCGGCCGTCACGTGTTCATCGAGCCGTTCGTAATGCAGGTTCAGGCGGTCGTTGAGCATCGTGCTGCACACCGCAATGCCGATCGCGCCACCCAGGTTACGCATCAGATTGAAGAGGCCGCTCGCCGACTTGAGCCGCGAAGGCGGCAGCGAACCGAGCGCCATCGTCACGATGGGCGGCACGCAGAATTGCTGGCCGACGCCACGCAGCACCTGCGGAATCAGCAGTTCGTGCCAGCCCCACTGGTTCGTCAGCGGCACATACAGGTAGCAGCCGACGCCGAAGCAGATCAGGCCGAACACCATCAGCAGTCGCATGTCGACCCTGCGTGCGAGAAACGAGTACGCCGTGAGCGCGACCAGTTGCGCGCAACCGACCGACAGCAGCGCGAGACCGATCTGCAGTGAATCGAAACCACGCACACGCGACAGAAACACGGGCGTCAGGAACACCGTGCAGAACAGGCCGATACCTGTGATAAACGACAACAGGCTGCCGATACCGAAGTTGCGAATTGCGAGCGCCCGCAGATCGACGATCGGCTCTTTCGCCGTGAACGCATGCACGAGGAACAGGAAGCCGCAGATCGCGCAGATCCACGCGCAGAACAGAATTGCGTTGTCGCCGAACCAGTTCTTGCGCGGCCCTTCTTCGAGCACATATTCGAGACAACCGAGAAAGCCCGACATCAGCACGATGCCCAGATAGTCACCCGTCTTGAGCAGCGAGACATCGGCGTGATCGACATTGACATAGCGCGGCACGAGCACCGTCACGAGCACGCCCGGCACGAGGTTCAGATAGAAGAGCCAGTGCCACGACCATTGATCGGTGATCCAGCCGCCAATCACGGGGCCGATCGTCGGTGCGAGCGACGCCAGCGCGCCGATCGTCGTCGCGGCGATGATCCGCTGCTTGCCAGGAAACAGCATGAAGGCGGTCGTGAACACGGTGGGGATCATCGCAGCGCCCGCTGCGCCTTGCAGGCCGCGAAACAGGATCATCGAGTTGATGTCCCACGCGAGCCCGCACAGCATGCTCGTGATCGTGAACCCCAACGCGGATGCCGCGAACACCCAACGCGTCGAGAACACGCGCGTGAGCCAGCCCGACATCGGAATCACCATGATCTCGGCGATCAGATACGCGGTCTGCACCCAGGAGAGTTCATCCTGACTCGCCGACAGGCCGCCGCCGATATCCTTCAGCGACGACGCCACGATCTGGATATCAAGCGTCGCCATGAAAAAGCCGAGGCACAGCAGCGAAAACGCGAAGACTTTGGTTGCGGTCGGCAGATCGGCCGGGTTCACGGGTGCGGATGTCGTCTTGCTCATGATGGTCGCGGCGTCCGTGGGTTACGAAGCCGAGCGGGCTGCGTCGTGGTTTGCGTCAGCTTCGCTGCGCAGATGCACCTTCACCGTCGCCGAGAGACCGGGGCGCAGCACACCTTGCATCTCCTTCGGCACCGTCAGGCGCACACGCACGGGCACGCGCTGCACGATCTTCGTGAAGTTGCCTGTCGCGTTCTCCGCGGGCAGCACGCTGAAGGTCGCACCCGTCGCCGGCGCCAAGCTCTCGACCACGCCTTCGATGGGATGGCTCGACGCATCCAGATCGACATCGACGGTGTCACCGACCTTCATCTTCTTTAACTGGTCTTCCTTGAAGTTCGCGTCGATCCACAGTCCGCTAGCGGGCACCACCGTCAGCAGCGACACGCCGACATTGGCCAGCACGCCCACGCGCGCCGTGCGATTGCCGACATAGCCGTCGATCGGCGCACGGATCGTCGTGTACTCGACGTTGAGCGCGGCGACACGTTGCGCCGCCACGGCCGTCGCGATGCGGGCATGCGCGTCGTTGATCTGCGCGTCGAGCACGGGCAACTGACGCTGCGCCGCCGTCAACGCGGCACTGCTGCGATCCACGGCGGCATGCGCTTTCGCGAGGTCCGCGTCCGCGCGTTCGACAACCTGGTTCGACACCGCATCGTCCTTCACGAGTTGGCGGTAACGCGCCGAGTCCGACGCGCTGCGTGTGAGTTCCGCGCCTGACGCCCGCACTTCGGCGGATTGCTCGTTGATCGTCGCGAGTTGCAGCGACTTCTTCGCTTCGAGCTCCGTCACGGCCGCTTCCGCGCTCGCGACTTCGGCATTGGCCTGCGCGAGTCGCGCATCGTAATCGCGCGCATCGAGGCGGATCAGCACCTGCCCCGCTTTCACATACTGGTTGTCCTGCACCAGCACGTCGTTGACGAAGCCGTTCACCTTCGGTGCAAGCACGGTGACGTCGCCGCCCACGTAGGCATCGTCGGTGGTTTCGACAAAGCGGCCCACGAAGAACCAGTACGATGCAGCCGCCGCGACAACGACGACGACGGTGATCACCGCCAGCAGCATCCACGGAATGCTGCGCGTCTGTTTTGCGGCGCCGACGACGCTCGGCGGAGCAATAGAAGGAGTTGTAGACATGGCTCTATGTGCGTATGCACTGGGAAACGTTGAAAAAAAGCGCCTGGAAGCGCCCGCTTTGTTGCCTGAAATCGTGAGCGTTAGCGCCTGGTCATGTCGAACAACTCTTCGCGCAGACTCGCTGCACGCTGCGGTCCGAAGCGCTGCTCGAATTCTTCCTGCGCCGCGAACCAGTGGTCGCGCGCCGCTTGCAACCGTTCTTCGCCTGCTGTCGTCAGCATCACCGTCAACACGCGGCGGTTGCTGCGCGACGCTTCCGTGAACACGAGCCCGTCGCGCTGCAGCGGCTGGATCGCGCGGACCAGCGTGGTGCGTTCCATCACCATCGAGTCGGCGAGTTCTTTCATCGTCATCCACTTGCGGCGGCGCAGCCGGCACATGATCGAAAACTGCGTGGTTTTCAGCCCCACCTGACCGAGATGACGGTCGTATAACTGCGTCACGTAGCGCGCCGCCTGGCGGATCGCAAAGCAGTCGTCGTTGGGCGAAACCTGTATTTCTTCAGTCTCAGTTTCTACGTGCATATGCACACCATTGAATCGATTTCGTCGAACGCGCGATGCAACGCGCAAAAAACAACCGGATTACGAGGTCAGATTGAACAGCTCGGCGCGCAACGCCTTGGCACGGCTGCGACCGAACTTGCTTTCGAATTCGTCCTGCGCGGCGCGCCACGCGATGGCGGCCTGCTCGAACGTATCCTTGCCCGTTTTCGACAGGCTGAACTGATAGGTGCGGCCGTCATGCTCGGACGGCTCGCTGAGCACGAGGCCGTCGCGCTGCAACGGCTTCAGCGCACGCACGAGCGTGGTGCGTTCCATCACCATCGTGTCGGCCAGTTCCACCATGGTCAGGCCCGGCTTGCGGGCGAGCTTCGCGACGATCGTGAACTGCGCCGCCGTCAGGCCAACCTGGCCCAGATGGCGTTCGTAGATCTGCGTGACGAACCGCGCCGCCTGGCGCAGTGCGAAACAGTTGCAATCGTCGTGAGAAATAGGCTTGCTCATGGGAAGGAAGTCTATATGTGCGTATGCACGCTGTCAAATCGCGTTGTGATGCGCCAGCTGAAATTCATTGTTGCTCACAGCGCCAACACGCTGACGGCGACCTCGACGCGATGCGCGCCGCCGCCAAGAATCATGCCGCGCAGCAGCGAGACGTCGCTGTAGTCGCGGCCGATCGCGAGCGTCACGTGGTCCATGTCGGCGAGCACATCGTTGGTCGGGTCCAGGTCGATCCAGCCGCTTTGCGGGCAATGCACCGACACCCATGCATGCGACGCATCGGCGCCGATCAGGCGCGGCTGTCCCGGCGGCGGATCGTTGCGCAGATAGCCGCTCACATAGCGCGCGGGCAGGCCGAGCGCGCGCAGGCAGCCGATCATCACCTGCGCGAAGTCCTGGCAGACGCCGCTTTTCATATCGAACGCACGTTCGGCGGGCGTATCGAACATCGTCGCCGACGGCTTGTAGTCGAAATCCGCGTAAATGCGGTGCATCAGATCGATTGCGCCCGCGACGATCGGCGTGCCGGGGCGGAAGCTGCGCAGTGCATAGTCGCGTAACGTTGGCTTGAGCGTGACATTCGGCGACGCGAAACGGAACTCGACCTGCGGATGACACTCGCCGCCCGCGCGAAACCGCAGCGAGTCCGCCACCTCTTCCCATTCGGGCGTCGCGTCGGGATCGAGATCGCGCCAGCGCGGCGTGAGCTGCACGGTCGTTTCGCTGACCATTTGCAGGCGTTCGTGCGGCGCATCGAGCGCGAAATACAGCACGTCATTGCCGAACGCGTCGATGCGGCTATGCAGATACGAAGGCGACGGCTCGATGCGCTCCGTATGCGTGACCACGCGCTGCCACGAGCACGCGAGCGGGCGAATGGTCGCGAGATGCTGCGCGGTTTCGACGAGCGTCGAATAGTGATAGGTCGTGCGATGCGACACGGATAGCAGGGTCTGCGCGTCTTTCATTGCGACACCTGCGCAGCCAGCGTGTTCGCGTGGCTGAAATAGCGCGCGCTGATTTCGTTGGCGGCTGCCGTCATGCTCATCGTGAGGCGGTCGCACAGCGTGATCAGTTCCTCGTACATGCCGGTGTCATCGGTCGTACACAACTGTTCCAGCGAGGGCAGCGTGCTCACGTCCGGCAGCATGTCGTTGAAACGCCGGTGGCGCGTGTTGCCTGCCGCCATCGAGATATCGTCCAGCTTCGAGCACAGCCGCGCATACACGCCGTACAGTCCGCGCGGATTAGTCGGCTCGATCACGAGCAGATCGATCAGCGCAGGCACTTCGAGGCGCCCCGGATACAGCGAGCGATACGTGAGCGTGCTGTCGAACAGTTGCAGCAGCAGATCGAACGCGGCGGGCGTCGCCAGCTGGCGCTGCATCGCGACGACGCGCAGTATCGACGTCATCGCCCACACGCGCTCGATGTGCCGGCCCGCGAACATCAGGCGCCACGCTTCGTCGCGCGTCATGCGGTCGCCTTGAGCGCCGCTGATCGCCGCGAGTTGCGTCGAAAGATGTTCGAGCGCGTTCATCAGCGACACGCGGTTGTAGCGCGCCTTGCCGCGCGACGACGCATTCGACGACACCGCCGCCGCCGGCGTCAGTTCGTGCAGCGCGTCGCGAAAGTCGTTGCGTGCGGCTAGCGTGATGCGCCAGTGATCGTTCGAAAGCCGGCCGCGTATCTCGCCGCTCGCGCGCGCCTGGCTCGCGAGATTCTGGCCGATGCTGTAAGCGCCCGTGTTTTCGTGCAGATTCGCGACCAGCGTGCGCTCGAACGCTCGCAGCGACTGGCCCGCCACGATGTCGCCCGATTGCACGAGGCCGTATTGCAGCGCGAGTTCCGCGAGCGTCCCGAACATGGTGTCCGCGCCGTTGCTTTCCAGCGAGCCGAGAATCAGCCGCAGCAGCCGTACGTTGTTTTCCGCGCGCTCGCCGTAGCGGCCGCTCCAGAACAGGTTCTCCGCCGCGCGGCTCGACACGGTGCGATGCTTACGCGCGAGATCCGCGGGCTTGAGCGGCGAAGGCAACAGCGTGAAGGTCGAATTCGGATGGCTGGACAGCACCCATGTATCGACGCTGCTGCCGCCGAACTGCATCGACACGGACGACTGCCGCTCCCCCGCGAGACGCGTGAAGCCGCCGGGCAGCACGTGCCAGTTGCCGTTCGCATCGGCGACAGCGATGGCGCGCAGCACGCTCGGCCGGTTGCCGAGCGTACCGTCTTCGTAGCGCGGCGTACACGAGTACGGCAGCGGCTGCTGGATCGTGAACGCATCGGGCGCGCGCTCGATGCGGCTCTTCCACGCGTCGAGCCGCTGCGCGCCAGGCGCGATGCCAGGCGGCCCGTCCGGCGTACGCGTGGGCCATGTCGGTTGCAGGAAGGCGTCGTCCATGTTCGCGAACGCGTGCTCGCGCGCGGCGTCCTCGCCGCACCACCACGTCGACACGCCGTTAAGCAACAGAGGCTCGTTCAGCAAGGTCTGCGCGATGCCCGGCAAAAAACCGTGCATCGCCGGCGATTCGAGGAAGCCCGAACCCGGCACGTTCGACACGATCACGTTGCCCGCGCGCATCACCTGCAACAGCCCCGGCACGCCGATCGTCGAATCGGCGCGCAGTTCGACGGGGTCGCAGAACGCATCGTCGAGGCGCCGCACGACGACATGCACGCGCTCCAGACCCGTGAGCGTCTTCAGATACAGCATGTCGTTGCGCACCGTCAGGTCTTTGCCTTCGACGAGCGTCACGCCCAGATAGCGCGCCAGGAACGCATGCTCGAAATACGTCTCTGCGAACGGCCCCGGCGTGAGCAGCGCGATATGCGGCGCGCTGTCCGTCTTGCCGTTGCGCATCGTCGCGCGCGCCCATTCGGCGAGCGTCGCGATCAGCGTGGAGAACGTCGGCGCAAGGCGGCTCACGCGCATTTCGCGGAACGCGTCGGCGAATACGCTCGACACGATCATGCGGTTTTCCAGTGCATAGCCGAGGCCCGAGGGCACTTCGGTGCGATGCGACACGACCGTCCACTCGCCGTTGGGCGCGCGCGCCAGATCGACGCCGATCACCTGCAGGAACTGGCCGGCCGGCGGCGCGAAGCCCTTCACGGCGCGCAGATAGCCGGGGTGCCCATAGACGAGCGCGGGGGGCAGCTTGCCTTGCTGCAACAACATCTGCGGACCGTACACATCAGCGACGATCGCGTTGAGCAATTGCGCGCGCTGCTTCACGCCGCGCTCGATATGCGCCCACTCGTCTTCGCCGATGATGAACGGCAGCAGGTCGAGCGACCACGGACGCGGCTCGCCCTTGTCCGCGTAGACGTTGTACGTGATGTCGTTGTCGCGCACCTGCTGGGCGATCGATGCTCGCCCCGGCTCCAGACCCGCGATGCCTTCCTCGCCGAGCAGTTCGAAAAAGCGCCGCCACGGCTCGCGCAGCGCGCCCGATTCGTCGCGCAGTTCGTCCCAGTGGCCTTCGCGCACGTCGAGCAGCGGCAGCGAGCGCAGCAGCGCCAGCGCGTCGGTATGGCCTGCTGCCGCTTCGAACGGAAAGGTCGATTGAAAAGCCAAGATGTCGTCGCGAGTCTGTCGTTATGGGTCTAAGGTTGAAGCAGCGGCTTACCAGTGCCGCAAATCCAGCGTGAACGGAAACTCCAGGCTGCGCGGCGGCGCTTGCGTCACCAGCGGCCCCGGCGTGTGGCCCGTCGTGAAGAAGCGCGAGCGTCGCCGGCTTTCCGCTTCGTACGCGTTCACCGGGAACGTCTGATAGTTGCGTCCGCCCGGATGAGCGACATGATACTGGCATCCGCCGATCGAGCGGCCCGTCCAGGTATCGACGACATCGAACGTCAGCGGTGCGTGTACGCCTATCGTAGGATGCAGCGATGACGACTGCGCCCATGCGCGGAAGCGCACGCCCGCGACGAATTCGCTGATGCGGCCCGTCGGTTGCAGCGGCAGGGCTACGCCATTGACGCTCACCACATGGCGATTGTCGTTCAGCCCCAACACCTTCACTTCGAGCCGCTCCACCGACGAATCGACGTACCGCACCGTACCGCCCGCCGCGCCCTCTTCGCCCATCACGTGCCAAGGCTCCAGCGCGCCGCTGATGGTCAACGACATGCCGTTCGCGTGCATCTCGCCGATGGCCGGGAAACGGAACGCGAAGTGCGGCGCGAACCATTCGCTGTCGAACGCGTAACCCGCGCCGCGCAGATCGGCGAGCACGTCGTCGAAATCCATCTGCACGAACGTGCCGAGCAGGAAGCGGTCGTGCAAGCCGGTGCCCCAGCGCGTGAGGCGCGTGGTGTACGGCGTCTTCCAGAACTTCGCGACCAGCGCGCGCAGCAGCAGTTGCTGCACGAGACTCATGCGCGAGTGCGGCGGCATTTCGAAGCCGCGCAGTTCGAGCAGGCCAAGTCGGCCCGTCGGGCCATCGGGCGAATAGAGCTTGTCGATGCAGAACTCGGCGCGGTGCGTGTTGCCCGTCACGTCGATCAGGATGTTGCGCAGCGCGCGGTCGATCATCCACGGCGGCAATTGCGCGCTACCCTGGCCACCGAGCAGATCGATCTGCCGTTGCAGTTCGCTGAACGCCAGTTCCAGCTCGTAGACCTGATCGTTACGAGCTTCGTCGATACGTGGCGCCTGGCTGGTCGGCCCGATGAACAGCCCCGAAAACAGGTAAGACAGCGACGGATGGTTGTGCCAGTACGCGACGAGGCTGGCGAGCAGATCCGGGCGGCGCAGAAACGGACTGTCGGCAGGCGTCGCGCCGCCGAGTACGAAGTGATTGCCTCCGCCCGTGCCCGCATGGCGGCCGTCGAGCATGAACTTCTCGGTGCTCAGATACGTCTCGTGCGCGGCGTTGTAGAGGAACTCGGTGTGATCGACGAGTTCGTCCCAGTTCTTCGCCGGATGGATGTTGACTTCGATCACGCCGGGATCGGGCGTCACCTGCAGCACATGCAGACGCGGATCGCGCGGC
Source organism: Paraburkholderia steynii (assembly GCF_900100565.1). NCBI lineage: Bacteria > Pseudomonadati > Pseudomonadota > Betaproteobacteria > Burkholderiales > Burkholderiaceae > Paraburkholderia > Paraburkholderia steynii. The sequence goes on along the minus strand of NZ_FNDI01000008.1, from coordinate 333,183 downwards.
GGCGGATAGCCTTCGATCACGACGGGCATCTTCAGCTCGGCGGCCGTGGCTTCGATCGCGGCAAGCAGGTCGAGATAGTCGTCGACTTCAGTGAGCGGCGGCATGAATACGTGCAGCAGCGCACGCCCATCGCCCAACGCGTCGGCCTCCACTTTCGGGCCCGCTGCGCGCGCCGGACTGCGCACCTCGACGCACAGTGCCGTGCGGATCAGCGATGCTGCCGATTCGCCACGCTCGGGAAGGCGGTCCTGAGGCAGCGTGCCTGTGCCGGGGCCAGTTGTGCCCGTGCCTCTTGCAACGCCTGGTTCGGCACCGCCGCGAGCGTCATACGACACGCCTTCATACTGCATCCGCAATTGCGCCGACGTGCGCAGCGGCGCGGGTTCCGCAAACGGATCGTGCGCATGCTGGTACGGATAATCTTCCTCCGCAACCCACGGCAGCGAATCGAGCGGCAGGCGCAACCCCATCGGCGAATCGCCGGGAATCAGATACATGCGCGCGTCGCGGAAGAACCATGCGCCGCTCGTCCAGCCCGGACCGTTCGTCGCGCGGGCCAGCGGCAGCACGTAACCCGTCACACCCGACAGCCCCGCCTCGAACACGCGGCGCAGCCGCACGCGCTCCATTTCGTCGTCGAGACGCGAATCGAACGGATCGACGTTGACGGGCAAACGACGCTCGCGCCACAGGTAGTACCACGTGTCCTCGTAACCAGGCTGCGCGTACTCGCTGTCGACGGACAGCTTGCCGGCAAGCCGCGTGATGAAGCGGTGCGCATCGTCGGATGTATAGCGGCCGGGGCTGCGCTCGTCAGCGAACAGCGCCGGGTCTTTCCAGCACGGCTCGCCATCCGCGCGCCAGTAGAGCGACAGCGCCCAGCGCGGCAACTGCTCGCCCGGATACCACTTGCCCTGGCCGATATGCAGAAAGCCGTTCGCGCCGTAATGGCCGCGCAGCTTGTCCATCAGCGCGACGGCATAACCGCGCTTGGTCGGGCCGAGCGCGTCGGTGTTCCATTCGGCGGCGTCGCGGTCGCGCACCGACACGAAAGTCGGCTCGCCGCCCATCGTCAAGCGCACGTCCATCGCGCCGAGCTGGCTGTCGACGTGCGCGCCCATCGTCAGCACGCGGTCCCACGCGGCTTCCGTATAGGGCTTCGTCACGCGCGGCGTTTCGAGCACGCGCGTGATCGACATCGCGTGCTCGAACTCGACTTCGGACTGGTCGACGGCGCCCGAAATCGGTGCGGCGCTGCCCGGCTCCGGCGTACACGCAACGGGAATATGGCCCTCGCCCGCGAGCAGGCCCGAGGTCGGATCGAGGCCGATCCAGCCCGCGCCGGGCAGGAAAACTTCGCACCACGCATGCAGGTCAGTGAAATCGTATTCGGTGCCGCTCGGGCCATCGAGCGACTTGGTATCGGGCGCAAGCTGAAGCAGGTAGCCCGACACGAAGCGCGCCGCCAGCCCCAGCTGGCGCAGCGTCTCGACCAGCAGCCAGCCCGAATCGCGACACGAGCCCGACCCATTGACTAGCGTTTCCTCGGGCGTCTGCACGCCCGGCTCCATCCGGATCAGATAGCGGATATCGTGCTGCAGACGCTGGTTCAGCTCGACGAGGAAATCCGCTGTGACGCGCGGCGAACGGTCGATGCTCGCGACGAACTCCTTGAAGCGCGGCGTCATTTCGCGTTTGACGAGATACGGCGCCAGTTCGGCCGCAAGCTCAGGCGCGTATTCGAACGGAAACTTTTCGGCGGCCGGCTCAAGGAAGAAATCGAACGGATTGTAGACGGCCATTTCCGCGACGAGATCGACCGTGATCTTGAACTCGGGCGTGCGCTCGGGAAACACGAGCCGCGCCTGGTAGTTCGCGAAGGCGTCCTGCTGCCAGTTGATGAAGTGCAGTTCCGGCTCGACGCGCATCGAGTACGACAGGATCGGCGTGCGGCAATGCGGCGCCGGGCGCAACCGCACGACCTGCGGCGACAATCCGACGAGACGGTCATAGCGGTAATGCGTGACATGGTTCAGCGCGACACGTATGGACACTCCGGACTCCTGGGCGGGAAAGACCGATAAGGGGGCAGACGCGAAAAGCAAGCTCTATGCCGTTGAGCGTGAAAAGGCTGCGGGTGCTGCGTTTGCATCTATCGCATTGTCACGTGGCGGCCTCATGCTTCAAAGGGCTTCGAATGTCAAAGCACGCGTGCCACGCGACCGACCACACGCACCAAAGCGGCGCATGCGGCGGGGCGATCACGCACGTAATGTGCGCAAGACCCACGACGTTTATAGCGGAGCGGCATGAAGATTGCGGGAACCCACGCGCGTCGCGTTTCCACGGTCACGGCGCCATGCACGGCCGCCGGACACCCATCTCATCCACTGCACGACGACATAAACGTAAACGGATTGAAGCGATGAAAGCCTTCCATTGCAACCGATGCGACCAGCGCGTGTTCTTCGAGAACGTATTGTGCGAGCGCTGCGAGGCGCTGCTCGGCTACGTGCCCGAACTGGCCGAAATCAGTGCGTTCGAAGACGCGGGCGACGGCCAGTGGCGCAGCCTGCATCCCGACGTCAAAGGCAAGCTGTACCGTCAATGCCACAACTACGCGGTCGAGAACATCTGCAACTGGATGCTGCCCGCCGACGATCCCGAAACGCTGTGCCGCTCATGCCGTCTCACGCACACGATCCCGAATCTCGCGGAACCGAACAACCGGCTCTACTGGTACCGGCTGGAGACCGCGAAGCGCCGCCTGCTCTATACGCTCGACTCGCTGGGCCTCGCGATCGAATCGCGCCAGGTCGATCCCGACAACGGCCTCGAATTCGACTTCCGCGAAAATACGGGCGACGGCGAAGCGGTGATGACGGGACATGACAACGGCCGCATCACGCTGAACGTGGCCGAAGCCGACGACGCGCACCGCGAGAAAGTCCGCACCGACATGCGCGAGCCGTATCGAACGCTGCTCGGGCATTTCCGCCACGAGTCGGGGCACTACTACTTCGAGAAGCTGGTTGCGGGAACGCACTGGCTCAAGCCGTTTCGCGAACGCTTCGGCGACGACCAGGCCGACTATCGCGAAGCGATGGACGCCTACTATCGCAACGGCGCGCCCGCCGACTGGGAAAACAGATTCATCAGCGCGTACGCGACGATGCATCCGTGGGAAGACTGGGCCGAAACGTGGGCGCACTATCTGATGATCGTCGAGGTGCTCGATACGTCGACGGCATACGGGCTTGCGCTGCTGCCGCCCGCGCCGAACGAGCCGTCCCTGACCGACCAGACGCCCGTCGAGGAAGCGAGCTTCGATAACCTGATGAAGCGCTGGTTTCCGCTGACGGACGTGCTGAACAGCCTGAACCGCAGTCTCGGCATGCCGGACGGTTATCCATTCGCGCTGGCGCCGCCCGTCGTCGACAAGCTGCGTTTCGTGCATCGCGTGATCGCGCAGGTGTCGGCGCGCAAGTAGTCACGCACAAGCCGCGCACGCGCGGCCAGCCTCGCGTTGCAGCCTGCGCGAACGCGCGTTACTTCTTCTGCAGCAGGGTCTTCAGCTCTTCGACGTTCTCTTCGACACGCTTCGCGATCACCGCATACGAATCGGCCTGCGTGCGATACGCGGCTTGCGTGAGCTGCTGCATGTCCGCGAGCGCTTTGTGCAGCGTCTGCTGGACGAGTTCCGCGGTCTGCGCCGACGGCACGCCGCCGGACGCTGCCTGCTTCTGCGCGACGTCCTGCAACTCGGATAGCGTCGAACGCAGCATTTCGGCCTGCTTTTGCGCGAGCGCCTGGATGCCCTGCACGGCCGTCTGATTGGCGGCAATCAGGGCCTCGACGTCCTTGCGACGCGCTTCCATCACGGCCGGCACGTCGAATCCGGGTAGCTTGAACTGTTCGAACAGCTTGTTGAACTCGGCGAACGGATTGGCGGCGTCAAAGGGTTCCATGCTTGATCTCCACAGGGTGCTTCGGTGGGTTGGGCATGTGCCTCGAAGGCTTGACGCAGGCACATGGCACGATCATGCCCGTTAATGCGGCAATGCGCCAGCGAGCAACACGGATGCCAGCAGCCACGGCGGCCATGCTATGCCCATTTCATATCACGTTATGATGCAGTGCAACGACGCACGGCTTACGGGTTTTCCCTGCATTTGCAGGCCCGACAAGCGTCCGCTGGGCGGGCGTTGCGCGGGATTTATATCACGTTGGCATATATCCATGACGACAAGTTGTTTCCTTTCTGACAGCTTTTCCCTTAACTTACGCCTGCCCGATTCCCTCAACAGAACAATATCTTGACCCGTTCCCCTTTTTTCCAGTGGCTGGCGCGCTTTTATCCCGCCGCGATGAACGTCAAATGGCCCGAGCGCATGCGCTCGGCGCTCGGTGCGTTGATTGGCATTGCGTTCACGGGCGGCAGCATGCATCTGCTGCTCGGTCCGAACGTGAACATTCCGCTGCTGGTCGCGCCGATGGGCGCGTCGGCCGTGCTGCTGTTCGGCGTGCCCGCCAGTCCGCTCGCGCAACCGTGGTCGATCATCGGCGGCAATCTGGTGTCGGCGACGGTGGGCGTGGCCTGCGCGATGCTGATCTCCGACCCTGTCGCAGCGGCGGCGCTCGCGGTGGGCGTGGCGATCGCCGCGATGTTCGCGCTGCGCTGCGTACACCCGCCGTCGGGCGCCGTCGCGTTGACGGCCGTGGTCGGCGGACCCGCCATTCATGCGCTCGGCTTTCGCTTCGTGCTCGAGCCGATCCTGATCCAGTCGGCGGCGCTGCTCGGCGCGGCGCTCGTCTATCACGCGGTGACGGGCCACCGCTATCCGCACGCGACGCGCGCCGCGCCGTCCGTGCCGCAAGCGCCCGCATCCGGCAACAGCATCACGCGCGCCGACCTCGAAGCCGTGCTGAACCGACGCGGCGAACTGCTCGACATCGACCCTGAAGACCTCGAAACGCTGTTTCGCGAAACGCAGTTGCAGGCCTACGCGCGCACCTTCAGCGAACTGGCATGCCGCGACGTGATGTCCGCGCCCGTCGTCAGCGTCACGCCCGATAGCACGTTGCGCGCCGCAGCGGACCTGTTGCAGCGTCACTCGATCAAGGCGCTGCCCGTCGTGGACAAGCGTCAGCACGTGGCGGGCATCGTCACGCGCGCCGATCTCGCGAACAAGCCGAAAAGCGCGGACCTGCGCCTGATGGAAGCGCTGTCGGCACGTCTCTTCAAGCGCGACGCGACCCGCGGACGGCTCGTCAGCACCGTCATGACGACGCACGTGCGCACCGTCTCGACCAGCACGCCGATCGTCGAACTGGTGCCGCTCTTCGCCGACGACGGCCACCACCACATTCCCGTGATCGACTCGCACGACAGACTGGTCGGCATCATCACGCAGTCCGATCTGATCGCGGGTCTGTACCGGCAGACGCAGATGCAGGCTCAAGCTCAAGGTCAGGTGCAACAGCGTCCCGCCGCCTGAGCGCGGCCGTCTCACGCCGCTGAATTAAAAGCCCTGAAGATACCGGATGGCGATGCGCAGGCATCGCCATTTATATCATTTTGTGATAGATTTTTTGTTTTCCCTTGCGCGACCATCGACATGAAAGTTCTGACACGCACGTTGAACAAGGCGGACTACGAACAGCTCTCTGAGTTTCGCTATCAGATGCGGCGCTTCGAGCGCTTCTCCGAGCAGGCCGCGCAGGGCGAGGGCATTACACCGTTGCAATATCTGTTGCTGCTGCATATCAAGGGCTATCCCGATCGCGAATGGGCCACCATCGGCGAACTGGCGGAGCGGCTGCAGGCGCAGCATCACGGCGTGGTCGCGCTGGTATCGCGCTGCGAAGCGCTCGAACTGGTCAAGCGCAAGATCAGCGAGACCGACCGCCGCCAGGTGGAGGTGCATCTGCTGAAGGCAGGAGAAAAGGTGCTGGCGCGGCTTGCGGAACTGCATCGCGCCGAGCTGCGCTCGCTCAAGGGCGCGTTCACGATTCCGCAAATCGATCTCTGATTCCGGCCTCTGGCCAGCAAGCGACACCGCATTCGACACACCACTCATGAGCGACAACTCTCACAAGCGGGACTTTTCCAGCAACTCGCGCTTACCCGGCATTTCGGCGCTGGCGGCGGGCATCGGCCTGCTCAGCACGCTTGCTGCATACGTGCTGCTGAGCCTGATTCATCTGTTCACCAACCTGTTCTTCTTCGGCAGCTTTTCGTTCGCCGATCGTTCGCCTGCCACGAATACGCTCGGCGCGTGGGTGATCGTGATTCCCGTGATCGGCGGATTGATCGTCGGCATGATGGCGCGCTTCGGCTCGGAGAAGATTCGCGGACACGGCATTCCCGAAGCGATCGAAGCCATCCTGTTCGGCAAGAGCCGCATGTCGCCGAAAGTCGCCGTGCTCAAGCCCTTGTCGTCGGGCATCGTGATCGGCAGCGGCGGCCCGTTCGGCGCGGAAGGCCCGATCATCATGACGGGCGGCGCGCTCGGCTCGCTGATCGCGCAGTGCGTGAAAGTGACTTCGGCGGAACGCAAGACGCTGCTCGTCGCGGGCGCCGCCGCGGGCATGACGGCCGTGTTCGGCACGCCCGTCGCCGCCGTGCTGCTCGCCGTCGAACTGCTGCTGTTCGAATGGCGGCCGCGCAGCTTCTTGCCTGTCGCGCTGGCCTGCGCTGTCGCCGGTTTCGCGCGCGCGATCTTCTTCGGCACCGATCCCCTGTTTGCACTTCAAACCGCACCGCCGACGGCCATTTCGCTCGTGTCGTGCGTGATCGCGGGACTGTTGTCGGGCGCGCTTGCATCGGGCTTGTCGGCGGCGCTCTACAAGACGGAAGACCTGTTTCACAAGCTGCCGCTGCACTGGATGTGGTGGCCTGCCATCGGCGGGCTGGCGGTGGGTATCGGCGGATTTATCGAGCCGCGTGCGCTCGGCGTCGGCTATGACGTGATCGGCGATCTGCTGCATCAACATATCGCGTTGCAGGTCGCGGTGGCGATTCTCGTCGTGAAGGCGGTGATCTGGGTGATCGCGCTCGGCTCGGGTACATCGGGCGGCGTGCTCGCGCCGCTGCTGATGCTCGGCGCGGGACTCGGCACCGTGCTCGGCCACGTGCTGCCCGGCAACGAGCCCGCGCTGTGGCCGCTCGTCTGCATGGCCGCGACGCTCGGCGCCACGCTCGGCGCGCCGCTGACGGCCATCGTGTTCGCCTTCGGCCTCACGCACGACAGCAACGCGCTGCTGCCGCTGCTCGCCGCGACGTTGGTCGCGCACGGCTTCGCGACCGTCGTGATGAAGCGCTCGATCATGACCGAGAAGATCGCGCGGCGCGGTTATCACATCTATCGCGAGTATGGCGTCGATCCGCTCGAACGGCATTACGTCGATGAAGTGATGACGCAGAAGGTCGATTCGATCGACGGCGCGCTCAGCGTGCGCGAGACGCTCGCCGCGTATTTCGGCGCGACGCAGAAGCGGCGTGCGTATCCCGTCCTGCGCGCGAGCGGCGCGGTGCTCGGCATCGTCGACCGCGCGATGCTCGATGCCGTGCGCGAAGGCGCGACGCCACATACGCTCGATACGCCGCTCGCCGATGTGCTGAAAGGCGCGGCGCCCGTCGTCGCGCTGCCCGACGAAACTTGCCGGCTAGTCGCGACGCGTCTTGCCGTACACGATCTTGAACGGCTCCCCGTCGTCGTCGATCGCGATTCGATGCAGCTGCTCGGCGTCGTGTCGCGCAGCGATCTCGTGAAGCCTTCCGTCGCGCACTTCGAGGAAGAGCACAAGCGCGAGCGCTTTCGGCGTCTGAGCTTTACGTCGGGCAAAAAGCATTTCCCGCCCGTGCGCAAAACGCGCACGCACGGCTAAGGTCTATAGCGACAACAGTGAAACCCGCGAGCCGGAACAGCCTTCCGGCTCGTGACATCTAACTCCTCGAATCGTGCCCGAGCGCCTCCCTTCCTGAAGAAGGCAGGCCGCACATCTTCCTGGAGGCTTCAGATGAAATCCGTACACTGGCTACTGCTCACCGCGCTTTCACTCGCAGGCGCTCCCGCCTGGTCCCAAAGCGCGGGTCCGACCGATCCACAAATCGCCGCCATCGTCGTCGCCGCGAATCAGGCCGATATCGACGCGGGCAAGCTCGCCGAATCGAAGACGCATTCGAAGGACGTGAAATCGTTCGCGCAGCAAATGGTCACGGATCATACGGGCGTCAACAAGGCGGCCGTCGATCTCGTACACAAGCTCGGCGTCAAGCCCGAAACGAACCCGACCAGCGACAGCCTCAAACAGGGCGGCGAAGCGAACATCGCGAATCTGAAGCCGCTGCAAGGTGCGAAGTTCGATCGCGCGTATATCGATCATGAAGTCACGTATCACCAGAACGTGATCGATGCGCTCGACAAGACGCTGATCCCATCCGCGCAGAACGCCGAACTGAAAGCGCTGCTGGTGAAGGTCAGGCCCGCGTTCGTAGCCCATCTCGATCACGCGAAGATGGTGCAGGCATCGCTGCCGCAAGCGCAATGAGCCGCGTGCGCAACGCCGTGCTGCGCGGGTTCGCAATGGCCTGGTGTGCGTTTGCTGCGCCTGCGTTTGCCGGCGCTTATGTGGTGACGATCGAGCAGATGCGCTTCAACCCACCCACGTTGACCGTGCATCGCGGCGACGAGATCGTGTGGGTCAACAAGGATCTCGTCGCGCACACGGCAAGCACCGACGCGAAAGGCTTCGACTCCCGCAGCATCGCGCCCGACGCATCATGGCGCTATCGGGTCAGCACGCCTGGGCGCTATACGTACCGCTGCATCTTTCATCCGACGATGCATGGCACACTGATCGTCGAACCGGCACCATGACGACATGAAGAGCGACAAGATGAACGGCATGACGGCGCAAGCCGCTTCCACATCACGTTCCGACGACGACGACGCCGATATCGTGCGCCGCATCGTCGCGGGCGACCGCACCGCATTCGAATTGCTGATGCGCCGCCACAACCGGCGTCTCTATCGTCTTGCGCGCGCAACGCTGCGCAACGATGCCGAAGCGGAAGACGCATTGCAGGACGCGTATCTGAACGCCTACAGGTCCATCGCGCAGTTTCGCGGCGATGCACGGCTCTTCACATGGCTCTCGCGTCTCGTGCTGAACGAATGCTTCGCGCGGATGCGCCGCGACGCGCGGCGCCAGAACGTGCTGCCGATGCTGCACGATTGTCCCGACGACGAGCACATGTCATCCATCATGGACACGCTGAACGCCCACGACCACCACGCGCCCGACCAGGCGGCGTCCCGCGCGGAAATTCGCGCGCTGCTCGAACGAAAGCTCGACGCGCTGCCTTCCGGCTTTCGCACCGTATTCGTGTTGCGTTCGGTCGAAGAGATGAGCGTCGAAGAAACGGCGCAATGCCTCGACATTCCCGAAGCCACCGTGCGCAGTCGTCATTTCAGGGCGAAAGTGCTGTTGCGCGAATCGCTTGCGGACGAAGTGGAAAAGTTGGGTCCGGCGCTATTCGAGTTCGGCGGCGCGCATTGCGACCGCATCGTTGCTTCGGTGCTGGCGCGGTTGCGCGACGAATAGCAGGAGAAACGCCATGGCGCGAAGAGCCGGCTTGATGGTGATCGTCGCTTTCGCTGCTTCCGTCTTCGGCATTGAAGCGCAAGCGGAACGCATCCGCATTGAATCGGGCACGTATGGCGCGAATTGCGGCGCAGCAACAGGCAACGCCACGCGCGATCTCGCGAAGCACTGCAACGATCGCGCGACTTGCCGCTACATCGTACACACGCGGCTCGATGCAACGCAGCGCGCATCGTGTGCGCGCGATTTCACAGCAGAATGGTCCTGCGATCACCGCGAGTTTCATCGCGCGATGTTGAGCGCCGAAGCGGGCAACGGCAGCTCGCTGGTGCTCACGTGCATACCTTCGACGGGCGCAGGCAAGTGACCTGAACCGCTAAGCTCAAAGATCCAGCGTCAGGCTCGCGCGCTCTCCTCCCGTAACGGGATGCGCCATGCAGATCAACGCGCACCCGTCCGCGACTTCCGCTTCGATTTCGCCGTCGTAAGCGACCTGTCCCGACAACACTTTCGTCGAACACGTGCCGCACATGCCTGAACGGCAACTCGATTGCGCTTCGATGCCGTGTTTTTCCGCGAAGTCGAGCAGGCTGCCATGCTTCGGCAGCCATTGGACGGTGCGTTGCGATCGCGCGAACGTCACTTGCGCGCCGCCTGCTTCGGCTTTTTCTTCCGCGACGGGTTCGGCCAGCGTCGGCGTGCGCTTCACGCTGGCAGGGCCGAACGCTTCGAAACGGATGCGTTCGTCGGCGACATTCAATGCGCGCAAACCTTCATACAGGTCGCGCATGAACTGCTCGGGGCCGCATAAATAGAAGTCGTAGTCGTCGAACGGCAGCGCGCGCTTCAAAGCAGAAATGTCCACGCGCCCTTGCGTGATGCCTTCAGCAGGCTCGCTCGCTGCGCTGTCGAACAGATGCATCGACACCGACTGATACTGCGCCGCCACGTCTTTCAGATGCGCGCTGAACGGACGCTCGCGATCGCTGCGCGCACCGTGAAAGAAGAACAGCCGCTTCGCCTGACCCTCGTCCGCGACGCGCGCGTTCAGTTCGTGATGCAACATCGCGATCATCGGCGTGATGCCGATGCCGGCGGAAATGAACACCGCCGGCCGCGGGCTGTTCGTGTCGTAGACGAATGCGCCGCGCGGCGCCATTGCGTCGATCTCCATGCCCGCCGCGAAATGATCGTGAAGCCAGTTCGACGCGATGCCCTCGCGCTTCACGCTGATCCGGTAACGGCGCGGATCATGCGCGTCGGACAGCGTATAGGTGCGCGTCAACGGCACATCGCGTCCTTCGACGTGTACGCGAATCGGCAGATACTGGCCCGGCTGATACGCAGGCAACGGCGCGCCATCCGTGGATTCGAAATAGAAAGAGCGAATGGAAGCCGTCTCTTCGACGACAGCCGCCACCTTCAGCTTGTGCCACGGCGACACGGCAGCGGCCTTGCGAATTGCCGCCGCGAATTGCGGCGCGTATTCGACATCGGACCAGCGAAACGGCAGCACGCCCTCGCTGCGCCGCACTTCCTGCACATGAAAACGCATCAGTCTTTCGGCGCCTTCGAAAGCGGCAAGTTCGGCGCCCTGCCAGATGATCTCGGCGCGCACGGCGAGATACAGCAGATCGCCGCTCGCGAAGTCGATGAACAGCAGTCCCGCGCGCGGATCGTGCAGCAGATTGCCGATCGTATTGAAGAACTTGTTGCCCGTGAAGTCGGGCGTGGTGAGCGTCGCCGCGTCGCTGATCCGCACGAAGCCCGGCACGCCGCCGCGATGCGAGACGTCGACACCGCGCGCAAAGCCCGCGTCGTCCGCCATATTCGCGCTTGCGATGAAGAAGGTGTCAGCGCGCGCAAGGAACGCGCGGTCCGCGTCGCTCAAGTGCGTCGAGATTTCCTGCGGCACTACAACACTACCTTCAGCACGGTCGATGAAAGTCGGCACACGCCCCTGAATGTACTTCGCGCAGTTCCCGAAGCTCTGGGTCACTTCGAGCGTAACCATATCGCCGTCCACGCCCGTCACGACGCCATTGATCCGGTTGCGCCGCCGCGTCTGCGGCTGGATGCCGAGGCCGCCGATCATCGCGCCCGTCTGCCAGCGCGGGCCGAGCGGATCGCCGGGCAGCGCGCGGCTGTCGATGCGCAGCGTGCGCGCATCCGGCGACGACACGAAGCCCGGTTCGCCCGTGCGAATCGTCGCCCACGGCTGCCCGCTCGCATCGACGCCGCCGAACACCATGAACGGCTGCTGCGCGAAGAACTCGCGGTGCTGGTCCGGCATGTAGCGGCGAATGCTGCGCCGCCCCGACGAGTTCGCCTGACTGTCCACGCCTGCGAGCCGCTGCGCGGCGAGTTCGTCGGCGTGAAACGGCGAGGTGTCGAGGCCCCAGCCGTTCAGAGGAATGAAATCGGACATGTCAGGCTCCTGCAGGCAATACGTCAGCGTGTTGCGTCGTACGGAACCGCTCGTCGCTGACTACTCGGCGAGCAGCCCCGCCTTCGTCGCCGGCATCGCGATGAAGCGCGGCAGCGCCTCCACGCGGCGCAGCCACGCGCGAATGTTCGGATACGGCTCCAGCGACACGCCGCCTTCCGGCGCGTGCGCGATATACGTGTGCGCGGAAATATCGGCGATCGTCACGTGCTCGCCGGCTGCAAACGGCTTGGTCGCCAGTTCGCACTCGATCACGTCGAACAGCTTCACCGCGATGCCCTTCGCCGTTTCGTGATTCAACGGCGCGCCGAACACGGTGACGAGCCGCGCGGAGCACGGGCCAAACGCGATCTGCCCCGCCGCCAGCGACAGCCAGCGCTGCACGGCCGTCGCGCCGAGCGCGTCTTCCGGTAGCCATGATGCGTCGCCGTAGCGCTTTGCCAGATACACCAGAATCGCGTTCGAATCGAACAGCGTCACGTCGCCGTCCTGGATGGTGGGCACCTGGCCGAACGGATTCAGCGCCAGATACTCGGGCTTGCGGTTGTCACCGGCGCGCATGTCCAGTTCGATCACTTCGAACGGCAGGTCGAGCAAACTCAGGAACAGCTTCACGCGATGCCCATGACCCGATAGCAGGGTCGTGTACAGGCGGATCGGCTGGGCGGGCTTGGCTGCGGGCATTCGTCACTCCGGGTTCAGTCATGTTGGACAATACGAAGGTTAATGCACGGCGCACAGCCGAAGAAGCCTGATAACCTTGAAAACACAATCATCTGAAAGTGGACAATCGACATGGCCGACGTGCGCGACGTGAACCTGAACCGGCTGGCCGTTTTCGTCGCCGTGGTCGAAGCGGGCTCGCTGACGGCGGCCGCCACGCGGCTCGGGCTCGCGAAAACGATGGTCAGCACGCACATGCAGCGGCTCGAAGCGGAAGTGGGCGCGAGCCTGCTGGTACGCACGACGCGCCGTCTCGGCATCACCGAGGCGGGCCGCGCGTTCTACGATGCGAGCGTGAAGATCCTGCGCGCCGCAGAGGAAGCGCTGGCTGAAATCGGCGGCGAAGAAGCGCCCGTGCGCGGCACGCTGCGCGTGAGTTGCCCGATCGACTACGGCACGCTGGTGGTCGCCCCTGTGCTGGTCGAACTGCGCCGCGCGCATCCACGGCTCGATATCGAACTGCTGTGCAGCGACCACGTCGTCGATCTGATCGCGGATGGCATCGACGTCGCGATCCGGCTCGGGCGTCTCGCGGATTCGAACTATCGCGCGGTGACGCTCGGCGGCTTCGAGAAATGGGTCGTGGCGAGCCCGGGATTCATCGAGACCTGGGGCGAACCGCAAACGCCCGCCGATCTGCCTGCGCTGCCTTTCGTCGCGCTGACGGTGCTGCAACGGCCCCAAACGCTCGACTTGCGCCACACGAACGGCGGCACGGAAAGCGTGCGCTGCGAAAACGCGTTTCTCGTGAACACGGCGGAAGCCGCGCGCGCGGCGACGCTCGCGGGCGGCGGACTGGGGCTCTTGACGGACTTTTCGATCGGCAAGGACATCGCGGCGGGACGCCTCGTTCGGCTGCTGCCCGAATGGTCGACGGAACCGGCGGGTATCCAGGCCGTGTTTCCGCCGACGCAGCACACGCCGTCCAAGGTCCGCGCGCTGATCGAGACGTTCAGGACGTACCTCGCGCGCGACGCGGCGCCACTGCATCAGTAGAATTGTCCGTCCGGGTTTCAGCCGATCAAGAAACGATGCCGCCGTGCCGTTGACATGGCGAGTCGCGCCATCGGGCGCAATCGACAATCACGAAGCGACCATGAAAAACATCGACGACACGCAAGACATGCTCGGCGCCGCGTTTCTGCGCCATGACGATGCCAGCGCCAGCATGCGCGCCGAAGGCGAGCGGCTCGAACACGACAGCGCCGTGTATCGCACGCTGCTCGAATCGACCAAAGCGATCCCGTGGAAGATCGACTGGGCGACGATGGCCTTCACCTACATCGGTCCGCAGATCGAGGCGCTGCTCGGCTGGGCGCCGTCGTCGTGGAAAACGGTCAATGACTGGGCCGAACGGATGCATCCCGACGACCGCCAGAAGGTGGTCGAGTTTTGCGTCGCGCAGTCGCAGGCGGGCACCGATCACGAAGCAGACTATCGCGCGCTGACGAAAGACGGCGGCTACGTGTGGCTGCGCGACGTCGTGCATGTGGTGCGCAAGCCCGATGGCGGCGTCGATTCGCTGATCGGCTTCATGTTCGACATCAGCGAACGCAAGCGCACGGAAGAAAAGCTCGCGCGTCTGCAGAAAGAACTCGAAGACCTGTCGTTCAAGGATGGGCTGACGGGCGCGGGCAACCGCCGCATGTTCGACGCCGTGATGCAGCGCGAGTGGGCTGCGGGTCAGGAAAGCGGCAAGCCGCTGTCGCTGATCATGATCGATATCGACTTCTTCAAGGCCTACAACGACTACTACGGCCACCTCCAGGGCGATGAATGCCTGAAGCGCGTCGCGGGCGTGCTCGCACAGGCCGCGCGTTCCGGAGATTTTCTCGGACGGTTCGGCGGCGAGGAATTTGTGCTGGTATTGCCAGACACGGATGCGGATGCCGCCGTGAAGATGGCCGAACGCTGCCGCGATCTGATCGATGCCGAGGCGATCGCGCATGTGCGCTCGCCGCATCAGCAGCGCGTGACGGCGAGTTTCGGCGTGGGCACCATCGTGCCGAATGGTTCGTCCGGCGGGATGGACACGACCGCGTTCATCAACCTGATCGACGCTCAGCTGTATCAGGCGAAGGACAACGGCCGCAACCGCATCGTCGCCGTCGATCGCGCGAGCCTGGGTGGCGAGGCGTTCCGCACGCACTCGCGCTGAGGCGCGCGTTTGCTGACTCTGCGAAAGAAACGCCGCGACGGATCACACCGTCTTCAGCACACGCGGTTTCACCTCGGGCACGGGGATGGGGACGGGAAAGCTGGTTAACTCGCTTTTGCCCGCGACGATCGACAGATACCTCAAGCAACACACGCGCAGGAACGACGCGAAATTGCTCGGCACTTCGCCGCGCAGCGCGATGAGTTCGTCGTAGAGCTTGACGGCGAATTGCGTGGTCGTCATGTTCTCGCGCGAGGCGATTTCATGCAGCACGTCCCAGAAGAGATTCTCCAGACGCACAGTCGTAATCACGCCGTGAATGCGCAGCGAACGCGTGCGCGATTCGTACAGGATCGGGTCCGCGTTCACGTAGACATTGCACATGGTTTGTCTCCATTGTTCGTATGAGTGCGGCGGCGGCCATCGCGCCCGCCTGCCGCACTCGATGAGTTCACGTGCGTCGTTCAGATTGTGCGCCTGTTCATCTGCCCTGCGATGTAGTCGGCCTGACGGATCGCCAGTGTCACGATAGTCAGCGTCGGGTTTTCCGCCGCGCCCGTCGTGAACTGGCTGCCATCGGAGATGAACAGGTTCGGCACGTCATGCGTCTGGCCGAAACGGTTGCACACGCCGTCCTGCGGCTTCGCGCTCATGCGCGCGGTGCCGAGGTTGTGCGTCGACGGATAGGGCGGCACCTTGTACACGGTCTTCGCGCCCGCCGCCTGATACACGGCGCTGCCCTGCTTGAAGCCGTGCTCGCGCATCGCTTCGTCGTTCGGATGATCGTCGAAATGCACGTTGGGCACGGGCAGGCCATATTGATCCTTCACGTCGGTATTCAGCGTGACGCGGTTGGTCTCGCGCGGCATGTCCTCCCCGACGATCCACATGCCCGCCGTGTACGGATACGCGTCCATGGCCTGCGTGAAGTCCGAGCCCCAGGCGCCGGGGTCGAGAAACGCCGCATAGAAAGGCAGCCCCAGCGACACCGTCTCCATGTGATAGCCGCCCGCGAAACCACGCGACGTGTCGAAGCGCGCTTCGTCTTCGATGATGCCCGCCATCGTCGTGCCCTTGTACATGTCGACCTTGTCGTTGAACACGGCATAGACCGAGCCCGTCGTGTGACGCATGTAGTTGCGCCCCACCTGTCCTGACGAATTCGCCAGCCCGTCAGGGAAGCGGCTCGAATGCGAATTCAGCAAGAGACGCGGCGTTTCGATCGCATTGCCCGCCACCGCGACGATGCGCGCCTTCTGGCGTTGCAGCTTGCCGGCGGCGTCGTAATAGACGACGGCGCTTGCCTTACCCTTCGCATCCGTTTCGATCTTCACGACCTGCGCCTGGGTGCGCAATTCCATGTGGCCCGTGGCCTGCGCGCGCGGAATCTCCGTGTACAGCGTCGACCATTTCGCGCCTGTGCGGCAGCCCTGGAAGCAGAAGCCGCGCTGAAAGCAATGCGCGCGGTCGTCGCGCACGATGCTGTTGGTCGCCATGTGGCCGGTGTTGCATTCCTTGTAGCCGACCTTCGTCGCGCCGTTGTACATCACCTTGAAGTTGTTGTTGCCGGGCAGGCCGGGCAAACCGTTGGTGCGCGTCACGCCCATTTTCTTTTCGGCGCGGTCGTACCACGGCGCCATCTCCTCGCCCGTCACGGGCCAGTCGAGCAGGTTCGCGTCCTTGATCGTGCCGTAATTCGTTTTCGCCTTGAATTCGTGGGGCTTGATGCGCAGGCTCGCGCCCGCCCAGTGCGTCGTCGTGCCGCCGACGGTCTTGCAGATCCACGCGGGCAGGTTCGGGAAGTCGGTGGCAACGCGCCACGTGCCCGACGTCGTGCGCTTGTCGAGCCACGACAGCATCGAGAACGAGCCCCATTCGTCAGTGGTGAAATCGCCTTGCGTATGCAGCTTGCCCGCTTCGAGCACGATCACGTCGATGCCCTTTTGCGCCAGCTCGTTCGCCAGCGTGCCGCCGCCCGCGCCGGAGCCGATGATGACCACGGCGCGCGCATCGTTGTGCGCGAAATGCACCTTGTTGTTGTCGTCCATGTCAGGTCTCCGTTGCTCAGCTGTCGGTGGGAATCGGACCGCTCGCGGCGGCGGGCGGATTCGGCAGCCACGCCAGATCGTTGAAGCCCTTGGTCAGATAGCCGCCGTCGCCTTGCGCCGCGCCGTAGCCAAAGTGCACGTAGGCCATGTCGTTGCTGTACAGCGAGACGATGGCTGTCGTGCGCACGGTCGTGAAGAACGGCGTTTTCTGCATCGCGGCGACATCGCGCGCCTGCTCGGCGGGCGAGCGCTTGGTCCAGTCCGAGCCGTTGAGCGCGTCGAGCTGCTTCACGCCATCGGCGAGTGTCTGGCGCGCGGCCGGGTCTTTCTGCGCCTTCGCATCGAGGTCCTTGACGACGAGCGCATAGACCGCGTCGTCGAGCGTCTTGTGCGGGTACTGCTGCTTGACGAAGGCGAGCAGCACCGCCCCTTGATGCGTATCGAGCGCCTGCATTTCGAGCGCCCATACGCGGCTAGGCGCAAGCGTCGCGAGTATCGACGGGAACGCGAGCGTGCCGATCAGCACACCCGTGCCCTTGAGCCACTCGCGCCTCGCCAGCGAGCGCGGCGCATGCGGCGTATCCGGCTCATGAGCCGTGGCAGACGTTGCGGCGATTGGAATCACTCTGTGACTCATGCCTGTCTCCTTGATGGTTGTGTTGTGGGGGTACCGCGTCATGCGCGGCTTTCTATTGGTAATGCCCGTGCCGTTCGAGTACTTCGATCTTGTAGCCGTCCGGGTCCTGAATGAAGAAGTAACGCGCTAGCAAGGCGCCGTCGTCGTTCTTGAATTCGCGCACGTCGTTCGGCGTCATGCCGAGTTGCAGGAGACGCTCGCGCTCGCGCTTCACGTCGTCGACGACGAACGCGACGTGCCCGTAACCGTCGCCATGCGAGTACGCGTCTTCGCGTCCCTTGTTCCAGGTGAGTTCGATCTCGTTGTCGGATTCGTCGTTGCGCAGATAGACAAGCGAGAAGTCCGGAAAATCGAGCCGATGCGAAGGCTCGAGCCCGAACGCACGCTGATAGAACTTCAGCGAGCGGTCGAGATCCTGAATGCGGACCATCGTGTGGATCATCTTGGCCATGTCGTCCCTCCTCCGTTTGATGCTGAGTGTAGGAGGGCGATGTGCGACGTGGTAATGCAGGGCTAAATGCGCTTAGGGACTTGCCCTATGTTGCAGATGCGTGCGGGTGCGATGGGATCGGAAGGTGTCTTCGAGTGTGAAGACGATGCGATGCGCCTATGGGCAATGAAGTGCGGCGCAGCATGCGCGCACGGCGCATGCCACTGTTCGACGCGCGATCCAGGGTAAGCGATAGGCCGTGCGAATGTCGCAGCGTGGCTGCTGCGATGCGCCATCTGCTGGATGACAGCGAGCCTATAAAGCGTTCACCTCGTGCGGCGGGCTGATGCCTGCATGCGCGAGCGCCTCATGCAGCGTGTCGAATACGTTCGAATCGCCGACGACCTGCGTAATGCGATGCCGGTCCATATCGGCGCGCAGATAAGGATTCACTCGCCCGAAGATGACAGCCACCTTGCGGTCTTGCAGATCCGTAATCAGATCGCTCAGCGTGAGGGCCGCCGAGTAGTCGAGCGCGGTGATCGCGCCCGCATCGATAACGAGCGAATGCAGATCGCCGGATGCTGCATCGACGAGTTCGATCACTTCCGCTGTGAAGACATGATCGTTGGCGAAGAACAGATCGGAGCCGAAGCGGTACACAATGAGTCCCGGCGCGCTCATGATGCCCGGCTTCGCGGGCACGGGCTGCCATCTGCCGTTGGCGGGCGACGGTTCCATCACCATCGTATGCGGACGATAGCTGTGCCGCACATGCCGCAGCAGCGACAACGCGACGGCGAGCAGAATGCCATGCTCGACGCCGACCATCACGACGGCGGCCGCCGTGATGAGCGCGAGCGTGAACTCGCCGGGGCTTTCGGCGCGGATCGCCGCGAGACTCGGCACGTTGACGAGACCGACTGCGATCGTGAACACGATCCCGGCGAGCACGCAATGCGGCAGGTATTGCAGATACGAGCTGAAAAAGAGCAGCACGACCACGACCACACCCGCGAACGCCAGTTGCCCGATCTGGCTGCGCGTGCCCGCGCGTTCGGCCATCGCCGTCTGCGTCGGGCTGCCGTTGACGACGAACGTGCCGCTGAATGCGGCAGCGGCATTGGCCGCCGCCAGTCCGAGAATGTCGGCGTTGGTGTCCACTTCCTCGTGATACTGCTGCGCGAACACGCGGGCCGCGGCAGCGCTTTGCGCAATGATCATCACGAAGCACGACGCCGCCACGGGCACGAGGTCGAGAAACTGTTGCCACGTGACAGCCGGAAACGCGAACGGCGGCAGACCGCCGCTGATCGGGCCGAGGATCGTAATGCCGTGCCCGGCGAAATCGTAGGTCTTGCTCGCAGCGATGCTGCCTATCACGGCAATGAGGGGTATCGGCATGCGCGGCAGGAAGCGCTTGCCGATGAGAATCGCGCCCACCACCAGTACCGTGAGCGCGAGCGTCGGCAGATGCGCATGGACGACATGCCCAATCACATAAACCAGTTGCGCAAGACTTCGCGACGAGGGATACGGCACGGTCATGCCGAACATGTCGCCAAGCATCGCAATCGACACCTGTATGCCCACGCCCGTCAGGAAGCCGACCAGCACGGTGCGCGAAAGGAAATCGGCGAGAAAGCCGAGCCTGAAAATCCGGGCAAGCAGCAGGAGCGCCGCCGTCAGCAAGGCGACCATGCCCGCCAGCGCGACATACTCGACACTGCCCATCGGCGCGATGGTCGACGCGCGGCTGGCGAAGATGGTCGCCGTGGCCGAGTCGGCGGCGACCACGAGGTGCCGCGACGCGCCGAAGAACGCGAACGCGACGAGCGGCAGGAACACGGTGTAAAGCCCCGTCACGGCGGGCATGCCGGCGATGCGCGCATAGCCGAGCACCTGCGGTATGTCCATCGACGCCAGCGAGATGCCGGAGAACACATCGCGCCATGCGCTCGCGCGGCCGATCGGAAGGATGCCCTTCAGAAGGCTCAGGGATGCTGAAGATTTTTCTTTTGAGTTATGCATGCTCAAGTACGTTGGAGTGCTATCCACGCATCCTGCCCTGAATGTTTGCGCTGTGGCAAGAAACCTCGGCGCCTATCCGCGCTCCGTACCGGAAATCATTTACGCATCTGTACCGGTACTGTACCGGAACCGATCGGTACACTGTCGCAATCTCGAAATACTTGCGGAGCCGTCCATGACCCTCGACACCCTGAGCGCCAGCGCCCTGCCCGCCGGCATCCTGTTCGCGCTCGTCACGACCATCACACCCGGACCGAACAACACGATGCTGCTCGCATCCGGCGTCAATTTCGGTTTTCGCCGTACGCTGCCGCATATTCTCGGCATTAGCGCGGGCGTCGCGTTGCTGATGCTGTCGGTGGGGTTCGGGCTTGGCGAAGCGTTCCGCCGCTTCGAAGTGCTGTACACGGTGCTCGAAATGCTGAGCGTCGTGTATCTGCTGTATCTCGCGTGGAAAATCGGCACGTCGGGCGAGATGCAGGTCAAAAAAGGCGAGCGCCGCCCGATGCGCTTTCATGAAGCGATCGCGTTCCAGTGGGTCAATCCGAAGGCATGGATGATGGTGCTCACGGCAGCGACGACGATTCATCTGAGCGCCGACTTCGGTATCAATGCGCTGTTGATGGCCGTGCTGTTCTATGTGATCGGCTTGCCGTGCATCTGCCTGTGGGCCGCGTTCGGCACCGCGATGCGCCGCGCACTGTCGAACCCCGTGTGGCTGCGCACGTTCAACATTGCGATGGCGCTGATGCTCGTCGCGACGCTTTATCCCATCGTGTTGCGCCTGATCGCGTGACGCGCGGACAGTCTGGAAATTTTTCTCGCTTTGCACGACTTTTTGGCCAGCCGCCGCGCGCTTCAAACGTCCGTTTTCCACCACGGCCCGTCTCGCGAATTGACAGTAGAATAACCAACACATAACCCTGTCCTCGTGAGCGGGCTCAGCACTGTCCTCGCCGGCATCATCGCCGGATTGCGGCATTTGACGGGCTCGATAATTGCTCCAAGACCACGGTTATCTCTGAGCAGATTTCACCGGCGCGTACGCGACGCGCCAGTCCCGCCATTGACAGACGCAGACCGCAAGGGTCGGAGGCGTTGCACACATGGACGCACAGGAATCTCCGGACCGCGAGCGCGGCGGCCGGCAGCAGCAGTACGAGAGCGCGACTCTGCCCGATAGCGACGATCCGCAGGCACGGCATTACAGTTGGGTGCAGATCTGCCTGATCTCGGCGATGGGTCTCGCCGTCGGCGTGATGGGGACGGCTGCATATGTGATCTGGTTCAACCGCGACCAGGTGGCCTACGCCGAAGCCGTCGAATCAGCCCGGCGCCCGCTGCCCACGACGGCAACCAGCGCGAGCGGCGACCTGCGCATCCCAAGCCATGCAGCTGCAGCTGTGCCGACGAGTTCAGTGTCGGGCCGCGTGATACCGGCAACGCCGACGCAAAAACCCGCGCCCGCCGACACTGATTCGCTCGCCGCAGCCCAGACAGCCGACGACGACACGGACGCAGACGCGGACGCGAACGACCCGTCGCAAGCCGCGCGCACCGCGCCCGGGCCAAACAATTCCGCCGCCGCTCGCGCCGACCGTGGCAAGCAGCCGGGCAACGCCGCGCGCCATGCGCAACGGGCGAAACCGAAGGAAACGTTCGTGTCTCGGCTGACCGCGATGTTCCGCAAGGTCGGCTATCACCGCCGCACCCGGGAGCCCGGCAACAACCCCGATCCGTATTCGCACCCCTAGCCCGCCGGCGTGAAGCAAACCGTCACGCCGATCCGCCCGCTCAGCCCGCGATGGCGCCCGCAGCCGATCGTGGTCGGCGCGCTCGCACTCGCGTGCCTCGTGGTCGGGCTGCTCTACGTTGCCGTGCAGGTCAAGGCGCTATTCTCCGATCACTTCCAGCAGCAATACGCAACGCTCGTGCTGGAAGCCGTCGGGCGGGCCGACAATGCGCTCAACATGGCGAGCCTGCTGAAGCGCAACGCGCCTTCGAATGGCGCTAACGCGACATATCAGCAAGCGCTCGACGAACTGGGCGCACGCGTGACCGAACTCGACGCGCTGATCGGATCGAGCCCCGTTCCCGCGCCGCGCTTGCCGCAAGCCAACGCGACGGCAAAGAGTCTCGACGAACTGAAGCAGTCGCTCGCGGCCACGGCGGACTACTGGCACGCGCGCCGCGACGCCGTCAGTCACGATGTCCGCCGGCGCACGCTGCGCGTCGCGAGCGTGCTCGCCGTGCTGACGGTCGTGGTGACGGGCGCGCTGTTCGCGGCGCTCGTCGTGTTCGCGCGGCGGCATCGGCGGCTCGCGGGTCTCACGCATCAGTTCCGCCACGCCGCCCAGCATGACGCGATGACGGGCCTGCCCAACCGCCAGCAACTGCTCGCGCGGCTCGACCGCATCGCGGCCGAGCGCGCGCCCGGCAAATGCGCCGTGCTGTATGTCGACCTAGACGGCTTCAAGCAGGTCAACGACACCCTGGGCCATGCCATCGGCGACGAATTTCTGATCGCGCTCGCGCAGCGCTTTCGCCAGTCGCTGCGCCCCGGCGATATGGTCGCGCGCATGGGCGGCGACGAATTCGCGGCACTCGTCTCCGGTTTCGGCAACGACACGGAGCTCACGGGCATCGCCGCGCGGCTGATGAACTGCGTCGGCGAAACCGATACGCAAATGGGCCTCGGCTTCGTGCGCGCGAGCGTCGGCATCGCGACCTATCCCGATCGCGTCGCCGATCACCGGCTGCTGGTCGCCGCCGCCGACGGCGCGATGTACGAAGTCAAGCGCCACGGCAAGAATGGCTACGCGTTCGCCGTCAGCCCCATTCCGCCCGCATGATTTCGACGCGAGACAGCGCTTCCATCGAGTCGATTCCAGCGATCAACGCCGCCAGTTCAGCACGTCCATGCTGTTTCAATCGAATCTGAGAAACGCAATCAACTTCCGTCCGGCGCTGCCGTTATAAGGGTTCAGCAAGGCGCGGCAGCATGCGCGCCGTCTCCTATGAACGGTCGAGTTGAAGTGCCTCACGCGTCAGCCATCAGCCAGTGAAGAACATCGCGTCCGTAATGAGGTCGTTGACAGGCAGACTTCGCACATCCATCAAGCGCTTGCGGCTCCACGGCCACGGCAACGCGCCGCATCGCGCATTCATTCTGCTGCCTGCGCTGACCGTGCTGATCCTCGCTGTCTTGTGGGTCACGATCCTGATGCGGCTGCGCGTCGAAAAGACAGCCGTGCTGCATGACGCGCGCGTCGCGGCCGGCACAGTCGCGAGCGCGCTCGACACGCACACGCTGAAAACGATTCACGACGTCGACACGATCGCGCTGCTGGTCAAATACGGCTACGAAAGCTCGCCCGATACGTTCGATCTCAAGAAATACCAGGCCTACGGTCTCATCACCGCCGACACGGCGCTGCAAGTCACCTTAGCCGGCGCAGACGGTCATGTGATCACATCGACGATTCCGTTTTCCGGCGCGATCGACCTCAGCGACCGCAAGCACTTTCGCGTGCATCGAGAGCGGGCCGACGTCGGGCTGTTCCTCAGTGAACCGGTGATCGGCCGCATCTCGCGGCAATGGTCGATTCAGGCGACGCGGCGCATCAACCGTCCGGACGGCAGCTTCGGCGGCGTCGTGATCGTGTCGGAGAATCCCGCCTGGCTCACCGACGGCTTTTACACGAGTGCCGCCCTCGGCGAGCACGGGATGATTGCGGTGCTGTCGGGCCGCGGCTCGATGCTGTCGCGCCGCGCAGGCGATGCGCCAAGCCGCACGGGCGAGTCGCTGCCGACGGGCTACGTCGATCCGCGCGGCAACGACGAAATGTTCACCGACCCGATCGACCGCGTGGAACGCATCGTCGCGCGCCGCGAGGTCAAGCGGTACGGGCTCACGGTGATGGCGGGCCTCTCCGTCGCCGAGACGCTCGACGACTACTACCGGATGCGCCGTGTCTACGTGACGATGGCAAGCGTGATTTCGGCGATTCTGGTCGGACTGTCCACGTGGATCGCCGCGCTGATCCTGAAACTGCTGAAGGGTCGGGAGCAGTTGCACCGGCTCGCGCATACCGACCGCCTGACGGGCCTGTCCAATCGCGGCTGCATCATGGATCTGCTCGAGGAAGCCGTCGCCGCGCCAGACGCCGCTGGCCGCGTGGCCGTGATTTTCGTCGACCTGGACCGCTTCAAGGAACTCAACGATACGTTTGGCCACCATCTGGGCGACACGATTCTTGCTGAGATCGCACGGCGCCTGACGGATGTTGCGCAGGGCCGCGCGCAGGTCGGACGGCTGGGCGGGGACGAGTTCCTCGTCGTGATCGAGGACGACGCGGCGCTGGCGCCCGACGTTGCCGACGCGATCACGGCGGCGCTGGAGGTGCCTGTCAGCGTGCATGGCAATGCGTACCGCGTGTGCGCGAGCCTCGGCATCGCGGTGCTGCAATCCGGCGAACGCGCGGAGGATCTCGTGAAAAGCGCGGACCGGGTGATGTACGACGCAAAGGAACTCAGCCGCGCGAACCGCGCGCCGAGGGCAAAGAACGCGCTCGTCGCGTAATACAGGCAGAACCAATACAACGCATTCGGCGCATCGCTTGCTCGCGACGATACGAATGCTCTAAAACCAGGGGAAAACGGCTCAAGCTTTACGGCTTGCTGTCGTTAGCGCAGTGTATGGAAAGGAAACTCGCACAACGCATCGTCAGTTCGGCGCACCGCGCGGCAGAAGCGATCGCGAACGCCCGCACGGATCTGCCCGAAGTCCAGCGGGATCAGTTGTACAGCCGCGTGTTCATCGGGCTGCTGGAAGACAATGTCGGCGCGGCAAACATCGGCGAACTGATCGACTCGCTTGCCAGGCCCTGACGTTGCCTCTCGCGCCTGCCGTGTTCAGCCCCGCCCGATTCGCTCGATGAAGCGCCACAGCGCGTCATCGGTCGAATGCGGGACGTTGAAACGGAACCACGCGCTCGGTGCATCGTCGGGACGGAAGTAGGAACCGGGCGCGAGCCAGATACCATCCGACAGCGCCGCCGTCGCGATCTCGCCCGCGCGCTCCGGCTCCACGCGCAAGCGGGCGAACAGGAACAACCCCGCGCGTGGCCGGTGAAAGACTTCCAGCCCCAGCGCATCCAGCCGTTCCTCGACAATCGCGTGCGCGGCGCGCAGCCTCTCGTTGACCTGCTCGACGTGGCGCGCGTAGCGCCCTTCGTGCAGCACCTTGTCGACGATCCGCTCGATCGCCTCCGACGAAGTCAGCCCCACCGCCATCTTCGTGCGCGCCAGTTCGCGCAGCACGTCGCGCTCGGCGACGACATAGCCGCAACGCAACGCGGGTGTCACCGTCTTCGAAAAGCCGCTGATATACAGCACGCGGCGTAAGCCTTCCATTGCCGCGAAAATCGGCGCGCCGGGGGAGCCAAGTTCGCGGCTCACGTCGTCCTCGATCACCCACATGCGGTTGCGCTCGGCGATCTGCAGCAGCCGGAACGCGGACGCCATGCCGTAGGTCGCGCCCGTCGGATTCTGCAAGGTCGTGTTGACGAAGATCGCCTTCGGATGATGCACGTCGACGATTTGCTCCAGCACGTCCGTATCGATGCCCGCCGGCGTGCGCGGCACGCCGATCACGTTCAGCCCGGCAAGCTTCAGGATTTGCAGCAGATTGCAGTAGCCGGGATCTTCGACGACGACGGTATCGCCCGCGCGCAGCAGCGTGCGCACGATCAGGTCGAGCGCCTGGGTCGCGCCCTGCGTCAGCAGCACGTTCGACACCTCGACGGGCAGGCCGCGCCGGTCCATCTGCTCGGCGATCTTTGCGCGCAGCGGCGCGAAGCCGTACGGATGCCCGTAGTCGCCCAGACGCGCGGCGGGCACGCGGCTCATCGCGCGGAACGCGTGCTGCATGCCCGTTTCGTTGATCCACTCGTTGGGCAGCCAGCCGCCGCCCGCCTTGATCGGCATGGAATGGTCGGCGAACACGTCGGACAGCAGCCAGGTCGCCGTGAGGCTGGGCGGCTGCCAGTCGACGGTATTCGCATGCGTGGCCCGCGCGCGCGGCGCGACGCGATAGCCGGAGCCGCGCCGTGCCGTCACGAGGCCCATCGACACGAGCCGGTTGTACGCCTCCGTCACCGTGAACGTGCTCAGCGAATGCGATTGCGCAAGCTGGCGCACCGACGGCAGCAGCGCGCCGGCGCGCAGCGCCTCGCTGTCGATCGCATGCGCGAAGCCCTGCACCACCTGCTCAACGAGCGTCGGCGCCAGGCGGCGGTCACGATCCAGTTCGATTTCGATCATCAGGGTTCATTCAGATGGCAACGGATACCGCGCCAATTTCAGCACAGTTAGGCCGATTCGACCAGCACAGTTAGCAGCGCAGTGAGTCAACTGTTTATGTCCGCCATTTAACCTCGGACGCTACAGTTTCGCTATCCATTCGAGGAGAAACTCATGACTTCGCGCCCTGTAATCGACGATCTGTCGAACTTCTGGATGCCGTTCACCGCCAACCGCCAGTTCAAGTCGGCGCCGCGCCTGCTGGAATCGGCCAAAGGCATGTACTACCGTTCGACCGACGGGCGCGATGTGCTCGACGCGTGTGCGGGCCTGTGGTGCGTGAACGCGGGTCACGGCCGCGACGAGATCGTCGCCGCCGTCCAGAAGCAGGCCGCCACGCTCGACTTCGCGCCGACCTTCCAGATGGGCCACCCGCTCGCGTTCGAAGCGGCGTCGAAAGTCGCGGAACTGATGCCCGAAGGGCTCGACCGCGTGTTCTTCACGAACTCCGGCTCGGAGTCGGTCGATACCGCGCTGAAGATCGCGCTCGCCTATCACCGCGCACGCGGCGAAGGACAGCGCACGCGCCTGATCGGCCGCGAGCGCGGTTATCACGGCGTGGGCTTCGGCGGCATTTCGGTCGGCGGCATTGCGCCGAACCGCAAGACGTTCTCGGGCGCGCTCCTGCCGTCCATCGATCACCTGCCGCACACGCACAACCTCGAACACAACGCGTTCTCGAAGGGC
Organism: Paraburkholderia steynii; assembly: GCF_900100565.1. NCBI lineage: Bacteria > Pseudomonadati > Pseudomonadota > Betaproteobacteria > Burkholderiales > Burkholderiaceae > Paraburkholderia > Paraburkholderia steynii. The sequence continues at coordinate 306,051 of NZ_FNDI01000008.1, read as the reverse complement.
CAGCCGGCCTGGGGCGCGCATCTCGCCGACGAACTGGAGCGCATCGTCGCGCTGCACGACGCGTCGACGATTGCCGCGGTGATCGTCGAACCCGTGGCGGGCTCGACGGGCGTGCTGATTCCGCCGCAAGGCTATCTGCAGAAGCTGCGCGACATCTGCACGAAGCACGGCATCCTGCTGATTTTCGACGAAGTGATCACGGGCTTTGGGCGTCTGGGCGCGGCAACGGCCAGCGAATATTTCGGCGTGAAGCCCGACCTGCTGACGATGGCCAAGGCGATCAACAACGCCTCCGTGCCGATGGGCGCGGTCGCGGCGAGCCGCACGGTGCATGACACGATCGTCAACGCTAGCGCGCAAGGCGCGATCGAGCTGTTCCACGGCTACACGTACTCGGCGCACCCGCTCGCCGCCGCCGCCTGCGTGGCGACGCTCGACCTGTATCGCAGCGAAGGGCTGTTCGAGCGCGCGGCATCGATGGCGCCGAAGTTCGAGGCCGCCGTTCACGCGCTGCGCGACGCGAAGTACGTGAAGGACATCCGCAACCTTGGCATGGTCGCGGGCATCGAACTGGAGCCGCGCGACGGCGCGCCGGGCGCCCGCGCTTACGAGGCGTTCGTCAAGTGCTTCGAGGCGGGCGTGCTGATCCGCTTCACGGGCGACATCCTGGCTTTCTCGCCGCCGCTGATCATCGACGAAGCGCAGATCGACCAGATCTTCCAGACCGTCCGCAACGCGCTGGCTTCGATCCAGTAAGCGTCTTGCACGCCGCTGCCGCTCGCCGCCGTCGTTTAAACGACGGCGAGCGCAGCGGCGGTTCTCCCGCTAGCTTTCAATGATGCGCTCGTGCGGCCCGCGTATGCGCAGCCTTCTTCGCGGCCGCCGACCGGCCCGCCGCGCCCTTCGTTGCAGCAGCCTTCTTGGCCACAGCGGACCGGCTCGCGGCCGGTCGGCGCGCTGCCGCTGCTTTGGCCTGCTTTGACAACGCTTCCTTCGATGCGCCCTGTCCGCTTTCGCGTTTCAGCACGGCCTCGGCAACGCGCGAGCGCTTCGCCCTCGATTCGCTGCTCGGACGGCGTGCGGCCGTGGTCTTCGAAGCTGTTTTCGCCGTGGCCTTCTTCGCGGCTGAGTGCTTCGCGGCAGGCGTCTTCTTCTGTCCCGCAGCCGTGTCCGCTGCGGCTTTCTTGCGCGTGGCTGCGCTCGTCGTTCCCGCCTTCGGCTGCTTCAGCGCGACGCCTGCACGGCGAGCCTTCGACAGACCGATCGCGATAGCCTGCTTCGCCGATTTGACGCCGTGCTTGCCTTCGCGCACGTGATCGATTTCTTCCTTCACGAACTCGCCGGCTTGAGTGCTCGACGACTTGCCGGCGCGCTTGTCGGCGGCGGCACGCTTGAGGGTTGCTTTATCAGGCATGACCGTGCTCCCGGTAATGGTGGCGTGTCATATGCAGCAACGGGTGTGCCTTGTTCTCGCTGACCGCTGTCCTGGCTCGAAAGCCCTGCGTTTTTGGGGGCCTCCAACCGCTCGCCAGACGAAGGAATGCTTCGATTCGCGCTGCCTGGCAATCACGACGCAGGCGGCCCCGATGCGCAACGAAGGCTGCGCAATGCGTCGATAGCGTCTATGGTTTACGTCAAAGGCGGCGATGCAACCGTCAGGAGACGCCTCATGAACACACAGACAGTCAGGGCAGGCGCCCATATCGAAGGGATTCACTGGGTGGCCGAATACGCGGAGACCATGCACGAGATTCGCATCTTCCGCGAAGGCCAGGAAGTGGACGTTCACAATGCGCCATCGACGCTGTTCGGCGACGAAGAGAACGCCGGTTCGAAAAGCTGCGCGGACCATCGCGCGGCGGAAGCGGCCGTGCTTGCATATCTGCGCCATTTCGTGGCCGAGCACGACGCCGAGGAATGACGGCGCGCACATGAAAAAGGCCAGCCGCGCGGCTGGCCTTCGGGACGCGTCTTACATTCGCGGAATCAGTCCGCGGGACGCAGTTTCTTCACTTCGGCGTCGGACGGCTGCACGCTCGCGCCGTCGATATAGCGGTACGACGTCATCACACCCTTGCCGTCCTTCAGCGCGGTCACGCCGACGAACGCGCCCATCGTCGACTGGTTGTCCTGCGGTCGATACGTGATCGGCCCAAACGGCGTATCGACATTCAAGCCCTTGAACGCGGCTGCGAGCTTGTCGGGATCGGTTGAGCCCGCCTTTTTGATGCCGTTCGCAATCGACATCAACGCCGCGTAGCCGACCACCGAACCGAGGCGCGGATAGTCGTGATACTTCGCTTCGTAGTCCGCGACGAACTTCTTGTTGGCGGGCGTATCGATGGAATACCACGGGTAGCCCGTCACGATCCAGCCGACGGGCGCTTCTGCGCCGAGCGTGTCGAGATAGTCCGGCTCGCCCGTCAGCAGCGACACGACGCTGCGGTCCTTGAAGAGCCCGCGCGTATTGCCTTCGCGAACGAACTTGCCGAGGTCTGCGCTGAACAGCACGTTGAAGATCGCGTCGGGCTTCGCGTCGGCGAGCGCCTGCACGGTCGAGCCGGCGTCCAGGTTGCCGAGCGGGGTTGCCTGTTCGGTGACGAACTCGACGTCGGGTTGCGCGGCCTTCAGCAGCTTCTTGAATGTCGCCGCCGCCGACTGGCCGTATTCATAGTTCGGGTACACGAGCGCCCAGCGTTTTTTCTTCAGCTTTACCGCTTCGGGTGCGAGCATCGCGACCTGCATGTAGGTGGAAGGACGCAGGCGGTATGTGTACTTGTTGCCGTCGGCCCAGACGATCTTGTCGGTGAGCGGCTCGGCGGCGAGGAAGAACATGCGCTTCTGTTTCGCGAAGTCCGTTAGTGCGAGGCCCGTGTTCGACAGATAGCCGCCGAATAGCAGTTGCACCTGCTCGCGGGCGATGAGTTCTTGCGCGACGCGGATCGTGTCGCCTGGGTTCGCGTTGTCGTCGCGTGAGACGACTTCGAGCTTTTTGCCTAGCACGCCGCCGGATGCGTTTACCTGATCTAGTGCGAGGTTCCAGCCGTTTTTATAGGGCATCAGGAAGGCGGGTTGTGCCTTGTAGCTGTTGATTTCGCCGATTTTGATGGTCTGTTGGGCGGAAGCGCTTAGGGCTGTCAGCGAGACGGCTAGTGAAGCGGTAATGCGGGATATCCATGCTGCGCGCGAGGTCATGCGGTGGCTCCGTTTTATTTGTCCGTTCAAGGGTGCGGGTGGGAGGTGCGAAGGTTGAATCGTACCGGTTCTTGGCGTTCGCGGTGTGGGGTGTTGTTGGTCGGTGTTTCTGCCTTTGCGGCGCAGGCGTTGCCGTTCGGTGTTTTGGTCTTTGCGTTGGCATCTGCGTTAGCGCCTGTGCGGCGCGGGCGGTTTGGTTTGCTTGTGTTTGCGCTGGCATCCGCGCTTTGCCTGCGCGGCGCGCGGTCGGTTTGGTTTGCTTGTGTTTGCGCTGGCATCCGCGTTTTGCCTTCGCGGCGCGGTCGGTTTGGTTTTTTGGGGTTTTCGCTGGCATCCGCGATTCGTTAGCGTGCTTCAAGCGTCGCCCCTGTGCGGGGCGGCACCTACTTTTCTTTGCCGCCGCAAAGAAAAGTAGGCAAAAGAAAGCGGCTAACACCGCTGATTTTTGTTTTTGCCTGAGGGCCCCCAAAGGGTCTTACGCTTCACACGGCAGCATTTCTGTTCGCGTTCGTCGCCAATGCTTCGAATGACCGCCTCACCCGCTTCAAATACCCGCACACGTGCAAGCGGCAGCGAATGGTATCTGCCGCCCAGGTGGCAAACTGTGTGTAGGTTGTCGCGACGTACACGTTAGCGCTCTTACATGGTGGAACGCGTGCGCAATCGGTCCGAAGTGAGGCGTGTGTGGCACTACGGCCTACACACAGTTTGCCACCTGGGCTGCGGTGGACTATCTGGCACGGCATGTTGTAATGCAGGTGCGCGAAGCGGGTGAGGCGCACCGCAAGAGTGCTGGCAACTAACATGAGTCACGTGATTGCCGTGTGAAGCGTAAGAACCTTTGGGGGCCCTCAGGCAAGAACTAGAACTGGCGGTGTGAGCCGCTTTCTTTTGCCTACTTTTCTTTGCGGCGGCAAAGAAAAGTAGGTGCCGCCCCGCACAGGGGCGACGCGTGAAGCACCAAGGCATAGCGCGGATGCCAGCGCAAACTCGAGCAAACCAAAACCAATGCCAGCGCAGAGGCAAAAAAACCACTTGCACAACGACCACCGCCTCGCGGACGCGAGCAAAAAGCGAAAACCAAACCCTAGCGTCGCAGACATCAAACCCCCAGATACGCCCTCCTCACACCCTCATCCCCCGCAAGTTCGCGCATCGCACCACCAAACCGAATCTGACCTTTCTCGAGCACGTAAGCGCGGTCACTGACCAGCTCAGCGAAATGAAAGTTCTGCTCAGACAGAAGAATGGACAACCCCTCGCGCTTCAGCTCAAGAATCATATTAGCCATCTGCTCGACAATCACAGGCGCGACGCCTTCCGACGGCTCGTCGAGCAGCACAAGATAAGGATTCCCCATCAACGTCCGCGACACAGTAAGCATCTGCTGCTCGCCACCGCTCATCTGCCCGCCAAGCCGCTGCGGCATCTCACCGAGATTCGGAAACAGCTCGAAGAGCTTGCCAGGCGTCCACGCAGGCGCCCCCACGCGCGCGGGCTGCCGCCCCGTGTCGAGATTCTCCATCACAGTGAGACCAGAGAACACGCGACGATCTTCAGGCACATAACCGAGCCCCATCCGGGCAATCCGATGCGGCGGCAACGCAGAAATATCGGCCCCGTCGAAATGAATCGCGCCTTCACGACGCGCCATCAACCCCATGATCGACTTCATCGTCGTCGATTTGCCCGCGCCGTTACGGCCCATCAGCGCGACAACTTCGCCACGCCCCACTTCGAAGCTCACGTCGAAGAGGATTTGCGCGCGCCCGTAGAACGCATTCAGCCTCTCGACTTTCAGCAGTGGTGCGTTCATGTGCGCGGCTCCGTGTGTGGCTCGCCGCCATCGCGCGATAACGCCGCGCGCGGCTGAAACGTCTTGCCCGTGCCGAAGTAGACGGCCTGCACGTTGGCGTCATTGCGTATCGTGTCCGCGTCGCCCTGCGCGATCAGCTTGCCGCGCGCAAGCACGATGATCCGGTCCGCGCTGGAAAATACGACGTCCATGCTGTGTTCGGTGAACAGCACGCCGATATGGCGCTCGGCGGAAAGACGCTTCGTCAGCGCCATCAGTTCGGTGCGTTCCTGCGGCGCCATGCCCGCCGTCGGCTCGTCCATCAGAAGAAGCTTTGGTCGATTCGCGAGCGCGATAGCCATCTCGACACGCTTCACGTCGCCATAGGCAAGCACGCTGCACGCGCGTTGCGCATGCGCCGTCATGCCGACCTGGTCGAGCAGCGCAAGCGCCTCATCCTCGAAGTGCGACGCCGCCGGTTTCCACAATCCGTATAGACGCTTTTCGCGCGACACGAGCGCCATCTGCACGTTTTCAAGCACGGTCATCGAGTTGAAGGTCGCTGCGACCTGGAACGTGCGGCCTACGCCGCGCCGCCAGATATCGCGCGGACGCATGCCGACGAGTTCGTGTCCGTCCAGCATCACCGAGCCGTGCGTCGGACGCAGTTGTCCATTGACGATGTTGAAGCACGTCGATTTGCCCGCGCCGTTCGGGCCGATCAATGCAAGCAGTTCGCCGGGCTTCACGTCGAACGAAACGTCGTCGACGGCTTTCACGCCGCCGAACGACATCGACAGATTCGATACGTGCAGAAGACTCATTGGCCGCCTCCTGCTTGTGCTTCATCGCGCTCGAAGCGCTCGCGCATGAACCCCACGATTCCTTGCGGAAACGCAATCACGAGCAACAGGATCGCGATGCCTAGCAGCGCCTGCCAGTAGTCGGTCTGACGCGCGACGGTATCCTGCAGCCACGTGAACAGCGCCGCGCCCGCGACGGGCCCCGTCAGCGTCTGGATGCCGCCGAGGAGCACCATCACGAGTCCGTCGACGGAACGGCTCACGCTGATCACTTCCGGCGAAATCGTGCCTTTGGAAAACGCATACAGCGAACCAGCAAGCCCGCAAAACAGCGACGCAATCACGAACGCGGCCCATTGCACGCGTTTCGTGTCGATGCCGATGGCCTCTGCGCGCAACGCCGAATCGCGGGAGGCGCGCATCGCAAATCCAAGCGGCGAGAACAGCATGCGGCGCAGCAGCCACACGCCGAGCACTGCGCACGCCAGCGTCAGGTAGTAGTAGGCAACGGGCGACGACAGCCAGTTCGACGGCCATAGTCCGAGAATGCCATTGCTGCCGCCCGTCACGTCGTCCCATTGATACACGACGGACCAGACGATCTGCGCGAACGCGAGCGTGAGCATCGCCAGATACACGCCCGACAGTCGCACGCAGAACCAGCCGAACACCAGCGCGCCGAGCACGGCGAGGAGCGGCCCGAGAACGAGCGCGGCTTCCATCGGCAGATCGAGCACTTTCAAAAAGAGTGCTGCGCCGTACGCGCCGAGGCCGAAGTACGCGGCATGACCGAACGAATGCATGCCGCCCGGTCCCATGATGAAGTGCAGGCTCGCCGCGAACAGCACGGCAATCAGAATTTCGACGAGCAGCACGGGCATGTACGGAAACGCGCCGGCGGCGAGCGGCGCGAGCACGAGCACGGCCAGCACGCATGCCGCGAGCCACTTGAGCGGCCTGCCTGCGGGCTTCAATGGCATGTCGGCGGGCGCCGCCGCGCGAACCGCCGACGTCGCGCGTCCCAGCAGGCCCCACGGCCGCACGACGAGCACCACGGCCATCACGACGAACTCCGCGACGAGCGTGAAGCGGCTCAACGAAAGGTCGACGCCGAACAGCGACACATGTCCGATGCCGATGCACAGCGCCTTGATCTCTGCGATCAGCAGCGCCGCGATGAACGCACCCGGAATCGAGCCCATCCCGCCGACCACGACGACGACGAACGCATTGCCGATCGTTTCGAGATCGAGCGAGAGATTCGCCGACATGCGTGGCCCTTGCAGTGCGCCGCCAAGCCCCGCGAGAAACGCGCCAACGAAGAACACGCCCGTGAACAGCCACGCCTGGTTGATGCCGAGCGCGCCGAGCATCTCGCGATCCTGCGTCGCCGCGCGCACGAGCGTGCCCCAGCGCGTGCGCGTCAATGCGTACCACAGCAACAGGAGCACGAGCGGCCCGATCACGATCAACACGATGTCCCATGTCGGCAGTTGATGGCCGAGCAGTTCGACGGCGCTGGACAGATGCGGCGCGCGCGGGCCGAACAGGTCCTGCGGGCCCCAGATCGCGAGTGCGGCGTCGCGGAAGATCAGCACGAGTGCGAATGTCGCTAGCAGATGGAATAGCTCGGGGGCCTTGTAGATGCGCCTCAGCACGATGAATTCGACGAGCGCGCCGAGTATGCCGATCACGAACGCAGAGGCGAGCATCGACAGCCAGAAGCCGATGACGCTGCTCGTGCCGAAGCGGCTCGCGATGCTGTAGGCCACGTAGACGCCCAGCATGTAGAACGAGCCGTGCGCGAAGTTGACGATGCGCGTGACGCCGAAGATCAGCGACAGGCCCGCTGCGACGAGAAAGAGCGCCGAGGCGTCGGCGAGTCCGTTGATCAATTGGACTAGCAGGTTGGGGAGCATTTTTGCCTGGCGGCGGGTGGGTTTGGGGTTGGGGATAGGTTGTGTCGGGCGACAGGTATACCGGAAATGTTTTTGGTTTGCAGGGGTTTTTGATCTGCGGTTTGGGTTTTTTGTAGCCGCGGGGCGGTGGGGGTGGTCTGTCTTTGCGGTGGCATCGGCGTTTGAGCCTGTGCGGCGCGGGCGTTGGTCTTGGTTTGGCCATGTTTGCGCTGGCATCCGCGATTTGTTAGCGTGCTTCATGCGTCGCCCCTGTGCGGGGCGGCACCTACTTTTCTTTGCCGCCGCAAAGAAAAGTAGGCAAAAGAAAGCGGCTAACACCGCCAGTTCTTGTGTTTGCCTGAGGGCCCCCAAAGGGTCTTACGCTTCACACGGCAACGCCCTGATTTGATGTTAGCTGCCAACGCTTTGAATGGACGCCTCACCCACTTCACACACCCGCACACGTGCCAGCGGCAGCGAACGGTTTGCGCCGCCCAGGTGGCAAACTGTGTGTAGGTTGTCGCGTCGTATAGGGTTGCGCTCTTACTAGGTGGAACGCATGCGCTATCGGTCCGGAGTGACGCGTGTGGAGCACAAGGGGCCTACACACAGTTTGCCACCTGGGCGGCCGTGGACTATCTGGCACGGCATGGTGAAGCGCGGGTGCGTGAAGCGGGTGAGGCGCAGCGCAAGAGCGCTGGCAACGAGCATGAGTCACGTGATTGCCGTGTGAAGCGTAAGACCCTGTGGGGGCCCTCAGGCAAGAAGAAATGTTGGCGGTGTTAGCCGCTTTCTTTTGCCTACTTTTCTTTGCGGCGGCAAAGAAAAGTAGGTGCCGCCCCGCACAGGGGCAACGCGTGAAGCACGCTAACAAATCGCGGATGCCAGCGCAAAGGCAAGCACACAACCCAACGCGTGCGCAGCAGAAACCGGTACAAAAACAAAAGCCGCGTGACCCACAATCACAACGGCTTCGCCAAAAAACCAAACCACTACCCGGAACTAACCCTTCCCGGCATCCACCTCATCCTGCTCCTTAAAAACCTTATCAGCCAGATGAAAAGCAGAATTCGCCGCAGGCACCCCACAATAAATAGCAGTCTGCAACAGAACTTCCTTAACCTGATCCCGCGTCACCCCATTATTCCGCGCGGCGCGCAAATGCAGAGCAAGCTCCTCGCTGCGATTCAGCGCGACCATCATCGCAATAGTCAGCAAACTACGCGTATGCCGCGGCAACCCATCGCGAGTCCAGATCTCCCCCCACGCATACCGCGTAATAAAGTTCTGAAACTCTTCCGTCACTTCCGTGCGATTCACCAGCGACCGGTCCACATGCGCATCGCCCAGCACCGCGCGGCGCACGCCCATGCCCGCTTCGTATCGTTGATCATCGTTCATCGCTGCCCCTTCAGAAAATCGAGCACGGTCTTCGTGAACATGTCGGAAACTTCGATGTTCGAGATATGCGAAGCATCCAGTTCGACATACCGCGCGCCCGGAATCGACGCCGCCAGTTCGCGCCCTTGCGCCGGCGTCGCGGCGAGATCATGCGTACCCGAAATCACCAGTGCGGGCGCCTTGATGCCAGGCGCTTCGGGCCGCAAATCCGTCGCGTTGATCGCTTCGCAATTCAGCGCATAACCTTCCTTGTCGGTGTGTACGAAAACGTCGCGCACATAATTAAACACGAGCGGCTCGCGTGCAATGAACTCCGCCGTGAACCAGCGCGGCAACACAGCATCCGACAACGCGAGCATGCCTTCCGTGCGCGCACGCGCCGCGCGCGGCACCCAGACTTCCGGCGAGCCGATGCGCGCCGCCGTATTGCACAGCACGACACGATCGATGCGGTCCGCGTAGCGCGCCGCCAGGCCGACGCCCGTCAAACCGCCCATCGAAATGCCGCAGAAATTCGCGCGCGCGATCTTCAACGTATCGAGCAGGCCGATCACGTCGCCCGTCAATTGCTCGATCGAATACGGTCCCTTCGGCGCTTCCGAGTGACCGTGGCCGCGCGTGTCGTAACGCAGCACGCGAAAGTGTTTCGCGAATTCGGCAACCTGCGGCGTCCACATCGACAGGTCTGTGCCGAGCGAATTCGACAGCACGAGCCACGGCGCGTTGCCGTGCCGGTCGCCGTCGATCCGGTAGTGAAGCTCGATGCCATTGACTGCGGCGTAAGGCATTCCTTTACTCCTGATGTTGGTTCACGCGTGCTTTGCGCGCGTTATGAAGAGCCAGCACGGCGTCCACGAAAGCGTGCGCGCTGCCCACGTAATGCGCCGGATCGAGCAGACGTCTGAGTTGCTCGACGGGCAGATGTTGAGTGACGGCCAAATCGGCAGCCAGCACGTCGAAGAGCGTCTTGCCGCTCTTCACAGCTTCTTTCGATGCATGCTCGACGAGATGGTGTGCATCCATCCGGCCGATCTTGTCGCCGAGCGCGAGCATCACCGCTTCGCCGAGAATCAGACCATGCGTCACCTCGAGATTCGCCGCAAGCCGCTCTACATTCACTTCGAGTCCTTGCGCGATCTGTTCGATGTTCGCCAGCGCGCCGCCCGCGAGACGCGCAAGATCGGGCAGCGCGTCCCATTCGGCCTGCCAGCCGCCGAGCGCGCGCTCGTGCTCCTGCACCATGCCGCCGAACACCGTTGCGACGAGGCCGGGCGCGCGTGCCGCCGCCGTCAGCACGGCTGCGCAGCCGACCGGGTTGCGCTTGTGCGGCATCGTCGACGAACCGCCTTTGCCGGCGGCAACCGGCTCGCCCAGTTCGCCGAGTTCGGTCTGCATTTGCAGCGAGATATCGCGCGCAATCTTGCCGAGCGTACCGATCAGCATGCCGAAGAACGACGCCGTTTCGGCGATGCGGTCGCGCTGCGTGTGCCACGGCACAGCGGGCATCTCCAGACTCAATTCTTTCGCCAGTGCGGCGGCAACCACGCCGCCCTTGTCGCGCAGACTCGCAAGCGTCCCGGCCGCGCCGCCGAATTGCAGCACGAGCACGCGCTCGCGCAACGTGTCGAGCCGCTCGCGATGCCGCAGCAGCGCGTCGAGCCATTGCGCGAATTTCAAACCGAGCGTGATGGGCAGCGCCTGTTGCAGCCACGTGCGGCCGATCATCGGCGTCTCGCGATGTTGCTGCGCAAGTGAGGCAACCGCATTGCAGGTGGACGACAACGCGCCGTCGAGCAGATCGAACGAATCGCGCAGTTGCAGCACGGTCGCCGTATCGATGATGTCCTGGCTCGTCGCGCCCCAATGGACGAACTTCGACGCCTCCGCGTCGGCGTCCTTGACGCGCGCGGTCAGTTGCTTGACGAGGGGAATCGCGAGATTGCCGCCGAGCGCGGCGTCGCGTCCGAGCGCGTCGGCGTCGAGCTTGTCGGCGCGGCAGGTTGCCTCGATGGCGGCAACGGCCGATTGCGGAATCACGCCATGGGCCGCCGATGCGCGCGCCAGCGCCGCTTCGACGTCGAGCATCCGTTGCAGCGTCGCGCGCGGCGACCAGATGTCGTTCATCGGCTGCGTGCCGCAGATCAGGCCAGTCAAGCGAGCGCTAGCTTCTAGCATGATGTTCTGTGCGTTGGGATGAATGCGCGTTGGGTCGCGCCTGAAAGCGCGCGGCGTTCGGCTTCATTGTCGCCGAACGCCGCGCCGAGGTCACGCGCGCATTTGCGCGCGCGTGGCTGCTACGTATCGAGGCTAAGCGAGGCTCAGGCCGCGCGAGCCTGCTGCGTGCCGTCGATCAGCGCGACGCCCGTCAGCTTCTCCAGTTCCGCGAAGTCGATATCCGAGAAGATTTCGCGCACGACGAGGCCGTCCTTCGTCACGTCGATCATCGCGAGGTCGGTGTAGATGCGGTCCACGCAACCGACGCCCGTCACCGGGTACGAGCATTCGGCGACGATCTTGCTTTCGCCCTGCTTGGTCTGATGCTCCATCATCACGAACACCTGCTTCGCGCCGATAGCCAGATCCATCGCGCCGCCGACAGCGGGAATCGCATCGGGTGCGCCCGTGTGCCAGTTCGCAAGGTCACCCTTCGACGACACCTGGAACGCGCCGAGCACGCAATAGTCGAGATGGCCGCCGCGCATCATCGCGAACGAGTCGGAATGGTGGAAGAACGCGCCGCCCGTCAGCAGCGTGACGTGCTGCTTGCCGGCGTTGATCAGTTCGTCGTCTTCCTCGCCTTTCGCGGGCGCGGGGCCCATGCCGAGCAGTCCGTTCTCGCTGTGCAGGAAGATTTCCTTATTGGCGTCGAGGTGATTCGCCACCAGCGTCGGCACGCCGATGCCGAGGTTCACGTAAGCGCCTTCAGGAATGTCCTGCGCGACGCGCTTCGCCATTTCATCGCGGGTCAGTCGTTTCATGTCGGGTCTCCTTCAGGCGGCTTGTTCGGGGCGTTGCGAGGCGTGGGCCGCCTGCGGCACTTCGACGATACGCTGCACGAAGATGCCCGGCGTGACGATCACTTCCGGGTCGAGCGCGCCGAGCGGCACCACTTCCGACACCTGCACGATCGCCGTTTTCGCCGCGCTTGCCATGATCGGGCCGAAGTTACGCGCCGTCTTGCGATACACCAGATTGCCCCAGCGATCGCCCTTGTACGCCTTGATGAGCGCGAAGTCCGCGTGCAGCGGCGCTTCCAGCACGTAATGCTTGCCGTCGATCACGCGCGTTTCCTTGCCTTCGGCGAGCTTCGTGCCATAACCCGTCGGCGTGAAGAAGCCGCCGATGCCCGCGCCCGCCGCGCGGATGCGCTCGGCGAGATTGCCCTGCGGCACGAGTTCCAGTTCGATTTCGCCCGCGCGATAGAGCGCGTCGAAGACGTATGAATCGGTCTGACGCGGGAACGAGCAGATGATCTTGCGCACGCGCTTCGCGTTGAGCAGCGCCGCGAGGCCCGTGTCGCCGTTGCCGGCGTTGTTGTTGACGATGGTGAGCTCTTTCGCACCCTGTTCGATGAGCGCGTCGATCAGCTCGGACGGCATGCCCGCCGTGCCGAAACCGCCGATCATGACGGTCGCGCCGTCATGCACGTCGGCAACCGCCGACTGGAGTGACTCGAAAATCTTGTTGATCATGTCGAATATCCTCTGAAACGCGTCGATCCGCGCCGCACGATTCACCAGGAAACTGGCGAAACGCACGCCGGACGGTCTCCACGTCCGCTTTCGTCCTTCATAGTCTGCTGACGACGGAATGCAGACCTGCGTGTTTGGCTCGCCCTTCAATCCCTATCGCCCGTCGAACTTGCGAAAAGTTCTTTATGCGAACACAGTTTCGTTTAGCGAACGTACCGACGCATTATGGTTTGCGCCTGCATCTCTTGTCAAGGCAACGGTTTCGTGGTTTGCCCTATGCCGCTTCGCCTGCCGCCGGGCCCGCAAATCAATCGCGAAACGGCAGCCCCACGTAATTCTCTGCCAGCATCCGCGACGCCGCATCGGAATGTGCGACGTACCGCAACTCAGCCATCTTCAGGCGGTTGATGAACGGCGTGTCATCGAACGACGGATGCAGCATGTTTGTCATGAAATACGAGAAATGCTCGGCGCGCCAGACGCGTTCCAGACAGGTCGCCGAATAAGCGGCGAGCAGATCGTCGCGGCCTTCGCGATAGCGCGCCGCGAGCGCCTTCGACAGCATGCGCACGTCGGCGACGGCGAGGTTCATGCCTTTAGCGCCAGTCGGCGGAACGATGTGCGCGGCGTCGCCGGCAAGATAGAGGCGGCCGTATTGCATCGGCTCGCACACGAAGCTGCGCATCGGCGTCACGCCCTTTTGCGTGATGTCGCCGATGGCGGGCAGCCAGCCGTCGTCGTTCTCGAAGCGCGCGTGAAGCTCGGCCCAGATGCGCTCGTCGGGCCATTGCGTGAGGTCTTCGTCGGGACGGCATTGCAGGTAGAGGCGCGTTACCTCGGGCGAACGCATGCTGAAGAGCGCGAAGCCGCGCTCGTGATGCGCGTAGACGAGTTCGTCGCAGGTCGGCGCAGCGTGGGCGAGGATGCCGAGCCATGCGTAGGGATAGACGCGTTCGAAGGTTTGCAGCGCGTCGGCGGGAATCGACTCGCGCGCGATGCCGTGAAAGCCGTCGCAGCCCGCCACGTAGTCGCAGTCGATACGCTGCACTGCGCCATCTCGTGTGAATTGAACCCACGGTTTGTCCGTCGTCAGGTCGTGCAGCGACACTTCGGACACGTCGAAATACAACGGTTGCTGGTGCTCGACGGCAGCGGCGATCATGTCGCACACCACCTCATGCTGGCCATACACGGTGATCGCGCGGCCGCCCGTCAGCGCCGTCAGATCGATTCGATGCCGCTTGCGCTCGAACAACAGTTCGATGCCGTGATGCACGAGCCCTTTGCGCTGCATCCGCGCGCCGAGTCCGGCTTCGTTGAGCGTATCGACGGTGCCCTGTTCGAGCACACCAGCGCGTATCCGATGCTCGCAGTGTTCGCGCGACCGGCTTTCCAGCACCACCGATTCAACGCCCGCCAGCCGCAGCAGAAGCGAAAGCAGCAGACCGGCGGGACCCGCGCCAATAATGGCAACTTGAGTGCGCATCGTTCGTCTCCGAGTCTTTTGTTCGAGTCATCAAACGATTCTCGGCGCTTTCCCGAATATGCGACAACGCGATTTTTAGGATAGGTTGTATACGCATAACCGATACTGCGCGAGTGTCCTCCCGCACCCACGCGCCAAAGCATGGCCGAACTCGATCTCAACCTGATTCCCTACCTCGTCGCGCTCGAAGACATGCGCAACGTGAGCCGCGCCGCCGAACGTCTCGGCGTGAGCCAGCCGCGCGTGAGCACCGCGCTCGGCCGTTTACGCGAGTATTTCAACGACCCGCTGTTCGTGCGCACGTCGCGCGGCATGGAGCCGACGCCGCGCGCGCTCGCGCTGATTCCCGCTGCCCGCGAGGCGCTTGCTCGCATCGAAAAAGGCATGCTCGACTCGCAGGATTTCGATCCCACGACGTCGACGCATACGTTCTCGCTGGCGTTGTCCGACGTCGGCGAGATCGTGTTCCTGCCGCGGCTGTTGCAGCTTTTCGCCGAGCGCGCGCCGCATGCGAATCTGCGTTCGGTATCGCTGCCGCCCGCGCATGTCGAGCGCGGGCTGGAATCGGGCGATGTCGATCTCGCCGTCGGCTACTTCCCCGATCTTTCCGGTAACAACTTCTTCCAGCAGCGTCTGTTCACGCACCGGTTCATCTGCCTGATGCGCAGCGATCACCCGCTCGCGGGCGCGCCGCTCACGCTCGATCAGTTCATCGGCCTCGGCCATGCCGTCGTGCGCGCCGAAGGACGCAGCCAGGAAGTGCTCGAGCAGTTTCTGGAGAAAAAGCGCATCCGCCGGCGCGCCGTGCTGGAGACGCCGCACTTCATGAGCTTGCCGTTCATCCTCGCGCGCACCGATCTGATCGCAACCGTGCCGCACGCGATCGGCTTCGCGTATGTGTCGGAGCACGCGTCGATCACGCTCGTCGAACCGCCGTTGCCGTTGCCCCGCTTCGACTTGCGCCAGCACTGGCATCGCAAGTTCCACAATGATCCGCGCGCGAGCTGGCTGCGCGGCGTTGTTGCAGAACTGTTCAACGATGCGAAGGACGAGTGGCCGAAGTAACGACGGATATAAGGCCCGCCTGTAACGCCCGCAGGGGCCCGCGACGCATATCCCTGTTCGGCGTAGGGCCGGGAAACATGGAACAATGCCGCAACGTGCGATGCGCGTTTTACTGGAACTGGAGCGAAGGATGAATACGAAGAACACAACGTCCGCCGACGCACCCGGCCGGCCGTCCCGCGACGAGGCCGAAGAAGCCGTGCGCGTGCTGTTGCGCTGGGCTGGCGACAATCCTCAGCGTGAAGGGCTGCTCGACACGCCCGCGCGCGTCGTGCGAGCGTATGAAGAATTTTTCGCGGGCTATGAAGTCGATCCGCGCGAGATCCTGGCCCGTACGTTCTCCGAAGTGGACGGCTACGACGAAATGATCGTGCTGAAGGACATCCGCTTCGAAAGCTATTGCGAACATCACATGGTGCCCATCATCGGGCGCGCGCACGTCGCTTATCTGCCTGAGCATCGCGTGGTGGGCATCTCGAAGCTCGCCCGGCTCGTCGATGCGTTCGCCAAGCGTCTGCAGATTCAGGAAAAGATGACCGTGCAGATCGCCGATACGCTCAACGAAGTATTGCAGCCGAAGGGTGTAGGCGTGATTCTCGAAGCATCGCATCAATGCATGTCGACGCGCGGCGTACACAAGGCTGGCGTCGAGATGGTGACGTCGCGCATGCTCGGGACGTTCCGCACGGACCCGTCGACGCGTCGCGAGTTTCTGTCGATCGTCCACGGCCCGACTTCCGTTAGCGTGGCGAATACCTGATTTGTCGCGGGCCAGGATTGTCGGCCCGCTTTAGCCACGCGCCGGATAGCGCGTGGTTGTCTCAACGGTCTGGTCAGCGTCTCAAGTCTCAAATCAAGCTTAGTGGTTCTGATGGAACTGGCGCGACCTAAGCAAAGCCAGGATCGGCCAACTCACGCTTCCGCGCGCATCCCCATCGACCGAAACCGTCCGAACGTCGCAAGCAGCACCGCTGCCAGCACACACGCGACGCCTACCACCTGCGCACGGCTGATCGGCTCATGCAGCACGCCCGCTGCAAGCGCGAGCGTCGACACGGGCACGAGCGCCGTCACGAGACCCGCTTCCGCGCCGCTCAGGCGCGAAGCGCCCGCGTACCACAGCACGAAGCCAAGCACCGTCGGCACGAGCGCGTAATAGACGACGCCCGCGAGCGCGGCAACGACGTTCGCATCATTGAAAGGCAGACGCCACGGCTGCTCGAAACAGGCGGGCACGATCGCGACAAACAAGCCGATTCCGCTCATGAGCGCCGACAGCGGCAAAGCCGGCACAGGCGTGCGCAGCTTGCGGTTGAGCAAGATGAAGAGCGCTTCGCAGACAATTGCGGCGAATACCAGCGCATTACCTGCGAGAGAATGCGTGCCGCTCGCGGCCGCCACGTCGTCGAGGCGCACCGTGCAGGCGAGCACGCCCAGCGTCGCGAGCGCGATCGCGCCGAGCAGCGCCGGTGACGGACGCTCGCCGAGCGCGAGCGCCGCGAAACCCGCCGACACCGCGGGCAGTGTCCCCGCGATGACACCCGCATCGGCGGCCGACGCGAGCCGCATTCCGCCGATCAGGCAAACCGTATAGCCGACGCTTCCCGCGCCCGCCTGCGCGATCACGAGCAACACATCGTGCGCGTCGAGCTTCGGCCAGCGGACTTTTCGCACGCGCATCATCGCGACGAAGACGGGAAACGCAATCGCAAAGCGCAAAGCCGTCGCCGCGAACGGCGGCAAGCCGCCCGCTATCGCCTTGCTGACGACGACCGTGCTGCCCACGCCGATCATCGCCAGCGCGCAAAAGGAATAACCGACGTAACGCGCGTTCATGCCACTGCCTCCTCGTATCGAACGATGAGGCGAGCGTACGGCCCGCGCTCACGCGCGGTCTTGAACGTTATTGCAGGGGATCAGCGGACGGCGGCCGCGTAGCTCGCGGGCGTGACACCGAGAAGCCGCACGAAAGCGCGCGTCATATGACTTTGATCGGCGAAGCCCGCCGAGACCGCGGAATCCGCCAGCGTGGACCCGCTGGCGATCAGTTGCCGCGCCAGCAGGACACGGCGCTGCATCCGGTATGCATGCGGCGGCAAACCGACTTCATGCGCGAAACTGCGCAGCAGCTGAAAACGGCTCATACCGGCTTCGGCGGCGAGATCGGCGAGCGTCGATGCCGACGCGGGATCGTCGTCGATACGGTTTTTCGCGTGCGCGACAGGACCGATGCGTTCGGGTCTGCGCGGCAAAGACGTCGCGTGGTATCGGCCCACATATGAAAACAACGCGAGCAACGCTTCTTCGCAAGCAAGGTTGTCGGGCGACACGCCCTCGTTTGCCTCGTGTACTGCAACCGAGAAAAGTCGCGCAAAACGCAGCGACAGTTGCGCGTCGTTCAACACGGGGCGCGTCAACTCCATTTCCCGCAACGGCGACTCCGCGCATTCGGCCACCGTGCCGATCACCAGCGACGGCTCGAAATACAGCATCCGCCAGGCGCGTCCGTGTTCGTCGAGCGGACTGCCGTCATGCACTTCGCCGGGATTGACGGTGATGACATCGTTCGCGCGCGCTTCGACTGGTCCACGCCCGCTTGCCGAACGCTGCCCGCCAGCAACGACGATGCCGATGCCAAAGCGATCGTGAGAATGACGTGCGAACGCGTGCGTCGTATGCGCGACGGTCGCTTCGACGCCGCCGAGCGCGCAACGCAGCATCTGGACGCGCCCACGCGGTTTCATCGTCTCAAGCGCCCGCGCAGATGAAACTGGGCCCACACATCAGCGCCGCCCTTCGTCGTTGCGCCCGCGCTCGCCTTCGCGGATCTTGCCCTGCGACACGCTGCTGCCCGGCGGCACGCTATGCGTGAGCCACACGTTGCCGCCGATCACCGAGCCGCGCCCGATCGTCACGCGGCCCAGAATGGTCGCGCCCGCGTAAATCACCACATCGTCTTCGACGATCGGGTGACGCGCATTGCCTTTCACGAGCGTGCCGTCTTCATCCGCGGCAAAACTCTTCGCGCCGAGCGTCACCGCCTGATAGACACGCACGCGCTCGCCGATGATCGCCGTTTCGCCGATCACGACGCCCGTGCCGTGATCGATGAAGAAGCTCGGGGCGATCTGCGCGCCAGGGTGAATGTCGATACCCGTCGCCGAATGTGCGATCTCGTTGATGAAGCGCGCGAGCAGGGGCACGCCGAGCCGATGCAGTGCATGCGCGAGCCGGTGGTGCGTCATCGCCCACACGCCCGGATAGCACAGCAGGATTTCAGTGATGTGCTGCGCGGCAGGATCGCCCACGTACGCAGCCTGGATATCGCTGACCAGCATCGCGCGAATGCCCGGCAACTGCTTGCCGAACTGGCGCGCGACATCGAATGCGAGCGCGCTTAGATCGGCATCCGGCGTCTCCGCGTGCTCCGGCAAGAAGCGCAATGCGCGGCGGATCTGCTCGGCCAGCAGCCGCAGCGTGCTTTCGAGCGTATGACCCACGTAATAATCGACGCTCTCGTCGGTCAGATCGGGCGCGCCGTAGTGCGTCGGGAAAAGCGCGGCGCGCAATCCCGCGACGATGTTGATCACGCCGTCGCGAGAAGGCAGTTCGCGGATGCCGCGCGGATGGCGCGTGCGATGCAGTTCCTCACGCGACGCGCGCAGTTCGGCGACGATCTGTTCGAGGCCCCAGTTGTGGGAGGAAACATTTGACATGGCGAGGACGGCAGTCGCGCGTGAAGCGCGACGAAAGTGAATTGTCCCCAGAGATTACCGCGTTTCGGCGCGCGCCGCCGGGCGCCGGTGCGGATTGCATAATGAACGCATAAGGAACGGCTCATGCAGTGCCGGCCGTTGCATGTGCGGGAGTGCGTAGCAAATGACGTGCTATACGGTCATACTGCTTGCATCGATCCAGCGCACGGCCCAGTCGCGGGCATGCGCGATAGCAGCTGCTTCGTCAGTGAAGCGGAGGTCGGTGGGAAAGAAGCGGTTGGCGACGAGTTCGCCATCGCTGGAGCGCGACACGACCACATACGGTTGCCAAGTCCCATCGCCCGCGCGCGCTGGCGCGCAGTTAAGCAAGTAGCCACGATGTGTGAATGCAGCATCAACGTGCATGAGTCACCCGCCCCTGACTGCCTCATAGATGGTCCTTTTGCGAGTGCGATGCCGTGTGTCGTGGCAGTCCATGAGACTGCAGCGGTCATGCTCTTGTGTGCGTTGCTGCACTCGAACCAGAATCATACTCTGTAGGAAAAGGGCGTCCACCAAAAAAATAGTAAAAATTCGCGGGTTGCCCTAAGCGCCGTCGCACGTGGATTCCAACGTGATTGGGCGCTCACGCGGAACGAGTTTTGCTCGCTCCCAATGCTTTGAAGGCATGAGTCAAGGAGGGCGTAAAAATGAGCCTCAACACCCGCAAGATACCGGCGACGCAATCGGGAAACGACGTCGCGCGTAGCGCCGAGATGCACAACGACCGCACGCACGACAGCACGGTGGATACCGATAGCAAGAATCACGAGGCCGCACGCATCGCAGGACACGCGCCGATCGGCCCCGATGAGATCACGACCAGCAACGCATCGCTCGTCAACAGCGTGCCCGACAACCCGTATGCGGAACTGGCGGGATTCGACAGCCGCATCGGCGGAAACCATCTGCTGCTCGCGCTGGAACCGGGCTACCGCGTGATCGACAAGGGCATGACGGTGCCCGAGCCCGTCGAGCACTTCGACGACCGCTTTCATGAAGCCAGCACGCAAGCGGGCCAACGCACGCGCGGGCGCGTGCATTTCGCGCTCAATCATCAGCGGCCGATGCGCGTGATCGAACTCGAGCGCGTCAAGTGACGCGATATCCCTTTCGCACGACGCTGGTCGCATGGCGCGTCGTGCATCTTCGCGTTTGTACGAATGTCGATGCGATTGGAAACTCCTGGTTTCATGACTTCGTCGCACGCACATCTTTTTCGCGTTTGAAACGATCAGCACAATCAGCGCAATTCCATCCACGGAGCAGCAGATGAGCAAAATCATCGTGATCGGCGCAACGGGCACACTCGGCCATGCCGTCGCCACTGAACTGAAAGCGCGGCATGAAGTGATCGAAGTCGGCGCGACGCGTGGCGCACACCAGGTCGACAGCACGGACCCGGCGAGCGTCGAACGGCTGTTTCAAACCATCGGCAAGGTGGATGGCGTCGTTACGACGACGGGCAAGGTCCACTTCGGCCCGTTGCCTGAGATGACGGTCGAGCAATTCTGGGTCGGCCTGCGCGACAAACTGATGGGACAGATCAATGTCGTGCTCGCCGCGCAAAAGTATGTGAACGACGGCGGTTCGTTCACACTGACGAGCGGCATTCTCGCCGACGAGCCGATCAACCTGGGCGTCAGCGCGACGACGGTCAATCTCGCGCTCGAAGGCTTCGTGCGCGGCGCGGCGATCGAACTGCCGCGCGGCATTCGCATCAATGTCGTGAGTCCGACTGTGCTGACGGAATCGATGGAAAGCTATGCGCCGTTCTTCCGTGGCTTCGAACCTGTCGATGCGAAGAAGGCGGCGCAGGCGTATCTGCGCAGCGTCGAGGGCGCGCAAACGGGACGCGTGTATCGCGTCGGGTACTAGAACGTTCGATTGACGTCTGTTAGCGAGCGCACGTTGTCGTGCGCTCGTTTTTTATTGCG
Organism: Paraburkholderia steynii; assembly: GCF_900100565.1. Taxonomy (NCBI): domain Bacteria; kingdom Pseudomonadati; phylum Pseudomonadota; class Betaproteobacteria; order Burkholderiales; family Burkholderiaceae; genus Paraburkholderia; species Paraburkholderia steynii. The sequence goes on along the minus strand of NZ_FNDI01000008.1, from coordinate 285,024 downwards.
CGGCGCTTGCCGCTTCAGTGAATCTCCGGCTCACCCGTTGCATTGCTTGCGCCATCGCGTTGCAGGAAGTCGAAGTCGCAGCCCTTGTCGGCCTGCAGCACATGTACCTGATGCATCGCGCCGTAACCGCGCGAGAAGCGTGGCGCGGGTGCGACCCACTCCGCCTTGCGGCGTGCCAGTTCTTCATCCGATACCAGCACGTTCAGCCTGCGCTGCGGCACGTCCAGTTCGATCATGTCGCCGTCGCGCACCAGCGCAAACGGCCCGCCGATAAACGACTCCGGCGCCACGTGCAGCACGCAGGCGCCATAGCTCGTGCCGCTCATGCGCGCGTCCGAAATGCGCAGCATGTCGCGCACGCCCTTTTGCAGCACCTTCTTCGGCAGCGGCAACTGGCCCCACTCGGGCATGCCCGGCGCGCCAACGGGGCCCGCGTGCTGCAGCACGATCACGCAGTTCTCGTCGATATCGAGCGCGTCGTCGTCGATGCGCGCGGCCATGTCGTTGTAGTCCTTGAACACCACCGCACGGCCTGTGTGTACCAGCAGATGCGGCTCGGCTGCGCCCGGTTTGATGACGGCGCCATCGGGCGCAATGTTGCCGCGCAGGACAGCCAGGCCGTTGTCCGGCATCAGCGGGTTGTTGCGGCGGCGGATCACGTCGTCGTTGAAGATCTGCGCGCCTTCGAGGTTCTCGCCAAGCGAGCGGCCATTCACCGTCTTCTGCGAGCGGTCGATCAGGTCGCCCAGTTCTGCGAGCATCGCCTGCAGGCCGCCCGCGTAATAGAAGTCTTCCATCAGATACGCGCCCGTCGGCCGGATGTTGGCGAGCACGGGCGTGCGGCGCGAAATGCTGTCGTAGCGGTCGAGCGTCAGTTCGATCCCGGCACGGCGCGCGAGCGCGATCATATGCACGATCGCGTTGGTCGAACCTGAGAGCGCGAGGCACGTCGTCACCGCGTTATCGATTGACTTCACCGTGAGGATGTCCGACGGCTTCAGGTCTTCCCACACCATCTCGACGATACGCATGCCCGTTTTCGCGGACATCTGCGCGTGGCGCGAATCCGGCGCGGGAATTGACGCGAAACCCGGCAGCGTGAAGCCGAGTGCTTCGGCAGCGCTCGTCATCGTGGACGCCGTACCCATCGTCATGCAGTGGCCCGGCGAGCGCGCAATGCCGCCTTCGACGCCCTGCCAGTCTTCTTCCGTGATCTTGCCCGCGCGCAGGTCGGCCCAGTACTTCCACGTGTCGGAGCCGGAGCCGAGCGTCGCGCCGTTCCAGTTGCCGCGCAGCATCGGGCCGGCGGGCAGGAAGATGGTCGGCAGGTCCATGCTGATCGCGCCCATCAGCAGCGCGGGCGTGGTCTTGTCGCAGCCGCCCATCAGCACGACACCGTCGGCGGGATACGAGCGCAGCGTCTCTTCCGCTTCCATCGCGAGGAAGTTGCGGTAGAGCATCGTGGTGGGCTTCTGGAACGGCTCCGACAGGGTCTGCACCGGCAACTCGATCGGAAAGCCGCCCGCCTGCCAGATGCCGCGCTTGACCTCTTCCACACGCTGCTTGAAGTGCGTGTGGCACGGGTTCATCTCGCTCCACGTGTTGAGGATCGCGATGACAGGCTTGCCCGCATATTCCTCGCGGCTGTAGCCCATTTGCGCCGTGCGCGAGCGGTGGCCGAACGAACGCAGGTCGTGTACGCCATACCAGCGGTGGCTGCGCAGTTCGTCGGGGGACTTGCGTTTCTTCGTCTGATCGTTCGACACTTCGACTCCTACCGGCGCTGCTCCTTCACCCGCGACACGATCTGCGTCGGGCTCACGAACTGCAGCGCAATCAATACCCAGATCAGCGTGATCGCCATGTAGATCATCGCCATTGCGTCGATCGACTGCGGCGCGCGCACGCCCGTTGAAAATACAGCGTAGTACAACGCGACGACGAGCGTTTGCGTCGCCGGCCCCGCCGTAAAGAACGTCAGTTCGAACATGCCGATGGTACGAACCAGCACCAGCAACCCGGCGGCAAGCATGCCGGGCACCAGCAAGGGCAGCAGAATATAGCGGAAATAGCGGAACGTATTCGCGCCGAAGATACGCGCCGCCGACTCCAGATTCGGATCGATCTGCTCGATGAACGGCGTCATCACGAGAATCACGAACGGCAGCGCGGGCACCAGGTTCGCGAGAATCACGCCGGACAGCGTACCCGCCAGGCCGATTTTGTACATCACGGTCGCCATCGGAATGCCGTATGTGACAGGCGGCACCATCAACGGCAGCAGGAACACGAGCATCGCGAAACGCTTGCCGCGAAACTGCACGCGCGCGAGCGCGTATGCGGCAGGCACGCCGAGCAAAATGGACAGCAGCACCACCGCGCCGACCACTTCGACCGTTACCCACAGCACTGCCGCGAGCTGGAAGTCGCTCCACGCCTGCGCATACCAGTGCAGCGTGAAGCCCTGCGGCAGCAGCGTGCCGAACCAGCGCGTCGCGATCGAATTGACCGCGACGGTGGCGATCAGCAGCACGATGTTCAGCAGGAAGAAAATCATCGCGCCCCAGACGAGCGCCTTGTACACGCGGTCACGCAGACTGACATGCGGTTTCATCGATTTCACCGTTTGCCCTTGCGGCGCAGCGGGCCACGGATGCGCGACTTGATGATCGGTTGCCATCAGCCCTTACCTCCCGTCGCCGGTCCACTGTAGAAGAAGCGGCGCGCGCCGAGCATCGCGGCGACGATCACCAGTTGCACGAAACCCATCACGATCGCGATCGCCGACGCAAGCGAGTAATCGTAGCTCTCGAACGCGGCTTCCGCAGCGGCAATCGACATCACGCGTGTCGGCCCCGCGGGCGCGCCGAGCAGCACCGCCGATGGAAACACCGAAAACGCCTGAACGAATGACAGACACGCGGCCATCGTCAAGCCCGGCACGAGCAGCGGCAGATAGATCTGCCGGAACTGCTGCCAGGGGTTCGCGCCAAGCGTCGCGGCGGCGCTTGCGAGCGTCGGATCGATGCCCGTCACGTACGACAGCGTCAACAGAAACGCGAACGGAAAGCCCGACACGACCAGCGAAATCAGCACACCCCAGAAGTTGTGCGTGAGCCGCACTTCGTCGGTATAGAGGTGCAGCCCTTGCAGCGCTTGCGGAAACCAGCCGTTCGGACCGAAGTAAGTGAGCATGCCGTCCGCGATCAGCACGGTGCCGAGCGTGATGGGAATCACGAGCAGCGTCGTCACGAACTTTTGATACGGCGACGGACGGCGCAGCGCGAACGCAACCGGCACCGATATGCCGACGTTGATCAAGGTGGCAGGCACGGCGAGCTTCAGCGTGACGATGATGGTTGGCCACATCGACGTATCGCTGAAGAACTTCGCGTAGTTCGCCCACATGCCGCCGCCTTCCATCGGACTGAAGGACAGCGCAAGGCCGTAGACGAACGGATAAACGAACAGCGCGAGGATGAACAGCAAGGCGGGCGACACGAGCCACGCCTTGCCGTCGCGTTGCGCGACGGGTGTCGCTGCGGCGGCGGGCGTCAGCGTGCTCATGACGGCTCTCCGTCGTAGACCAGCGTGCGCGACGGCGGCACGCGCAGCGTGACGCGCTCGCCTTCGGCAAATTCACCTGCGACGCGCGCCCACAATTCGCCGAACGCGCTCTTCACACGAATCAGCGAATCGCGGCCGCCGTATTCGACCGTCGTGACCTGCGCGTCGAACGCGTTTTCCGAGCCGGGCGCGGCGCGCTCCATATCCTCGGGACGCATCGCGACGGAGACACGCTTGCTGTTGAAGCCATCCATGGCCGTGCCGATCAGCCGCACGCCGTTTGCTTCGACGGCCACGCCTTCGCCCTGCGTGCCTTCGAGCGTAAACGGCAGCACATTGCGATAGCCCATGAAACGCGCGACGTGCAGATTCTTCGGACGCCCGTAAACTTCCTTCGGCGTCGCGACCTGCTGCACGACGCCCTCTTTCATCACGACGATGCGGTCGGCCATCGACAACGCTTCGTCCTGGTCGTGTGTCACATAGATGGTCGCGCGATCCAGCTGGCTATGAATGCGGCGGATCTCGGCGCGCATTTCGATGCGCAGTTTCGTGTCGAGATTCGACAGCGGTTCGTCCATCAGAATGAGTGGCGGCTCGATCACAATGGCGCGCGCAATCGCGACGCGCTGCTGCTGACCGCCCGACAACTGCCCCGGCAATTTCTTCTCATGCCCGACCAGTTGCACGAGTTGCAGCGCTTCTCGCGCGCGCTTCACCGTTTCCGCCTTCGCGATGCCGCGCATCTTCAGCCCGAAGCCGACGTTGTCGAGCACCGACATATGCGGAAACAGCGCGTAGTTCTGAAACACCATGCCGAACCCGCGCTTCTCGGGCGGCAGCACGTCGATACGTTTTTCGTCGAGCCAGATGCCGCCGCCCGACAGCGGCTGCAAGCCCGCGATGCAGTTGAGCGCCGTCGACTTGCCGCAGCCCGACGGCCCGAGCAACGCGATGAATTCACCGCGGCGAATACTCAGATCGAGACCCTGCAACGCAGCCACCGACACCCCTTCGGCATTCACGAAACTGCGGCTGACGGACTCGAGGCGCAACTGTTCAAAGTGATGCTTCATGATCGCTTCCCTACGATGTTGCATGGCCGCGCCCTATGGCACTCCATAAGGCCCGCCGACACATATCGCCGATGCGCGCGAGGCGTCATGCACGCCCTGCGCGGCACCGGCTGCTCCGCTTTGCGCGGTGATGGGTACGCGTTGGTATGAACTTACTTGGTCTTTTGCGCGCCCACTTCGCGGTCCCACTTCTGGAACGCTGCGACCATCGCTGCCGCGCTCAACGGCTGAACGTGTGGACGATCGGCAAGCAGTTTCGCGTATTCCGGACGGCCGAACTTCTTCAGCACGTCCTGGCTGTGCTCGGGCGCTTGTGCTTCCGTCACGCCCTTGATGGCCGGACCCGGATAGAAGTAACCATCGTCATAGGTCAAGGCCTGCTGCGCCGGCTCCAGCATGAAGTTCATCAGCTTGTAGAGCGTGTCGAGCTTTTCTTTCGGCACGCCTTTCGGAATCACCATGAAGTGCGCGTCGTTAACCCACGTCATGTTGTCGAATGCCTGCACCTTGAATTCAGCCGGCACGATGCCGAGCGCGCGCGGATTGATGTCCCAGCCCGTCACGGTGACGGTCATGTCGCGCGTGCCTTCGCCCAGTTCCTTCATCACCGCCGACGTGCCGCCCGGGTAGTAAGGAATGCAGTCGTTCAGTTGCTTGAGGAACGCCCAGGTCTTATCCCAGCCATTGACGGGGTCTTTCGGATCTTTGTCGCCGAGCACGTACGGCAAGCCCATCAGGAATGTGCGGCCGGGACCGGAATTGGCCGGACGCGCGTAGATCAGCTTGTTCGGATGCGCCTTGCACCATTGCAGGAGTTGATCCGGCGTCTTCGGTGGATCGCTGACTTTGGCCGGGTTGTATTCGATCAGCGGGCCGGCCGGCATATAGGCGACTTCGAGACCGAAGCCCTGCGCGAGATCCTGCATCTTGCGCGGACCGGGCGCGTACTTGTCGAGCACGCCGAGGAACGCGGCGTTGTTCTCCGGCAGCAGCTTGATCCACAGGTTCTGCTCGATACCGGCGGCCAGCGCGTCAGTACCCGTCAGCACGAGGTCGATGTCCGAACGGCCGGCCGCCTGCATCGCCTTGATCTTGCCGGGCAACTGCGGCGCGGGCGCGTTCGTGTACGTGATGTTGGAAACGAGATTCGGGTACTTGGCCTTGAAGGCTTCAAAGCCCTTTTGCGTCAACTGGAGATCGCCCGCGACGTCGACGATGTTGATCGTGACGGCATCCGCCGCTCGCGCCGATTGCGTGAACCCTGCTACTGCTGCGCCAACGGCTACGCACAGTGCGGCCACCTTCAGTGGCAACTTCGCTGACAACTTGCCAGAAAAAGCCATTTCGTCTCCTCGCCTCTTTATATGGAACGTCCGCCGACGGGATGCGCGGCGCTGACGTGTTACGGGCTGCTAGTGGGTGAAACATAACGAACGGGCACGCATGATGTCAAGCAAATTTTAGCCTGACACGTTCATCGCACGATGACCTTTCAAATTCTTCAAGTCCTTTTATGGTAAGGATTTCAGCGGGTTTTGCCGATTCGTCCGTTCGGCATAGGGAGAACACCAAGATACGACTTGTTAGGCAACTTCAGCCGCCGCGCAGGCCCTGAATATTCACGTACAGCGAATACAGGCCGTGGCTCGCGGCCATGAACAGGCGGTTGCGATGCCTGCCGCCAAAGCACACGTTCGCGCAGCGCTCCGGCAACGCGATATGCCCGAGCGCTTCGCCTTGCGGCGAGAACACGCGCACGCCGTCGAGTTCGTCGGTGCCCATGCCCCAGCCGCACCACAGGTTGCCGTGGATATCGATTCGAAAACCATCCGGCGTGCCGTCCTGCGCGTCGATCAGCACGCGGTTGTTCGCAAGCGTCCGCCCGTCGCCGGCCACATCGAATGCGCGGATCGTGCGCGGCTGGGAGCGCGATTCGACGATGTACAGCACGGATTCATCCGGCGAGAACGCGAGGCCGTTCGGGCCGATCACTTCGTCGCAGACCATCGTCACTTCGCCCGTCTGCCCGTCCACGCGATACACGTTTTGCGGCAGCTCCGGCTCCTGCTTCTCGCCTTCATAGAAGCTGTCGATGCCGAACGATGGATCGGTAAACCAGACCGAGCCATCCGACTTCACGACGACGTCGTTCGGCGAATTGAAGCGCTTGCCCTGGTAACGGTCCGCGATCACGGTGATCGAGCCGTCGTATTCGGTGCGCGTGACGCGTCGCGTCAGATGCTCGCAGGTGACGAGCCGTCCTTCTCGGTCTCGGGTATTGCCGTTCGCGTTATTCGACGGCCGGCGAAACGGCGTCACCGCACCCGTCTCCTCGTCCCAGCGCAGGATGCGGTTATTCGGAATGTCGCTCCACAGCACGTAGCGGCCATCGCCGAACCAAACGGGTCCCTCGGACCAACGTGCGCCCTGAAACAGGCATTCGACGGAAGCCGAGGTGAGGCGCAATGCATCGAAGCGGGGATCGAAACTACGAATGGAGGGATCGGGATAGCGGCGCTGGTTCGGGTGATTGAGTTCGGTCATGGCGCTGTCAGAGCAACGCCGGGCATCGAATCGATCGATGCCCGGCGTTCGTGGTGGTTGCTGGTTATAGGTGATGATGCTGCTTGAAACGCTGTCGCGACTCAACGCAAGCCGTCACGCCTGCGCCGGCTTGCCGTCGCGCAAACGCCAGAGCTTCAGCGGATTGTCGTCGTGCAGCGATTGCGGCAACAGTTCGGCGGGCAGGTCCTGGTAGCAGACGGGACGCAGGAAACGCTCGATCGCCGTCGCGCCGACCGAGGTCGCGCGCGGATCGGACGTCGCCGGGAACGGGCCGCCATGCACCATCGCGTACGACACTTCGACGCCCGTCGGGAAGCCATTCGCCAGGATGCGGCCGGCCTTGCGCTCGAGCGTCGGCAGCAGGCGTCGCGCGATGTCGTAGTCTTCGGGTTCGATCTGCAGTGTTGCTGTGAGCTGGCCTTCGAGGTATTCGGCCACCTTCACCATTTCCTCTATGTCAGCGCACGTGACGATCAGCGAAGTCGGCCCAAAAATCTCGTCTTCGAGTTCCGCGGATGTGAGGAACTGTATCGCCGACGTCTGGAACAGCGCGGGCAGCGCGGCGCAAGTCGCATCCGATGACGTGCCGCGCGCAATACTCTGCACGCCGCGCTGCTCGGTGCGATGCGTAATGCCACCCTGATACGCGCTGGCGATGCCCGGCGTGAGCATCGTCTGCGCACTCTTTTGCGCGAGTGCCTTTGCCGCGGCGTCGATAAATATCTGCTTGTTCGGTCCGTCGAGAAGCAGCACGAGACCGGGATTCGTGCAGAACTGTCCGACGCCGAGCGTCACCGATTCGATAAAGCCGGTCGCGATCTGATCCGCGCGTTTCGCAAGCGCGCCGGGCAGCACGAAGAACGGGTTGATGCTGCTCATCTCGGCAAATACGGGAATCGGCTCGCGGCGCTTCTGCGCAAGATTCAACAGCGCAAGGCCGCCGGCGCGCGAACCTGTGAAGCCGACCGACTTGATCGCCGGATGCTGGACGAGCGCTTCGCCGATCTCATTGCCCGCGCCGACCACGAGCGAGAACACGCCTTCATGCAGCCCACAATCGGCGACCGATTTCTGAATGGCACGGCCAACCAGTTCAGACGTACCGAGGTGCGCCGGGTGCGCCTTCACGACAACCGGGCAACCCGCCGCGAGCGCCGATGCCGTATCGCCGCCCGCTACGGAAAACGCGAGCGGAAAATTACTCGCTCCGAACACGCCGACGGGACCAACGGGAATCTTCTGCAAGCGCAAGTCGGGACGCGGCAGCGGCTTGCGATCTGGCTGAGCGGAGTCGAGCGTCGCGGTGAGCCAGCGGCCCTCGCGCACCAGCGATGCGAACAGCTTGAGCTGCCCGACGGTACGCGCCCGTTCGCCTTCGAGCCGCGCCTTCGGTAACGCGGATTCGGCCTGCGCGCGCTCGATCAATGCGTCGCCGAGCCCGAGGATGTTCTCGGCAATGGTCTCGAGGAAATGCGCGCGAATTTCGAGCGACGTCTGACGGTACGAGTCGAACGCGAGCGCAGCCAGCGTGCATGCACGATCCACCTCGACCGCGCCGCCCGCACCGAACTCGGGTTCGATTTCCATGTTGCGCGCCGGGTCGAACGCGCGCAGCGTGCCCTTGGTGCCGCGCACCTCGGACCCGCCGATCAGCATGTCTCCGGTAATTTGCATGTCCTGCTCCTGTCGATGGCTGCGCGGCAGGAACGCATGTCGCGTCGCGCGGCCGGAAATCCAAATAGTGCGACGTCAAGAATGGGCGGACGTTTCCGCGAGACGGCGCTCGAAGTCGAGCAAAGCCAGCGTCGCAACTTCGATCTTCGCATGATGTTCAGGCGGCGTCGAACGCAACAGCAGCAGGATCTGCCCTATGTCCGCGAGCGTCGACAACGTGACCACGTCGTCCAGCACGCGTATCAGCGAAATGTCTTCGCGCAGGGTTTCGAGCGGTATGAGCGCGTGTCAGTCACCCACTCCTGATATCACCTTTGCCGCCTTTACGCTTTGCAACAGCCGGCACAGGTAGTCGTCGCGCGAAGGATCGTCGCGCACGATCGCGTACTGCACAGCAACGAATGTGCCGCGATCCACGAGCCGTGCGAGCGTGGCGTGTCGGCGAACGATCGGAGACACGTTCATGGAGGCGGCTCGCGGCAAAGACGATCACCTGGCCAAGTTAGCATCGCCACACCAATGTTGTCAAACAACCTTGGACGCACCGATCTTACAATGCAACACGCATGAGCATAGTTTCATCATATGAATACAGGCCTTGCGTGCTGCGCTGCAGATCAAACTTTTAATAATTTTGGTATGACAACGAGTGAAAAAGCAGACTGGTTTGAATCAAACGTTTCGTAATCTCTTCCGATTTTCGGGATCGAACCGTATTTAATACCGATTCAAAACCGCGCAAAACCCTACTAAATAGTTGTTTATTCAGATGGCTGTCAGGCACGGCAGGAGCGGATTTGCGGCATTTGCTGCAGAATTGCGTCAATGCAATTAAATGTCGGTTGGCATGAAGCCCGATTTTTAGCCATAAATGAAACAGGCAAGAAATTCTCTATCGTTAATTCGCATTATCCTGCGAATATAGTGATAGATTGATGCGCAACAAGACCCATGAGTAACCGCAGCATCGGCATGGCCATAGCCCCCTCCGCTGCGAACCTCGAGAGATAGCACCTTGCCGCAACACTTTATTGAACAGATGTCGCCGTTGCTGGAAGCGGAGAACGACGTCAGCTGGTTCCGCGAAGTCGCCCGACTGGCAGACGGCTGGGGCTTCGACCGCGTGCTGGTCGGCATACTTCCGCGGCCGGGCATGCGGCTGGAAGACGCGTTCATCCGTAGCACGTACTCGCCGTCGTGGCGGCAGTTCTACAACGACCAGGGGTTTGCGCACATCGACCCGACGGTCGCGCATTGCATGACGAAGTCGTCACCACTGATCTGGTCGCCGGATCTGTTCGAATCGAATCCGGCCCAAACCATGTATGAGGAGGCGCGCGCGTACGGCTTGCGCGCCGGCGTGAGCCTGCCTATCCACGGGCCGAGACAGGAATCGGGACTGATCTGTTTCGTCAACGACCATAACCCGACCGACGACTTCTGGCGTCATCTCGACGTCGTGCTGCCCAATCTGGTGCTGTTGCGCGATCTCGTGATTGACACGAGCCAGCCTCACCTGAATGCGCACACGCAGGCGTTAGTACCGAAGCTCACGCCGCGGGAACAGGAATGCCTGAAATGGACCGCACGCGGTAAGTCCACCTGGGAAATTTCGCACATTCTTAATTGCTCGGAAGCCGTGGTGAACTTCCACCTTAAGAACATTCGCACGAAATTCGGCGTGAACTCACGGCGCGCGGCGGCCGTAATTGCAACGCAACTCGGCCTTATTGATCCAGGTTGATGAGTTCACGCGCTTCCGGGTTGTGGAGCACCTTCTCCGCCCTGCCCAGATCGCCGTCCGTGACCGTCTTGGTGAAGTAGAGGCCCAGCAGGATCGAGACGGGTGCCGGAATTTCAGCGCCCGATTCGAAGCGGCTGCCGCGCGACTGGGTTACGCCAAAGCGCGCCCAGAATTGACGTTGGCTCTCTTTCTTTTTCTTGCGGTACGCGATGATCAGCACGCGGTCCACACCAGTCGAAGTATCCGCGCCGCGGCTCTGCACGGTCGGTTGAACGTTTGCGTGAACGCCCGCTTGCCAATGATTCTGAAGTTCCATGATGTTTTTTCCCTGTGTTGGCCCTCATCTCAATTTTGTAATCATCAGACGGACTGAGCACCTATCCAGGTGAATAGGTGTTTTTTTTATCCGAAATGCATACGGTTTCCTGCGTACCGCGACCAACGTAAGGAGCACACCATGCATACGGCGATTCGGATTGGCACACGGCAAGAGTTCGACAACAACCACATCAACGAGATGTACCGGCTGCGCGCCCGCGTCTTTCGGGACCGCATGGGATGGGACGTTCCGACCATCGCCGGGATGGAGATCGACGGCTACGACGCGCTCGGGCCGTACTACATGCTCATTCAGGACGCCGACCGCGCCGTGCGCGGCTGCTGGCGGCTGATGCCGACGGAAGGCCCGAACATGCTGAAGGACACCTTCCCGCAGTTGCTCGACGGCCACGACGCGCCAATCGGACGGCATATATGGGAACTGAGCCGCTTTGCTATCGAAACGGATGGAGAGCAAACGTTTGGCTTTGCAGATTTGACGATGCACGCGATCCACGAACTGGTGACTTTCGCGGACCGGATGGGTATTACGCGCTATGTGACCGTCACGACGACGTCGATCGAGCGGCTGCTGCGGCGCACGGGTATCGAGGTGACGCGGTTGGGGCCGCCCGTGAGAATCGGCGTCGAACGCACGATCGCGCTCGACATCACCGTCGACGCGATTCGCGCGGCCGTCTGCAAACCGATGCCCGTGGCGGCTTGAGTTTGAGCCTGAGCGGGGACTAGCTGCGCCGGAACGTGATGTGCGAGATCCGGCGCACGAGCAGCGCCGCCGCCAGCGCGGCGCAGCCCGTCAGCACGACGCCGATGTGGATCGACTGCACCAGCACGTGACGCGCGGCGTCGAACAGCGCCGGCCCTTCGAGGCCGGCGCGTTTCAGCTCGATCAGCAGCGAGTCGCGCAGGTTTTCGTCGACGAGAATGCGCGGGTCGGCGAGCTTCGGCCGCCACGCCGACGCGACGGTTTCGCCGAGCACGCGTAGCGACTCTTCCACGCCGGACGCATAGCGCCGGTTCACGATCGTCGCGACGATGCTGGTGCCGAGCATGCCGCCCACCATGCGCGTCGATTGCAGCAGCGCCGTCGTGATGCCGAAGCGCTCGCGGCCGGCAATCTCCTGCCCGAACACGTTCAGGTTGTTGAGGATGAAACCGAGGCCAATGCCGACGGCCGCCATCGACAGTTCGAGATAGAGATGCGGCGTCGCGGGCGTGGCGAGCGCGATACCCACCGACGCGGCCACCAGCAGACTGAAGCCGATCGTCAGAATCGCCGTCGGGCGCTTCATGTGAATCACGATACGCGTGTTGATCATGCTGCCGAGGGCAATGCACGCGGCAATCGGCGTCGCGAGCAGGCCGGCCTGCTGCGGCGAGAGCCCGAAACCGCCTTGCAGCAGCAGCGGCGCGAAAAAGATCAGCGAGAACATCACGAAGCCCGACAGCACCGAGAGCGTGAAAAGTGTCACAAGCTGCGGGTCCTTGAACAGATCGAGCGGCACGATCGGGTGCGTCGCGCGGCGCTCGCAGACCAGCAGCGCCGCCGTACCCGCGATAACCGACGCGGCGAGAATCAGGTTGCCCGTGGTCAGGCCATCCTTCGGCACGGCTTCGATGAAAGTCTGAAGTCCGCCGAGCACCAGCGCGACGAGCGCGGCGCCCGCCCAGTCGATCCGCACGTCGCCCGTACGCTCGCGCCGGTAGTACGGCAGATGCGCCCAGATGAAGTACAGCGCGAGCGCGCCGACGGGCAGATTGACGAGGAACGTCGAGCGCCAGCCGAATTGCTCGCTGAGCCAGCCGCCCAGCGACGGCCCTGCCGCCGTGCCGATTCCGTATGCGGCCGCCAGCACCACCTGCCATCGCACTCGCGTGCGCGGGTCGGGAAAGAGATCGGGAATCGACGCGAACGCGGTGCCGACCATCATCCCGCCGCCCACGCCTTGCAGGCCGCGCGCGAACACCAGAAACGGCATGCTGGAAGCGAGGCCGCACAGTGCCGACGCCACGGTAAAGACGATCACGGCCGTGATCACGAAATACTTGCGGCCGAAGTAGTCGCCGAGACGCCCGAACACGGGCACGGTGACCACGGATGCAAGCAGATAGGCGCTCGCAATCCACGCGTAATACTCAAAACCATGCAGTTCGACGACGATCGACGGCAATGCCGTGCTGACGACCGTCTGGTCGAGCGCGACCAGCATGTTGACGAGACCGATGCCAAGCATGGCCAGCAGTGCGTCGCGAAAAACCAGGGGACGGGAAGGATTCACTTCTTTGCGATGCGGCGCAGCACGCGCCGCATTTTCAGATCAGGGGGAGAGGGAACAGGGCCGCAAGCACAACGCAACGGCCCGGCAAGGCGGAAAAAGTCAGGAGCCGAACATCCGGTCGCGCGCATGCTCGAGATGCAGGCGCATCGCCTGACCGGCCGCGGCTGCGTCCTTGCTGCGGATCGCGTCGAGCACGGCCAGGTGCTCGGCCTGCACGAGCCGCTGGCGTTCGAGCGTCTTCACCAGCGACAGGTTGCGCGACAGATTCATGCTGAACACGATCTGCTCTTCGATGAACGACATCATCGTGATGAAGAACTGGTTCTTCGACGCCCGCGCAACCGCGAGGTGAAACGCGAAGTCGTCCTTCGCGCCGATGCCCTGCGTTTCGATCACGCGCTCCAGTTCGTCCCATGCGTGCTGGATCGCGGCGATGTCGTCGGCTTCGGCCATTTGCGCGGCCAGCTCGGCAGCGCCCGACTCCGTCACGATGCGAAAGTCGTAGCAGCGGCGAATGTCGGAGAGCGTCTCCAGCGGCGCGAAACGGCGCACGTCGGGGTCCGGACGGCGCGCGACCGTCGTGCCCGAGCCGTGCCGCGTCACGATGATGCCGTCCGCGCGCAGCCTCGCGAGCGCCTCGCGCACTGTCGGCCGCGACGTCTCGAAGCGTTCCGCGAGGGCATGCTCGGTCGGCAGGCGTTCGCCTTCCTTGTATTCGCCTTCGAGAATGCGGTTCAGGATGTCGCCGTAGATCTTGTCCGGCAGACCTGTCGATTTGCGCTCGTTCATCGTCGAGAGAAGCGGCTTGTCAGAGTAGATTTGAATTGTAAGGCAAATAACGCGGGCTACCGGGCGAAATAACGGCTCATTCCAGCCAGAAGACGCGTGGTAGCACGCACGCCGCCAGTATGACCGACCTCGCGTCAGACGGCAAAATTTGACAAATGTTTGATTGACATCTGCATTCCCGCCGACCAAAGCACGCCCTTTTCGTCGATCATTTATGCTGCAAGCGCAATCCGGACCCATTCATACCGCTTTCACGGGGCCCGCGCAGGCGGAACACGGCGGCGCGACGCTCTCCACGACACGGAGGCTTCATGTACACACGCATCCTTGTTGCCGTCGACGGCAGCAACACGTCGCGCCGCGCGTTCGACGGCGCCCTGAATCTGGCCAGCAAACTGGGCGCGACGCTGCGCGCGTTCTACGCGGTCGAAAACACGCCGATGTACTTCGACGCGCCCGGCTACGATCCGTCCATCTTGCGCAACCGGCTCGTCGAGCAGGGCAAGGAACTGACGGCCGAACTGTCGGCGGCGATGCGCGCGCAGGGGGTATCGGGCGATATCGCGGTGGGCGAGGCGTCGTCGCTCGACGACGTGCCAACGCTCGTGCTGCGCGCCGCCGCCGATTTCAACGCCGACCTGATCATCATGGGCACGCATGGCCGGCGCGGCATGCAGCGGCTGATTCTGGGCAGCGTAGCCGAGCGCTGCGTGCGTCAATCGACGCTACCCGTGCTGCTGATTCCGTCCGCTGCGGGCGGCGGCGAAGCTGAGGAAGAAGCCAAGGCCTGAGCGTCGCGCGCGAAACGAAGCCTGACGCCGCTCAACAACGCGATCGCTTGCGACGCGTCATTTTGCCGCCTGGTTGCGCGCGCATCGAGTGGGACAATCGGTTGTCACCCTTTTTAACGCCGGTTGGTCCCATGCTCAATCCCATCGCAGTTACCGCCGCTGTCGCCCCTGCCCGCGCTGTCCGCCGCAGCCCCGCCTCCTCCACGCAGCGCGCCGTGCGCAGCGCCGCACGCTGTTCGTCGTGCGCGATGCGGCATCTGTGCATGCCGCAAGGCGTGGCCGCCAATGAAATGCCGCAACTCGAAGCGCTGATCTGCTCGGCGCGCCCGGTGCGTCGCGGCGAGGCGCTCTATCGTGCGGGCGATTCGTTCGACAGTCTGTACGCCGTGCGCTCGGGCTCGCTGAAGACGGTGATGGCGCATCGCGATGGCCGCGAGCAGGTCACAGGCTTGAGGATCGCGGGCGAAGCGCTCGGCCTCGACGGCATCAGCAGCGACCAGCACGCGTGCAGCGCCGTCGCGCTCGAAGACAGCTCGGTGTGCATCATCCCTTACGCGGCGCTCAAGCATCTGTGCCGCGAGATCAGTTCGATGCAGGAGCGGCTGCACAAGCTGATGGGCGAGCAGATCGTGCGCGAGGCCGCGCAGATGATGGTGCTCGGCTCGTTGAGCGCCGACGAGCGTGTCGCCGCGTTTCTGCTCGATATCTCCGAGCGCAATGCGCAGCGCGGTTATTCGTCGGCGGAATTCAATCTGCGGATGACGCGCGAAGACATGGGCAGCTACCTCGGCATGACGCTCGAAACGGTGAGCCGCACCCTGTCAAGATTTCAAAAGCGCGGACTGATCGACGCACAAGGCCGCCTCATTCATATCGTCGATCCCGAAGGCTTACGCCAGGTCGGCGCCTCGCCGAACGCCTGATCCGCCAGGGTCCGCCGCGCGGCTTCGTCTCGCACGACGCCCGCGCGCATCCGCCTGGCACGTCTCCTGCGCCTGCGGTACAGTTCAAGATTATTCTTCTCGGCGAGAGTCGGGTCTTCGGCACCCCGCACTCGTCTCGTGCAAAGATGCTTGCTGTCCCCACGAGGAGACCCGGCGAATGAACCGCGACCCCGCACCGCACCACCCGCTGGCCGAACGTCTCATCGACGCGCGCCGCGTGACCGACGCCCTGTTCTCGGTTGTCAAACCCGAATACCTCTATGACCGGCCGATCCGCGAGCGCCACCGGATCGTGTTCTACATCGGCCATCTCGAAGCCTTCGACCGCAATCTCTTCGACGAACGCCTGTGCCCGCTGCCCGCGTTCGCGCCGGATCTCGACAGGCTGTTCGCGTTCGGCATCGATCCCGTCGACGGCGGCTTTCCAACCGATCAACCTTCCGATTGGCCTTCGATCGACGCCGTGCGCGACTATGCGAACAAGGCGCGCGCGCAGATCGACAGTCGTCTCGCCGCTTACGAGTTCGGCCGCGGCGGCATGGCAACGGGCTCGCCCGAGCAGCTCATGCATGTCGCCATCGAACACCGCTTGATGCACGCGGAAACGCTCGCGTACATGCTGCATCAGTTGCCGCTGGAGATGAAGGCCGCGGCGCCGGGCGTCACGTCCGCCGCGCAATACGCGCGCAACATCGAAGCGTCGCCGATGGTACGTGTGCCGGCCGGTGAAGCCGTGCTTGGCATGAAGAAGGAAGATGGCCGCTTCGGCTGGGACAACGAATTCGGCGAGCAGCGCGTGCAGGTCGAAGCGTTCGAGATCGACCGCTATATGGTGACCAACGCGCAATTCCGCGAGTTCATCGACGCAGGCGGCTATCGCAATCGCGCTTACTGGAACGACAAGGACTGGGCGTGGAAGGAAGCCGAGGGCGTCGCGCATCCCGTGACGTGGTCGCAGAATGCTAACGGCCAGTGGACCCTGCGCACGATGTTCGAAGATATCGCGCTGCCGCCCGATTGGCCCGCCTACGTGAGCCATGCGGAAGCGAGCGCGTACGCGCGCTGGGCCGGCAAGGCGTTGCCCACGGAAGCACAGTGGCAGCGCGCTGCGCAAGGCGTGCCGAATGCACCATCGGGCAACTACGATTTCCGCAGCTGGGACCCGCAAGCCGTCGATGCGTCGCCGGACAATGTCAGCGCGTTTGGCGTCGAAGGCCAGTTCGGCAATGGCTGGGAATGGACCTCGTCGTTATTTGACGCGCTGCCGGGCTTCGAGGCGTTTCCGTTCTATCTCGGCTATTCGGCCAATTTCTACGACGGACAGCATTACGTGTTGAAGGGCGGTTCGGCTCGCACCGCGCAATGCATGATCCGGCCGACTTTCCGCAACTGGTTTCAGCCGCGGTATCAGCATGTGTATGCGGGGTTCAGGTGCGTCAGGGCTTCTGACAGATAAAGCATAAGTTGGCGAACACGCCCGGATGTCTAGCGCATCCGGGAGACCGCCTTCAGAATGGAATCACCATCGCTTGTGACATGAGCACGTGGGCGTCCTGAAGCGAGGTTTTCCAATGAGATGAGTTGGCGCTGCAGGAGCGTGTCGAGCTCGGCGCGGCCCAGTTCGATCTGATCCGGCGCATCCTTGATGAGCATCAAGGTGGCGAATTCGTGTGGACTCAACATACCGTCTCCTCGATTGAGTCTGTCTGCGCAGGGCAGCATTCCTTACCCTCTCCGCCCGGCGAAATAAACGACGTCGGCTCGCTGACACGCAGCAAGCCGACTGCCAGTTCAACTACGCTCCTTTAGTGGTTCATCTGCTGGATGCCCGCCACTCGCCACGCCTGGTCGCCCTGTGCGTTCCTGACGATGTTCCAGATCTCCTGGAACGGCTGGGCCGTCGGTGCGTCGTCCTCCCGCATTTGACCGTAAAAGCGAACGCTGACCAGTGTTTCATTCGCGTTGCTTTCCGTGCCCAGCACCTCGGCATCGAGCTGCGTGACTTCCGTCACGCTCGGCTCGCGGCCCCGGGCTTCCAGATCCATCTTGAGTTGCCTGAACATGTCCGGCGTCGTCAGCTCGAACAGGTCACCCTGCTCGTTCCTGTCCCACGCGCCTTGGAGACGCATGAACAGGGTCTTTGCCGATACCAGAAAGGCCGCCTGATCGGCCCCGAGCGCAAGTCCCGGTGCCTGCACAGCGCCTGCAGCGCCCATCGAGCCCATCGCTGCGCGCGGCCAGCCCGTGGGCGTCGCTTCAGGCCGCGCTTGCCCGATCTGATTGAGAAACTGTGAGCCGTTCGTTTGCTGCCGGTTCGCGGCACCATGTCCATAAGCCAGATCCGGACGACGCCGGTTGGCGATAAAGCGGAACAGCATCACGCCGGCGAAAACCACCAGCCCGATGAGCAGCGCATTCGACAGCATTTGCGCGAGCCCTTCACCCAGCCCAAACGACGACAGCAACGCCGCAATGCCAAGGCCGGCGGCGAGGCCGGCGAGCGGGCCCATCCAGCGGTTACCTGCCGCGGCAGCAGGCGCCTGCGTTGCCTGTTGCGCCGGCTGGGCTTGCTGGCGTTGTTGAGTCTGCCCAGACGGCGACGCCGACTGCGACTGGCGCCCGATGCTTTGACTGCCGCCCACCCGCTTCGCCTCGGCATCATTCGACGCCACCGCGCCGAGGGCAAGCAGTCCCGCCAGACCGAGCGCTGCCGTCCCGCGCGTTACCGCACCGGCAGCACGTCGAAGGTGATTGACGAATTGCATGAACATAAAAAACCTCTTTTGGTAAGTCCGGGGGCTGCCCGGATCGCGCTCTTCATAGTCGCGCGGAAAACATTACGAACAGTAATATTATTGGGTCGTCAAACGCGCGGCTGTTGGGCCTGCAAACCGTTATGGCCGACGTGAAAACTGTTGCCGTGGATGTAATGCTCCAGTTGCCGGATCGTGTGTTCCTGCTCGGTAATCAGATTCTTGATCAGGTCGCCGATCGACACCATCCCGATCACCTGCCCCGCCGTAATCACGGGCAGATAACGAATCCGATGCTCGGTCATGATCGCCATGCATTCGTCGGTTGTGTGCTGAGGGCTGACATGGCGCACCTCTGTCGACATGATGTCCCGCACCGGCGTATTCCTTGATGAGCGGTCCATCAGAACGATTTTCCGCGCGTAATCCCGCTCCGTGACGATACCGGCCAGGCGTCCTTCGTTTGCGACGATCAGTGCTCCCACCTGCCGGTGCGCCATGATCGCGATCGCGTCGTAGACGGATGCGGACGCGTGGGTGGACCACACTGTCTGGGAATCTTTTGAACGAAGAAATTGCGCAACCGATGCCATATGTCACCTCTGTCAGTAGTCGTTAGCCGCTCACCGGCGTCCAGGTGCGAGGCTTCAATCTAACCGAACCCGAGTGAACATAAAATTCGTATTTTTGTTGCCAATACTTCGAAAAAACCGTAGCGTTGACTGACCAATGGAGGAGGCGTGAACTTCAAGCATCTGCATTACTTTTGGGTGGCAGCGCACGCGGGAGGGATCGTCCGCGCTGGCGAGCAGTTGCACATCTCGCCGCAAACGCTCAGCGGCCAGATCAAACTGCTCGAAGAAGCACTGGATAAAAAACTGTTCAGAAAGAGCGGGCGCACGCTCGAATTGACGGATGCTGGCCGGCTGGTGCTCGACTACGCGGACGAAATATTCTCGCTGGGCTCGGAACTCGAGAGCGCGATGCGGCGCGAGAGCGAATCCGGCGCACAAATGCGGTTTCGGGTCGGGATCGCGGATTCAGTTCCGAAGGCAATTGCGTACCGGCTGCTGGAACCCGCGCTGGGCGCGCCCGTGTCGCTGCGCATGATCTGTCACGAAGGCAAGCTGCATGCGCTGCTCGCGCAACTGGCCGTGCATCGCCTCGACCTGATCATCGCGGATGCCCCCATTCCCGCCGACGTCAACATCAAGGCGTTCAATCACCGGCTCGGCCGTTCGACGCTGAGCTGCTTCGGCGCGGAGACGCTGGTCCAAACCGCCAGGAAACGCTTCCCGTTGTCGCTCGGTCAGTTGCCGGTGCTGCTGCCCGGCACGGAATCCGCCGTGCGCCGCAAGCTGGATCACTGGCTGGCGTCACATGCCATTTCGCCGCGCATCGTCGGCGAATTCGACGACGGGGCGATGACCATGGCGTTCGGCCGCGAGGGCCGCGGCCTGCTGTTTGCGCCAACCGCGCTGGAGAGCCAGTTACAGGCAGAGCACAAGCTGACGATGGTGGGGCAGATCAACACCATCGTCGAAGAGTTCTTCGCGATCTCGATTGAGCGCCGCATCAGTCATCCGGCTGTCGCGATGATCATGGACGCGGCGCGAAGCGAGTTGTTCAATGGTTAGCCCTTCTGCAGGCCCTGAACGACTTCGGAACCGCTGACTCTAAAGATCAGGGCCCTTCGGCCTCACGTATGAGCCTCTGCGTATTGAACCCATAGAAAACGGACTCAGCGCTATTTGTCCATGCCTCGTTGCGTCGTCGCCAGTCGTTCGAACTGGACTCGAGGCGAGGAGTACGCAAATGATCAAGCTCGTTCGTTTTCTGGTCGCTGCCGCGCTCGGCGCGGGGCATCTATGGACCGCCGGTGATATATGGACCGCGCCCCTGGCCCGGATACTATCGTTATCCTTATTGGTACGGCGGATATCGAGGCTATTACGGCCGCGGCTACTATGGCCCTGGCTACTACTACAGACGCGGTTACTACGGGTATCGCGGCTGGCGCCACTAGATGCGCCGCGAGCGCAACGCTCACTGCGCCTCGCCACCGGCCATCGACTGAATGATGGTTGCGAGCTGCCTGCTCATCGGCAGGTCGAGGCTGGTGCCCGAGGGCAGGCGGCGCAAGAACCAGCGCTTGTACTGGCGATCGATTTCTCCATCCGCCGCAAGCTCCTGGAAAGTATCCCTCACCACTTGCGCGAGCTGCGGGTCGTCCCTGCGGAACATGATGCCGTACGGGTCATAGGACAGATAATCGCCGACAACGCGGAACTCGCCGCCCGCACGGGCATGCTCCGCGATCAAGCCATACAGCAGCACGTCATCGGTGGCGAAGGCGTCGGCCTTTCCGTCGGCCACCTGCGCGAAGCCCTGCGCGTGGTCAGGCACCACCTGCAATTGAATCCCGAGCCTGAATTTCGCGTCCAGATCGCGCAGCGCCTTCTCGTTCGTGGTGCCGGCCGTCACCGCGACCTTCCTGCCAGCGAGGTCGCGGAATGAGCCGATGGGCGAACCCTTCTTGACCATCACCTTGGTGCCGGCCACGAAAATGATCGGCGAGAAGGCCACCCGTTTCTGGCGCTCCACGTTGCTGGTCGTGGAGCCGCATTCCAGATCGACCCGGCCGCTGACCACCGCGTCAATGCGGTTCTCGGGCGTGACAGGCACCCACTGGATGGTCAGGGTCCGGTTGACCGCGTCCCCGATCGCCGACACGAGTGCCTTGCACAGCTCGATCGAATAGCCGATTGGCTCGTTGCGCACGTTCAGATACGAAAACGGCACCGACGACTCGCGGTAGCCCAGCGCGATGGTGCCCGACTCCCGCACCTTGGACAGCGTGCCCGTCAGCGCGACGGGTGCAACGCTGTCGGGACCCGGGCGGGATGACTGCGCGTCCTCCTGCGCCCGCACTGCGGCACCGGCAGCCAGCAGCCCCGCGATCGCCAGCATCGACCAGAATCGCCGCGTCTTCATGGCCGCGTCCCCGTCAGCTTTCTGCCGGATGGGCGAGCGTCGCGCCAAGCTCGGCGTCGATGCGCGCCGCGTTGGCCGCGGCGTCGGCTTCTGACAGCAGTTCCCCTTCCCACTTGCCGACCACCGCGCTCGCGATCGAGTTGCCCACCGCGTTCGTCGCCGAACGGCCCATGTCGAGGAACGTATCCACGCCCAGGATCAGCAGCAACCCGGCTTCGGGGATGCCGAACTGGTTGAGCGTGGCGGCGATCACCACCAGCGAAGCGCGCGGCACGCCAGCCATGCCTTTGGACGTCAGCATCAGGATCAGCAGCATCGTCAGCTGCGTACCCAGCGAGAGGTGCATGTTGTACGCCTGGGCGATGAACAGCGTCGCGAACGTGCAATACATCATCGAGCCGTCAAGGTTGAACGAGTACCCCATTGGCATCACGAAGCTGGAAATCTTGCGATTCACGCCGAAACGGTCGAGCGCGTCGAGGATCTTCGGATACGCGGCCTCGGAACTCGCGGTCGCGAAGGAAAGCATGAATGCTTCCTTGATCAGCGCCAGTAGCTTGAACACGCGCGGCCCAAGGAATACGAAACCGGCCGCCGTGAGCACCGCCCACAACAGGAAAAGGCTGAGGTAGAAGTCGCCCATGAAAACCGCGAACTTCAACAGGATGGTCAGCCCGTTGACGGCCACGGTAGCGGCCATCGCCGCCAGCACTGCAAGCGGCGCGAGCTTCATCACGTAGCCGGTGATCTTGAGCATGACGTGCGAGAGCTGGTCGATCGCGGCCACGAGCACCTTGCCCTTCTCGCCCAGCGCGGCGAGCGCGATGCCGAAGAACATCGAGAACACGACGATCTGCAGGATTTCGTTGTTGGCCATCGACTCGGCGAAGGACCTGGGGACCATGTGGCCGACGAAGTCCTTGAGCGTGAACTTGGCAGTGGCCAGGTTCGCCGACGCGCCGATGTCAGGCAGCGGCAAGCCGAGATTCTCGCCGGGCCTGAGCAGATTGGACATCAACAGGCCGAGCAGCAGCGAGACCAGCGAGGCGGTGACGAACCAGCCTAGCGCTTTCGCGAATACGCGTCCGACCGAGGCCGCGTCGCCCATGTGCGCAATGCCGACGACGAGCGTCGAGAAGACGAGCGGGCCGATCACCATCTTGATCAGACGCAGGAACACGTCCGACACCAGCGAGATGTAGCCCGCGATCTCCGTAGCAGCCTTCTTGTCAGGAAAGCTCGTGTAGATCATGTAGCCGATCCCGATGCCCACCAGCATCGCAATCAGAATCCAGATGGCCGCGGCATTTTTTCTGTTCATCTCGAAGCCTCCATTCACCACGTGTATTTGCGGCTGGAAAGGTCGAAACAGGATGCGCCAGGTGTTACCCGGATGCTGTCTACTGGGGGCTGCGCCCACGGTTCGTCGGGCCCGTGAACCCTGGCCCGTCCCGACAGCTTACGGTAGGTCGTCGAATAGTTAGAGTGTAGCCTAGTCGCTCATCCAGAGTCGACGATCTAACGGCGCAGACCTTCATCGCAGGCAAAGGGCGGGCAACGAGGCGCTGTCAACCTGCATCCCCCTCGGTCGACTGCGGCGGAAAGACAACGGCCTGTCTCGGCTGAGTCAGCATCGACGGTTGCAGAATTTCGTCGAGTTGCGCCCGGCTCAGCAAACCCTTCTCGATGACGATCTCGGCGACGCTTCTCCCCGACGCGAGCGCCTCCTGTGCCACCTGCGTCGCATTGGTATAGCCGATATAAGGATTGAGCGCCGTCACGATGCCGATCGAGTTCTCGACGAGCGCGTGAAGCCTGTCACGATTCGCCGTGATCCCGTCGACGCATCTCGAAGCAAGCGTGAGGCATCCCGCGCGCAGGTGTGCAACGCTCTTGAAGAGGCTGTGCGCAATGAGCGGCTCGAACGCATTCAATTGCAGCTGACCGGCTTCTGCCGCAAAGCTCACCGTCACGTCGTTGCCAATGACTTCAAAGGCGATCTGGTTGACGACTTCCGGAATGACGGGATTGACCTTGCCAGGCATGATGCTGGAGCCAGCCTGCACAGGCGGCAGATTGATTTCACCAAAACCCGCGCGCGGACCGCTCGAAAGCAGCCGAAGGTCGTTACACGTCTTGGAGAGTTTGATGGCAACACGCTTGAGTACGCCCGACAACTGGACGAACGAGCCGACGTCTTGTGTCGCCTCGACGAGATTGGGTGACGTGATGACGGGTATGCCCGTGATACTCGCAAGATGCCGGCACGCGAGTGCAGCGTACTCGGGCGACGTGTTGATCCCGGTGCCAATGGCCGTTGCGCCGAGGTTGATCTCGCAGATCAGCTTTGACGCTTCCGTGAGCCGATCTTCGTCTTCTCCAAGCATGACCGCAAAAGTGCTGAACTCCTGACCGAGCGTCATGGGAACAGCGTCCTGCAGTTGCGTTCGCCCCATCTTGAGATCGTCGCGGAATTCCTCAGCCTTGCGTTCGAACGAGTGACGCAAGATACCCATCGCATGGACCAGCTGAACGATCCCCATGTACGTCGCGATCTTCAACGCGGTCGGGTACACGTCATTCGTGCTTTGACCGAGATTGACGTCTTCATTGGGATGCAGCAGCGCGTAGTCGCCGCGCTGGTGGCCAAGATGTTCCAGCGCCAGATTGGCGATCACTTCGTTCGCGTTCATGTTGGTCGACGTGCCCGCGCCGCCCTGAATGACGTCCACCACGAACTGGTCATGCGCCGTACCGTTGCGGATCTCGCGACATGCGTACACGATCGCCTTCATCTTGTGCTCTGCAAGCAGGCCGAGGTCGTGGTTGGCCATGGCTGCCGCCTCTTTCACGCTCGCCAGTGCATTGACGAGATTCGGATATGTCGAGATCGGGATGCCGGTGATCGGAAAATTAACGAGTGCCCGAAGGGTATGCACGCCGTAGTAGGCGTCATTCGGCACAGGGAGGTCGCCGAGAAGATCATGCTCGATGCGTTCATTGGACGTGGACATCGTGTTGCTCCGTTAGCGTGTCAGTGTTGGTTCGATGACAGGATTGGCTTTATCTTTCGCTCTTGCTGGCGGGTGATTCGCTGGCCGCCGTCGCATAGGCGATGCACTGCCGGGCAAGCACGTCGGTCGGATCGATCAGCCTCACACGAGCGCCGTTTCTGCCTGTGAACTCGCTGTGTGGAAGAAGAAGCGGGAGTTCGGTGCAGCCCAGGACGATGACTTCGACACCTTCAGCAATGAGGCCTTCGACGGCTGCAGCGATGTCTTCCTGGCACTGCCCCGTCGTGAACCCTGCCTTGACTCCGTCCTTGCCGTAGATCGCTTCCATCACGCGCGCCTGGAGTTCGGGGCCCGGCGCAACCTGGAGAAGCCCCTGCGATTCAAGCGCTTTTTCATAGACACCGCTTGCGATCGTGCCCGAGGTCGCGAGCACGCCGATCTCGCGTTGCGCCGGATAAGACTCGCGCAGATAGCGGACCGTTTCCGTCAGCATGTTCACGATGGGGATGCCAAGGTACGGCTGGATGCGTTCCACAAACGCGTGAGCGGTATTGCACGGAATGGCGATGATGTCGGCATCGCCCTCCTCCAGCCGCTTGCACGTTGCGTAGAGCGACACCGTCGGGTCTGCGCCGTCGCCGATCAGATTCTCGGTACGATCGGGAATCTGCGGGTTCTGTTCGACGAGCAGCCTGATGTGATCCTGGTCCCGTTGAGCCGGCGTGTTGCGCACGATCTTGTCGAGGAAATCGATCGTCGCAGCGGGGCCGACTCCGCCCACGACCCCGACCTTGAACACACCCGAGGGCGGATCGTATTGGCCCGACACGACGTGCTGTGCATACACGAGGTTGGAATCGACCAGCGGTACGCTCAGCAGACGGATTTCATCCGCGACGAGCGCGATCTCGGTCATGCCCGGAACGATCACATCGACGCCTTGCTCGATGAGATCCGCGCAAGCGTTGTGCAGCAGTTCAACCGGCCGGCCGCGCAGATGACCGCTCTTGATGCCTTCCGGGCCATACACCGCTTCAGTGACGCGGTCGATGCCTTCGTTCATGCGCGGGTGAACAACCTCGAACTCCGGCGACGTGAAGTAACGCTCGAACAGTCGTTTCTCCCGCGTGTAGTCCGACGCGAGGACACCTATGCGACGCGCTCCGCGAAATCGCCTGCGGACGTGGTGACGCACCGCTTCAACCATATCGACGATCTGCAGCGTCGTGTTCGATTTCAGTTCATCGATAAAGGTGTGACTGAGAAAGCAGGGAAGCACGACTGTCGTCACGCCCCGCTTTTCAAAATCGCGGATCATGTTGAAGATGTAGAGCTTGCGCTCGGTCGTGGCGGCGCTTCCCACGCCCGAGCTCCTGAACGGATGCTGCTGGAAAATCAGATCGGCGTGCTCGGCATCCGTCGACGGCGGCATTGCCTTCACGAGCTTGAAGAACACGTCGGCGCTTCCCAGCGGCCCGAGGCCGCCGACGATACCGTACTTGCGTCTGTTCTCGACATTCCCGGGCGTCATTTCGCTCCGACCTCCGCCTGATCGAACAGCGACGAGTCATCAGGTTCGCTCTGCCGGCGACCCTCCCACTTTGCAATGACGGCTGTCGCTACGCTGTTGCCGATGACATTGGTCATCGTGCGTCCCATATCGAGGATCTGATCGATGGCCAGCACCATCGCCACGCCTGCAGCCGGCAGATGAAACATCGGCGCCACTGCAGCGACGACGACGACCGAACCGCGTGGCACGCTGGCCATGCCCTTGCTGCTCAGCATCAGCACCAGCAACATGAAGATCTGCTGCGAAACGGGCATGTCGACACCAAAGGCCTGCGCGATGAAGATCGCGGCAAATGCCTGATACATCATCGAACCGTCCAGATTGAAAGCATAGCCCAGCGGCAGCGTAAATCCGACGACCTTCTTGTCGACGCCGAACTTCTCCAGTTGCTCCGTCAGACGGGGATAGGCTGCCTCACTGCTGGCCGTCGAGAAGGCGATCATCGCCGGCTCGCGCACAGCCTTGAGCAAGGTACCGACGCGACGGCCGAGGAACGCATAGCCAACGCCCGTCAGAATCAACCACAACAGCGCCAACCCCAGATAGAACGAGCCAATCAGCTTGCCGTAGGTGTAGAGCACGTCGACGCCCCGCAGCGTCACCGCCGAAGCAATGGCCCCGAACACGCCCAAGGGCGCGGCGCGCATCACATAGTTGGTCAGGCGCAGCATGACGGGCACCATCCCGTCGATGGCCTTGATGACGACCATCACGCGTTCGTCTTTCTTCAACGCACTGAGCGCAAGTCCAAGCAAGACCGAGAAGACCAGAATCTGCAGGATGTCGTTGCGCGCCATCGCATCCATCAGGCTGGTCGGAAACGCGTGCGTGATGACGTCCTTGACGTTCAATGCCGACGTATTGAGCCCGGTACTCACCTCACCGGCATTCTCGACCAGATGCAGGCCGGCGCCCGGCTGCAGCAGATTGGCGAGCACGAGACCCAGACTCAGCGACAGCAAGGATGCACAGATGAACCAGCCGACGGAGCGCAGGCCGATCCGGCCTACATCCTGCCCGCTGTCCATCCCGGCCAGCCCGGACACGAGCGTAGCGAAGACCAGCGGCGCGATGATCATCTTGATGAGCCGCAGAAAGATGTCCGTGACGATCGAGAAATAACCGGCCACGGCCTTGACCGTCGCCGGGTCGGACAAGCTCGTATGACACACATAGCCGGCAACGACCCCGAGCACCATCCCGGCGGCAATATTCAGTGTAAGGCGATTTTTCATGTCCATCCGTCCTTGAGTGGCGCAATGCAATCGCAAGGTGATTGCAATGCGCTGGAAGAGGTCTGGAGCGACGTCGGCCACACGTCGAGCCAGAATCAGAACGGATGGTAGAGATGGTCAAAAAGACGTGAATGCAAGTGCTGCATGCGGGCATGCGAAATTCGCATAAGGCGGGAAAACCCTAGCCCGTTACGGGTGAAACGGCACGAAGATGCTGCCAGAGCGTATCCAGAAACTCATTGCGGTTGGATGCGTCGCGATAGACGCGAAGCTCGATTTCCAGATTCCACGCAGACGGACCGGCGGGAACCAGCTCGCCCTGGTCGAGTTCGGCAGCGATGGCGCTCTTCGGGAGCCACGCGATGCCTTCGCCTTCCATCACGAGCTTCTTGAGCACTTCGGCCATGTCCGATTCATAGTGCAGCCGCAATGCCGGGGTATCGGAAGCCCGGCTGAGCAGCAGGGCAAGACAACGCCCGAAGTAGCTCGTTTCAGTGTACGAAATATGTGGCAAGGGCTGCTTGGTCGTTCCCGGCAGGCGAAACAACGGAGCCAGACGCGGGTTCGGCCTGCTGGCAGGCATCAGCGTGTCGATACCGACTGTGACGTGCTCATACTTCACAGGATCGAGATGCAGCGGTAGTTCGGGGTGGTGGTACGCGAACATCAACTCGCAGTTGCCGTTCACGAGCATCAGGATCGAGTCATGCACATTGGTGGGCACCACACGTGCGCGCACTTCTCCAAAGTGAGTCGAGAGATGCTTGAGCCACGAAGGCAGGAAACTCAGCGCGATCGTGTGCCCGGCCGCGATCTGCAGGCTCTTGCCGGCGATGCGTTGCTCGGTACGTATGATGGCGCGGGTATCGAAGAGCTTGTTCAGGACGTCATCGGCGACTTCGCGGAACAGTTGCCCTGCAGGTGTCAGGACGGGAGGGAAGCTGCTGCGGTCGATCAGTTCCGCGCCAACCCATTGCTCGAGAGACTGAATGCGCCTGCTGAATCCGGATTGGGTCACGTTCCGGAATTCTGCCGCACGTGAAAAGCTCTGGTACTGAGCGAGGGCGATGAAGTCCTCGATCCACTTGATTTCCATAGCGAGTGGGTAGCCTTGTGGGACAGGGGCATTCTACCTCTCGTCCGTTTGCGTTCCTGTGTGATCCAGGCCGGTCCGCTCGCTTCGTAACGAAGCCTCCACATGACCGGTTGCGGATGGCGTCTGCACCTTTGAGCTACAGACGCCATCCTGCCTTGGCGCGAGATATCTGCTTCGCCAGAACGTCGGCGGCATTTTCAACACCGGTCTGTCGAGGTCAGTACGTTGCAGAAAATGCCTGCTGCACTTTAGCGGGTGTCGTGATGCCGTTTGCGATCAGCAATTGCGTCAACACACGGGCCTTTTGTGGATTGAGATCAAGAGAGGCGACAAAGCCGCTCTTGTCATCGTCAACTTCCACATTCCGATTCACGAAGCCCGTTCCAACCCGGGAAGCGCGAACCACGACAATCCCCATCTTCGCGGCCCGCTCCATGGCAGCCAACGCCGCCTTCGATACATCACCGTCGCCTACGCCAGCGATCACAATCCCTTTCGCATTGTCAGCGACGGCATGGTCGATCTGCGACGCATCCATATTGCTGTGCGCGTAGACAATATCGACGCGGGGCAATGGTCCGGCAGCGGGCAGCGTATACGGAGATTGACGGGAGTCCGTTAGGGGCGTGACGAATCGGATCGACGCCGGATCGACAAATCCTATTGGGCCTGCATTCGGCGACAGGAATGTCTGAACGGAGGTTGTGTTCGTTTTGGTGATCCAGCGCGGGTCGTGGATCGTATCGTTCATGACCACCATCACACCGCGCCCCTGCGACTGAGGACTCGCCGCCACCTCAACTGCTTCGAGAAGGTTATTCGGGCCATCGGCGCCGACAACACCACCCGGTCGCATGGACCCGACGAGAACCACCGGCTTGCGAGAATGCAAGACGTTCTTCAGGAAGAAGGCGGTCTCTTCCATCGTATCCGTACCATGCGTTATCACGACACCATCCGCCTCGCCGCGATCAAAGATCTCATTGATGCGCTTGGCCAGCTGAAACCAGATCCCGTCGTTCATGTCTTGCGAACCGACATTCGAAACCTGTTCGGCAGTGATCGTTGCGAACTTGCCGATTCCCGGAACATCCTTGAGCAACTGCTGGCCGGTTCTCTCGCCGGAGTTGTAACCAATGGCTGAACGTGCGTCTGCCGTTCCAGATATCGTCCCACCCGTCGCAAGCACCACGATGCGTGGCAGCTTTTTGTTCTGGCCATCGACGGTGGTCGACTGATCCGCATTGGACTCAGCGGCTACCGCAAATGTCGAGCAGACGGGGAGCGCAATGCATGCCGCGATCAGCAGCGCGCTCACGGTACGGCCTGGCGCAAAAGCGAGTCGGGATAGTGTGTTCATGATCGTATGTGAATGAGTAAGAAACCGTGACGGTACTAAACCGGATTCATCGGCCTGGCTACGATCGGGCGAAGCGCGTTACGGTCGCCGACCGATGAGCTGTGCCTTCCATTCAGTGTATGCACCACGGGGTCGTGAAAACAGGGTTGCGATCCG
Source organism: Paraburkholderia steynii (assembly GCF_900100565.1). Taxonomy (NCBI): domain Bacteria; kingdom Pseudomonadati; phylum Pseudomonadota; class Betaproteobacteria; order Burkholderiales; family Burkholderiaceae; genus Paraburkholderia; species Paraburkholderia steynii. The sequence continues at coordinate 255,075 of NZ_FNDI01000008.1, read as the reverse complement.
TCCGCAGTACGCTGGGAAAGGCCTGGAGCGATGTTGGCCAAACACCGCTCCAGCGTAAGAACGGATGGTAGGGACGGCCAAAAAAAAGTTGATGCTAGTCATGCATGCAGGTATGCGGACTTCGCATAACATCATCGCCGCCGACCACGAAGGGCCAGTGGTCTGTAAGTGGTCAATCTCTTAGGGCGCAGTCGAACAACCACCTTCGCCTGCACCTCGCTGCTCTGCCGCACGCTTCGATGCATCTCCCGCACCGTTTGCGATCACGCGCGCCCCATTGTCGATAGCGCCGCCCATCTCCTCTCCCACCCGCTTTCTGTCCGTCCAGCACCGTTCCGGCAAATCCGGTAAGCCGGGCCGCATATTCCTGCCAACTATGGTCGCCCCGAAGACAGCCGCGATAATTCGGCCTGGAAGTCGCTAAGAATCGTGCGTTCCCAACCTGCGCACCGCCGCAAGGCAAGCGCCAAGGACGACCGCGATGCGACTCAAGAAAATCCCTACGACAGTAGTGACCGGCTTTCTCGGCGCCGGTAAGACGACACTCGTCAATCACATCCTCGACGCGACGCGACCGATGCAGATCGGCATTGTCGTGAACGAGTTCGGCGAAGTGGGCATCGACGGCCAGTTGATCGTGGCCGACGAAGAAGCCGTCGTCGAAATCAACAACGGTTGCGTGTGCTGCACGGTTCGCACGGATCTCGTCGCGAGCGTGCGCGATCTGCTCGCGCGTTTCGGTGACCGGCTGGAGCGGCTGATCGTCGAGACCTCGGGCCTTGCCGATCCTGCGCCCGTATTGCAGACCTTTCTCGCCGATCCCGACGTGCGCGAGCGCGTCGAACTGGAATCGGTGGTCGCCGTCATCGACGCGCTGCATGCCGATGCGCAACTCGACGACGACATCGCGAGAGAACAGGTCGTGTTCGCCGACCGGATCATCGTCAACAAGACCGACATCGCCTCGCCGCAAGCAGTCGATGCGCTGGTCGAACGCATCCGTCAGCTCAATCCGACCGCGCAGGTCGACTTCGCGAATCACTCGGCCGTCGCCGTCGATTCACTTCTAGGCGTGCGCAGCTTTTCGCTCGACAACCTGCTCGCCGTCGAACCCGATCTACTCGACGAAGCCGGCCACGACCACGAGCACGACGACACGATCGCATCGTGCGCGTTCATCGTGCCAGGCGCGCTCGACGCAACGCGCTTCAACCGTTGGATCAATCAGCTCGTGCAGACAGACGGCCAGCAACTGCTGCGCATGAAAGGCGTGCTCAACCTGCACGACGAAGCGCGGCGGCTGCATTTCCACAGCGTTCACATGCTGCTCGACGCGAAGTTCGGCAAGGCGTGGTCGCGCGATGAACACCGCGAGAACCGCTTCGTGATGATCGGCAGAAACATCGACGCCGAGCGGATGCGCGACGGTCTGTTGAGTTGCATGCACTAACCCTTTCACTCAATTTCCTTGAAGGAGCACGCAAATGAAAAAGCCTGAGGCGTACACATTGAGCATCGGCGTTCTTGCTGTCGCCGACACATGGCTCACGGGAACCCTGCTGCCCGTTCCCGTCTGGGTGACGTTCATCGCCTGGGCATCGTTCTTCGTGCTGGGCGGCGGACGCGCAGGCTTCGTCAAGAGCGTCGCGTCGAATCTGACCGGGCTCGTGATCGCCTCGCTGACGCTGCTGTGCATTGCGACGACGAGCGGCAGCGCATTCGCGGTCGCCGTGCTGGTCGGCATCGGCAGCGCGGCGATGGTGCAGGCGTCGAAGCTCAAGCTGCTCGACGTGTTGCCCGCGATCGTGTGGGGCTTCGCATCGACAGTCGGCACCACCGTCGCGACCGGCAAGGCAATCACGACGGCAGGCATCGGCAACCCCGCGCTCGTCGCCGCTGCCGCGCTCGTGACGGGCGCGGCGTTCGGCTTCGTGTCGGAAGTCGTGGGCGAAGCGCTCGCATTCAGGCGCCAGCATCGGCTTGGCTAAGTCTCTCTTCACCACTCTGCGGAGCGAACCGTGAAATTACAGCATCACCTTGGCGGCATCGAAAACCTCGGCCCCGTCAGCACCGAGACGCGTGTTTTCGTTGAGCCGTGGGAAAAGCGCATCTTCGGCATTCATACCGTGATGATGGCCGAGAGCGCGCATCTGGCGAACGCGCTGCATCCTTACCCGATCGATCAACTGCCGACCACGTTCAAGAACGACTGGACCTGGGCATCGCTGCGCACGGGCGCCGAAGACATGCAGCCATTCGATTACTTCAAGTACCGCTATTACGAGAAGTGGCTAGGCGGCATTTCGCAATTCTTCGTCGATCAGGGTTACATCACGGCGGAGGAACTCGCGGAGAAGACGGCGCACTATCGGGCGAGCCCGGATGCCACCTTGCCTGACAAGCCGGACACGCCTCTCGCCGCGCAAGTCGATGCGTATCTGCAAAACGGCGATTCGGGCTATCACGCACTTGAACGCACAGCACGCTTTGCAAAAGGCGACACGGTGCGTATCGCCGACCCCGACGCCGTCGATCACACGCGTCTGCCCGGCTATCTGCGCAACAAGACGGGCACCGTCGATCTCGTCTACCCGGGCGCGTTCTCATACTTCGTATCGACAGGTGTTGACGGCATCGGCGAGCCGATGCCCGTCTACCGGATCGCCTTCGATACCGCCGACATCTGGGGCGAAGGCAAGAGCGAAGCCAACACGACCCTCTACGCCGACCTGTACGAAGCCTACGTGCAGCCGGCCAACTAAACCGACAGCGAGACCAGCATGACCCCAATGTTCGAATATCCCGACGACCGCGAAGCGTCGAGTGCCGCCAAGGTCCGCGCACTCGAAGCGCTGCTGATCGAGAAAGGCGTGATCGGCAGCGATTCCGTCGATGCCGTACTCGCGCACTTCGAGACGATGGCCGGCCCGTTCAACGGCGCGAAGATCGTCGCGCACGCGTGGGTTGATCCAGAGTACAAGCAGCGCCTGATCGACGACACACCCAAAGCGATTGCCGAACTTTCGCTGCCGCTCGGCATGGCGGGCGCGGAAGGCGAGCACATGGCCGCCGTCGCCAACGACACCAACGTACACAACCTGATCATCTGCACGTTGTGCTCGTGTTATCCGTGGCCCGTGCTCGGCCTGCCGCCGTACTGGTACAAGGACCCGGTGTTTCGCGCGCGCGGCGTGCGCGAGCCGCGCGCGGTGCTGCAGGAATTCGGCGTGACCGTGCCCGCGGCGAAGGAAGTGAAGGTGTGGGACAGCAGCGCGCAAATCCGCTGGTTCGTCGTGCCAGAGCGTCCCGCGAACACGGAGCACCTGAACGAGGAAGAACTCGCCGCACTCGTCACACCGGAATCGATGATGGGTGTCGCGCTCGTCGCTGCGCCCACGGCTTGAGGACATCGCCATGTTCACGCGCTTCGAGGAATACGCCGCGGCATCGATGCTCGGTACACCGGACTCGCCGCCGCGTCTGGACGGCAAGCTGTTTTTCACCAACCGCTGGGAGCGCGACGTGTTCGGTCTCGCGCTGTCGCTGTCGAAGGCGGGCTGCTTCGAATGGGAAGACTTTCGACAGAGCCTGATTGCGTCGATTGCGAAGTGGGAAATGATCGACTGCGAGAACCAGCCGCGCTGGGACTACTACGAACGCTTTCTCGAAGCGCTGTTGAACGTGGTCGAAGCGAGCGGCGTGCTGTCGCGCGACGAACTCGCGCGCGTCGTTACGGCGCGGCGCGTGGCGGTTCAATCGTAAGCCGGACATCCTGATCATTCATTCACACTCAAGAGGTTTTTCATGAACGATGCTGTTCTCCAACCAGTAGACGCGCTCGCGCCCATTCCGCTTCGCGAACTGCTGCCGTGGATCGTCTTCGGCGGCCTGCTGATGTTGCTGGTGCTGTACTTCGTCGGCGCAGAGGAAGGCGCGACGTCGCTCGTGCCGGGTATGGTTGTGCATGAGTTCGTGCATGACGGGCGCCATCTGCTCGGTTTCCCCTGCCACTGACAAGGAGACGATCATGGTCGGCAAGCTGTTGATGCGCGGCATGCTCGCGGGTGTCGTCGCGGGGTTGATCGCGTTTGGATTCGCGCGCGTGGCGGGCGAGCCGCAGGTCGATCGCGCGATCGCCTTCGAGGAACACACGCACGCCATGGAAGGCGACGCGCACGAACCCGAACTGGTGAGCCGCGACACGCAAGCCGGCCCCGGTTTGCTGACGGGCGTCGTCGCGTACGGCGCGGCGTTCGGCGGGCTCTTCGCGCTGACCTTCGCGTGGGCGTGGGGACGCGTCGGCAAGCTCGGCGCACGGCCGCTTGCCGCGTGGCTCGCGCTTGGTGCGTTCGTCGCGCTAGTCGTCGTGCCGAATCTCAAGTATCCCGCTAACCCGCCGTCCGTCGGCGATCCGGATACGATCGGCTATCGCACAGGCTTGTATTTCCTGACGATCGCGATCTCGGTCGCGATCATGGTGCTGTCGCTCAACGTGCGCAGTGTCGTCGCGCGTCGCTTCGGCGCGTGGAACGGCGCGCTGGCGGGGCTGCTCGCGTTCGTCGTGATGCTGGCCGTGGTGCTCGCGGCATTGCCCGCCATCGACGAAGTTCCGGCCGCTTTCCCTGCCACGCTGCTGTGGAAGTTCCGCATCGCCGCGATCGGCATGCAGGCCGTGATCTGGACGACGCTAGGCGCGCTGTTCGGCGTGCTGGCCGAGCGCATCGGATTCGCCGACTCGCGCATGCGCGGCGATGCGCGCGGCGCCAGCGCTGCGACGCAAGCTTTTTGACTGCCCGGACGCGTCGGGCATTGCCGTATAGACTAACCGTTCGAGGCGCCCACCCACGCGGGCGCCCGTCTTCCAGCGTATCCGGACACTCGCGATGAAACGCATCAAGGTCGGCATGCTTGTCTTCCCCGGTTTCCAGCTGCTCGATATCGCCGGACCGAGGGACGCGTTCGCCGAAGTGAAGATACTGAGCAAGGGCGAGTGCGAATATGAAATGCTGACGGTCGGCACGACGCGCGGTGCCGTGCAATCGTCGAGCGGCTTGAGCACGATGCCCGACCGCACGATCTTCGACGTGTGCCCCGAGTTCGACACGATTATCGTGCCCGGCGGCCTCGGCATCTTCGACGCGTTCGACGACCCGGCGCTAAGCGGCTGGCTCAGGACGCAGCACAGGCAATGCCGCCGCGTATCGGCGATCTGCAACGGGCTGTTTGCGCTCGGCGCGGCGGGCCTGCTCGACAACAAGGTAGTGACGACGCACTGGATGGACGTGCCGCGCCTCGCCGCGACGTTTCCGAAGGCGAGGATCGAGCCGGATCACATCTTCGTGCAGGACGGCAACATCTACACGACGGCGGGTGTGACGGCAGGGATCGACCTGTCGCTCGCCATGATCGAAGACGACTTCGGCCGCCAGATGGCGCTCGATGTCGCGAAGTATCTGATCGTCTATCTGCGGCGCGCAGGCGGGCAGTCGCAATTCAGCCCGCTGCTGGAGACGCAGGCGTCGCCGGGTTCGCAGATGGTCGCGCTGCAGCAGTTCATGCTCGACAACCTGCATGTGGACCATACCGTGGCGTCGCTCGCCGAACGCGTACACATGAGCGCGCGCAACCTGTCGCGCCTCTTCGCAAAGGAATGCGGCATCACGCCGATGACGTTTCTCGCCAACGCGCGCATCGATGCGGCGAGGCGCTTTCTCGAAGCCACCGATCTGTCGCTGCGTGACATCGCGCAGCGCTGCGGCTTCGAAGACACCGACGGATTTCGCAGGACCTTCCATCGCCGGCTGCAGATCAACCCGGCCGACTATCGCGACCGCTTCAGATCGAAGAAGCCGCTCGCAGAGAAGAAGAAACAGGCCGCGCCGCGCGCGGAGTCTCGCGTGTCTGCCACGGTTTCGAATAGCGCGATGCGTGACCCGCGCTAATACTGTTTGCAACTCACTACGAGCTTGCGCGTCGGATAGCTGCCGTAGTCGGTGCGGCTTCTGCTTTCCTGCCGATCCACCACATCATATCCGCCCGGACATGTTTTCCTTGCCGCCTTGTCGCAGATCTTCCAGCTATAGAGCAGGCCGTCGCACGCAATCACCGCGCCGTCGCGGCCGTTCGTGAGCGTCGGCTTGACCGTCGCGCTGCATGCGGTCAGAAAAAGCATCAGGAGAATCGCGCTGCGCCGCATCAGATTCCCTCGGTGTGAGTGGATCGTCCGATTATAGAAGCGGATGCGCGCAGGTAACGGGAGCAACCGCACGCTCCCGTAGAAGTCACTACCGCGGAATCTTCCCGCCGAGTTCGTCGTCGATGAAGGCGCGGACGATATCCTTGAACGACGCGTCGCCGTGCAGCCCAAGCTGCGTCGCGCGCGACACATCCCATCGCGCAGGCCAGCTGCCGACGATCTTCTCGACACGCTCATCCGCCTTCCATTCGATGCGCGCCGCGACGGCATCGCCTGCCACCTCGCGCAGCGCGGCGACCATTTCGTCGACCGTCACCGACACGCCCGGCAGGTTCACGGTGCGGCGATTGCCCAGCGCCGCGCTGTCGATCTCGCTTCCTGCGATAAGACACTCGATCGCCTTGCGCGGCGACAGTAGCCACAAGCGCGTCGACCCGCTCACCGGGCACACGGCCGGTTCGCCGGTGAGCGGCTCGCGAATGATGCCGCTCGCAAACGACGACGCCGCCGCATTCGGCTTGCCCGGCCGCACGCTGATGGTCGGCAGGCGCAACACACGGCCATCGACGAAACCACGCCGCGCATAGTCGTTGAGCAGCAACTCGGCGCCCGCCTTCTGCGCGCCATAGGATGACTGCGGATTGAGCGCGGTTTCATCGAGCACGACATCGGGCAAATCGCCACCGTAGACGGCGACCGAACTCGTGAACAGCACGCGCGGCCGATGCCCGCGCGCGCGGCACACGTCGAGCAGCAGCCGTGACGCGTCCAGATTGATGCGCATGCCAAGTTCGAAATCGGCTTCCGCCTGGCCGCTGACGATCGCCGCAAGATGGAAGATCGCCGCCGTCTTGTCGTCGATCAGACGTTCGAGCACGCTGCGCTCGGCAATGTCGCCGACTTCGACGCGCACGCGTTCGTCTTTCGGACCCTGCGCCGCGACGACGTCGAGCAACACCAGTTCGGTGATCGGCTGACGCTGTCCGTCCGTGCCCTTCAGTTCGCCGCGTGCGAGCAGCTCGCGCGCGAGACGCTGGCCGAGAAATCCCGCGCCGCCCGTGATCAGTACTTTCATGTTCCAGTTAATCCTCAGTGTGTCTGTCGAACGCGCTCAGGTACCACCTTAGCTGCGTGCCTTCAGGTACGGCCTGATCCATCCAAGTCCATCGGACGTGCCTGCGCGCGGCCGGTATTCGCAACCGATCCAGCCGTCGTAACCCAGCTCGTCGATCAATGAAAACAGATACGGATAGTTCACTTCGCCGATATCCGGCTCGTGCCGCTCGGGCACGCCCGCAACCTGGATATGGCCGATGCCCTTGATGTCGCGCTTGAGCTTCACCGCGAGATCGCCTTCGACGATCTGGCAGTGGTAAAGATCGAACTGCACTTTCAGGTTCGCCGCGCCGACTTCCGCGCAGATCGCCTGTGCATCGTCCTGCCGGTTCAGAAAGAAGCCGGGGATATCGCGCGTGTTGATCGGCTCGATGACGACGGTGATGCCGTCCGCCTGCGCGGTCTTCGCCGCATACGCGAGGTTCTTCAGATACACCTCGCGATGCGCGGCGCGCGATTGCTCCGGCTTGATCAAGCCCGCCATCACGTGCAACTTGTCATTGCCGAGCACGCGCACGTACTCGAGCGCCGTATCGACGCTGCGGCGAAACTCGTCCTCGCGGCCCGGCAACGACGCGATGCCGCGCTCGCCCGCCGCCCAGTCGCCGGGCGGCGCGTTGAAGAGCGCCTGGGTGAGACCGTTTTCGGTCAGACGCGCCTTCAGATCGGCGGCCGGAAAGTCATACGGGAACAGAAACTCCACGGCCTCGAAACCATCGCGCGCCGCAGCGGCGAAGCGATCGAGAAACGCGTGTTCGTTGTACATCATCGTCAGGTTGGCGGCGAAGCGAGGCATCGAAGCAACTCCTTTTAAAGCGCGTTCAGCGGTTCACGAGCCGCGCGGGCGTCAGCCAGGTGGCTAGCGCGCCGATCACGAGCATCGTGGCGAGCACGTACATGCCGGACTGCGTGCTGTGCGTGAGGTCCTTAAGATAGCCGATCATGTACGGGCTCGCGAAGCCCGCCAGATTGCCGATCGAATTGATGATCGCAATGCCCGCCGCCGCCGTCGCGCCCGACATGAACGCCGTCGGCAGCGACCAGAAGAGCGGCGCGCAGGTCAGCACGCCCGCTGCCGCGATCGAGAGGGACGCGATCGATACGACCGTGTTGTCAGCAAACGAAGCCGCAACCGTAAAGCCGACCGCACCCGCAAGCGCCGGACCGATCAGATGCCAGCGGCGCTCGCGACGCTTGTCCGCGCTGTGGCCCATCACGTTCATCACGACGATCGCGACCAGAAACGGAATCGCGCTCAACAGGCCGATCTGGAACGCGCCCGTTACGCCCGTCGACTTGACGAGCGTCGGCATCCAGAACGTCAACCCATATTGACCCGTGACGAACGCGAAGTAAATCAGCGACATCCACCACGTGCGCGGATCGCGAAACACGGCGCCGACCGAATGCGACTTCGTTTTCTCTTGCGGCTGCGCGGCGATTTCATCGGCGAGCAGTTTTTTCTCGCGCGGCGTCAGCCATTTCGCGCTGGCGATGCCGTTGTCGAGATACAGAATCGTCGCGATGCCGATTGCGATGGCGGGCACCGCTTCAATCACGAACATCCATTGCCAGCCCGCGAAGCCATGATGCGAATCGAAGCTTTGCATGATCCAGCCCGACAGCGGATTGCCGAAAATGCCCGACACGGGAATCGCCGACATGAACACCGCGATGATCTTCGCGCGACGATGCGACGGGAACCAGTAGGTCAAATACAGGATCACGCCGGGATAGAAACCGGCTTCGGCAAGACCGAGCAGAAAGCGCAGCGCGTAGAACTGCGCCGGTGTCTTCACGAATACGAAGAGCGCGGACATCACGCCCCAGGTGATCATGATGCGCGCAATCCAGATCCGCGCGCCCAGCTTGTGCATCAGGATGTTGCTAGGCAATTCGAACAGGAAGTAGCCGACGAAGAACACACCCGCGCCCAAGCCGAACACCGTTTCGCTGAACGCGAGATCCTGCGACATCTGCAGCTTCGCAAAGCCGACGTTGACGCGGTCCAGATACGCGACCACGTAGCACAGCATCAGGAACGGCACGATGCGCCAGAACACCTTGCCGTAGGTGCGTTCGACTTCAGCCGCGCCGGGTTGTCCGGCTGCGTCGGCAGTTGATGCGGGGCGTGCGGATGCCGCCTGATAGCTTGTCATGCACTGTCTCCTTCGAATGGCGCCGGTTATTAGCCGCCCGCTTCATGGCGGTCGGTCCTCCGGCTTTTTGCCTGGTTGGTCATGCGGATGGCCCGCGGCGTGCGCGGACCGTTGAGCTTCTATGCTTCCGGGCGTATCACCAGCGCGCGCCGAATACCGTGCGCAATTCTTCAAGCGCTGTTTCGTCGAGCGGCGCGGGACGCGGGTTCGTCATCAGCCACAGGCGCGCCGTCTCTTCCAGCTCTTCGAGCACGTACGAAGCCTGCGATACCGACCGCTCCCACACCACAGGCCCGAGCCGTTCGAGCAACACGCCGCGCACACTTTCAGCGAGCGCCGCGATCTGCTGCGCGACTTGCGGATCGCCGGGACGCCGGTAGCGGATCAGCGGAATGTGGCCGACCTTCATCACGTAGTACGGCGTGATGGGCGGCAACACGTCGGCGTCGTTCCAGACACCCGCGAGCGTCAGCGCGACAAGATGCGTCGAATGCGTGTGTACGATGCCGCGCGCCTCGCCGTTGCGCTCGTAGACGCCGCGATGCAGCGCGAGCGTTTTCGACGGCTTGCCGCCTGACACGGCGTTGCCTTCGAGATCGACTTTGGCGATCTGCGCGGGGTCGAGACGGCCGAGACAGACGTCCGTCGGCGTGATCAGCCAGCCGTCGTCGAGGCGCGCGCTGATGTTGCCCGCGCTGCCGACGGTATAGCCGCGCTCGTACAGGCTCGCGCCCGTCACGCAGATTTCTTCGCGGACTTTTGCTTCGCTGCCCGAGTGGATGGCGAGCGTCATTGCGCGCCTCCGTCGAGTTGATGCAGCGCCTTCGCGAAGAAATCGACGGCGCCGAAGTTGCCCGACTTGAGCGCAAGAGCGAGCGGCTCAGCGCCGATGGTCGCGGTCGCGGGCACGCCGGGATCGATCTGCTTGCCGATGCGCAGCATTTCGACGCGGAGCGCCTGCACCACGGCGCCCGATGTCTCGCCGCCCGCGACGACGAACTTGCGCACGCCGAGATCGTGCAGCCCGCGCGCAATCGCAGCCAGCGTGCGTTCGACCAGTTCCCCGGCTTGCGCGACACCGAGTTCGCGCTGCGTGGCCTTCACGTCATCCGGCGATGCCGTTGCGTAGATCAGCACAGGCTGAGGCTGCGCCGCGTTCATATGCTCGCGCGCGAAGGCGAGCGCCTGTTCGACGACGGGCTCACCGCGCGCGGCCGCCAACGGATCGATGCGGAACGCTGGGCGCGTTTCGCGCCACGCGGCAACCTGCGCATTGGTCGCTTTCGACGCGCTGCCCGCCAGCACCGCCGACGCGCCTTCGACGCGCGGCAGTTCACCGGCATCGGCGGCATCGTCGAGCAGACCGGCACGGCGGAAATTGCCCGGCAAGCCGAGCGCAACGCCCGAGCCGCCCGTGATCAGCGGCAGGTCCGCGCAGGCTTCGCCGAGCGTGTAGAGATCGGCGTCCGACACTGCATCGGCGATCGCCATGCGCACGCCGTCGTGGCGCAGCGCATCGATCGATGCACGCACGGCTTGCGCGCCCTGCGCCACCGCGTCATAGCGCACGAGGCCGACTTTCGAGCGCGTTTGCCGCTGCAGCACGCGCACGAGGTTCGCGTCCGTCATCGGTGTGAGCGGGTGATGTTCCATACCTGATTCGTTGAGCAGCGCGTCGCCGACGAACAGATGCCCGCGATAGATCGTGCGGCCGTTTTCGGGAAACGCCGGGCACGCGATCGTGAACGGCGTGCCGCCGTCGATCGCCGACAGCGCATCAAGCAGCGCATCGGCGACGGGGCCGATGTTGCCTTTATCGGTCGAATCGAAGGTCGAGCAGTACTTGAAGAAGAACTGGCGGCAGCCTTGCGCGCTCAACCAGTCCAGCGCGTCGAGCGATTGCGCGACGGCATCCGCGGCGTCGATGGTGCGCGACTTCAGCGCGACGACCAGCGCGTCCGCTTCGATGCGGGTATCGGCAGCGGGCACGCCGATGGTCTGGACGGTGCGCATGCCGCCGCGCACCAGCATGTTCGCGAGATCGGTCGCGCCCGTGAAGTCGTCGGCGATGCAGCCGAGCAGGGGCTTGCGGGTAGAGGTGGTCATCTCGTTCGGCTCCGCTTAGCGCTTCGGCGGCACGTCGATGCCGGGGAAAATCTTGATGACGGCGGAATCGTCTTCGCCGCCATGCCCTGCCGTCGACGCCATCATGAACATCTGATGCGCCGCCGCCGACAACGGCAGCGGAAACTTCGAGCGGCGCGCGGTATCGAGCACGAGGCCGAGGTCCTTGACGAAGATATCGACGGCCGACAGCGGCGTGTAGTCGCCGTTGAGAATGTGCGGCACGCGGTTCTCGAACATCCACGAGTTGCCGGCGCTGTGCGTAATAACGTCGTAGAGCGCGTCGGCGTCCACGCCTTCGCGCAGGCCGAGCGCCATCGCCTCGGCGGCGGCGGCGATGTGTACGCCCGCGAGCAGCTGGTTGATGATCTTCACTTTCGACCCCGCGCCATGCTGATCGCCGAGGCGGTAGACCTTGCCCGCCATCGCTGCGAGCACGTCGTCACATGCGGCGTAGGCGGCGGCGGGGCCGGACGTCATCATCGTCATTTCGCCCGATGCCGCGCGCGCGGCGCCGCCCGACACGGGTGCGTCGAGCATCTGCAAGCCGGCCGCTTCGACGCGGCGGCCGAGGTCGATGGCGAAGTCGGGCGCAACGGTTGCGCAGGCGATCACGACGCCGCCGGGTTTCATCGCCCGAATGGCGCCTTGCTCGCCGAATAGCACGGTTTCGGTTTGCGCCGCGTTGACGACGAGCGTGACGACGACGTCGCATTGCGCGCCGAGTTCAGCGGGACTTGCGCAAGCCTTGCCGCCATCGGCGACGAACTGGTCGAGCACATCGCGGCGCACGTCGCACGCATGCACGTTGAAGCCGCCGCGCAGCAGCGAGCGCGCGACGCCCATTCCCATCGCGCCAAGACCGATCACTCCGACATTTCTGGACATACCATTCCTCTACGAACAATGCTTCGGACGACGGCTCGCGCGTGTCGCGAGCAGACGTGTGTGGATCAGCAGATACCGGCCTCTGCCAGGCGGCGGGCGGCGTTGTACATGTGCGTTTGCGCGGCGTTGCGGGCGGCCAGTGGATCGCCTGCGCGGATCGCGGCGACGATTGCCGCGTGCTCGTCGCGCACCTGACGCGAGAAGTCCTCGCGCAGCGCTTCGTTGCGGCGCGTGATGACGGTGCCTGCTTCGAGGTACTGGTTGAGGAACGTGAGGGTCTTCAGGAAATACGGGTTGCCCGTCACGGCAGCGATCGTGCGATGAAACGCGACGTCTTCAGCGACACCGTCGCGGCCCTCGGAGACGGCTTCGTCGATCTTTTTGAGGACGGCGTCGATGGCAAGCATGTCGGCGTCCGTGCGGCGCATGGCGGCTTCTGCTGCGACTTCGGCTTCTATTGCGCGGCGCACTGCGAGGATGTGCAGCACTGAGCCGCCTTCCATGGCTTCTGCGTAGTCGATTCGCAGTGGGCGGATCGCGCCGTGGGCTGACACATAGACGCCGCTGCCCTGGCGGGGCTCGACCACGCCTTCGTTCTTCAGGCGCGAGATCGCTTCTCGGATCACTGTGCGGCTTACGCCGAACTCTTGCGATAGCACGGCTTCTGTGGGCAGCTTACCGCCGCGGGCGAAGGTGCCTTTGTCGATTTGCGCCAGCAGCTGTTGAGCGACTGTGTCGCTTAGCGCCCGGCTCGGGATTTTTTCGAACATATCAGTGGATTTGCCATGTCATAGGGTCATCATACAAATTTGCCTGCGGCGGGTGGTATGGGGGGAAACCCTCGGGGTTTGGGTTTGAGCCTTCGTGGCGCGGGCGATGCCGGTCGGTGTTTTTTTGGCCTTGGCGCTGGCGTTCGCGGTTGAGGCTTCGGGGTGCGGGCGGTTTGGTTTGGTTTGGTTTGGTTTGGTTTGGTTTGGTTTGGTTTGGTTTGCTTGGGTTTTCGCTGGCGTCCGCGTCTTGTTAGCGTGCTTCACGCGTCGCCCCTGTGCGGGGCGGCACCTACTTTTCTTTGCCGCCGCAAAGAAAAGTAGGCAAAAGAAAGCGGCTAACACCGCCAGTTCTTGTTCCTGCCTGAGGGCCCCCACAGGGTCTTACGCCTCACACGGCAACGTCCTTGTTCGCCCGTGTTGCCAACGCTTCGAATAAGCGCCTCACCTGCTTCAAACTCCCGTACAAAGGCCAGAGGCAGCGAATGGTTTGCGCCGCCCAGGTGGCAAACTGTGTGTAGGCTGTCGCGTCGTACAGGGTTGCGCTCTTACAGGGTGGGACGCCTGCGCTATCGGTCCGAAGTGTGGCGTGTGTGGCACTACGGCCTACACACAGTTTGCCATCTGGGCGGCGGAGGAATATCTGGCATGACGTGCCGCAACGCGGGTGCGTGAAGCGGGTGCGGCGCACCGCAAGAGCGTTGGCAACGAACATGGGTCACGTGATTGCCGTGTGAAGCGTAAGACCCGTTGGGGGCCCTCAGGCAAAAACTAGAACTAGCGGTGTTAGCCGCTTTCTTTTGCCTACTTTTCTTTGCGGCGGCAAAGAAAAGTAGGTGCCGCCCCGCACAGGGGCGACGCTTGAAGCACGCTAACAAATCGCGGATGCCAGCGCAGAGGCAAACGCCGTAACGCGGATGCCAGCGCAAAGACAAAAATCCAAAAGCGACGCCAGTTACAGGCAAACCCAAAGGCAAAAGCAAACCCAAACAGCGTCGCCGACAACACCCAAACCTCACCTCTCCATCATCTCCCGAGCCCAAACCACAGCAGCACGAGCCGGCGCAACGCCAGTTGCCTTAACCCTCTCAGCAAGCTCAAAAACCCGCGGCGCGATCATTGCAACCTCATCCAGCACCGCCTGCTTATCGGCGGAGCCGAGATACTCCCGCACGCAGCTAATAATCCCACCTGCATTGACGAGAAAATCCGGCGCATAAAAAATCCCACGCTGATGCAGCACATCACCCTCAGCCAGCGACATCAGCTGATTATTAGCGCCACCAGCAATAACCTTAAACTGACAACCAGCCGCTACAGCCTCGGTAATCGACCCACCCAGCGCGCAAGGCGCAAACACATCAGCGTTGACGGATGCAATCCGCGCCGCATCAGCGATCTGCGCGCCAAACATCTGCTGCGCGCGCCCGGTCTTGCCTGCATCGATATCCGACACAATCAGTTCCGCGCCCGCGCGATGCAGCCGTTCGCACAAATCCCAGCCGACCGAACCCAAACCCTGCACGGCAACCGAAATGCCTTCCAAAGTGTCACGCCCAAGCGCAACCTGCACCGCCGCCTTCAGGCCCACGAACACACCATAGGCGGTGCGCGGCGACGGATTCCCGCCATACACGTCGTTGTCGCGCGGAATGCCGCTCACATACGGCGTCTCGCTCTGCACCGCGCGCATGTCGTCGGCCGTCGTGCCGACGTCTTCAGCCGTCAGATAAACGCCGCCGAGCGATTGCACGAGCCTGCCGAACGCCTTGAACAGCGCCACGCGATCCATCTGCTCCGGACGCTTCAGGATCACCGCCTTGCCGCCGCCGAACGGCAGTCCCGCGAGCGCGTTCTTGAACGCCATGCCCTGTGACAGACGCAGCGCGTCGTGATACGCCTCGTAGTCCGAGGCGTACTGCCAGTAGCGGCAACCACCAAACGCAGGGCCGCGCGCAGTGCTGTACACCGCGATCACGGCTTGCAGGCCGGATTCGGCATCGCTGGCCGCGACAATGCGTTCGTGGGCCGGTTCGCCGTGAAGCCCGAAAAGCGTTCCGGCAAAGTTCGTCGTCAGTCGGTCCATCAGTGTTCCTTCCTTGTGGGCAGGCAGTTGAGTCCGCGCGAAGCGATCGCCTCGCGCCGGCTGGCCGCTCGTCGTCCGGGTCGCGGACGCAGGCAGCGAAGTTCTCGGGACCCGCGCAAGGCAAGGTCATCCGTCGCAAAAGTGTATGCGGTCAAATTGGGAATTTTGTGCTGTTGATCAGGCACAGAACGGGATCGTGGCAGAATAATCGACTATCAGAACGGCATTACAGAAGACGAATCGTCTTGACCCGGAGACTGCATGAAACTGGACGCCACTGATCAGCGCATCCTGCGCGAACTGCGCAACGACGGACGCCTCTCAAACGCGAAGCTCGCCGAACGTGTCGGCCTGTCGGCGACGCCTTGCTGGAACCGCGTGCGCGCACTCGAAGAGGCGGGTGTGATCGAAGGCTATGCGGCGCTGCTCAACCAGAAAGCGTTGGGCTTGCCAGATACCGTCATCATCGAAGTGAAGCTCGCGAAGCACGATGAGCGCACGCTGGACCGCTTCGGCGAAGCGCTCGCCGATCTGCCGGAAGTGGTCGAGGCGTTTCTCGTGTCGGGGGAATACGACTATCTGATCAAGGTTGCGGTGGCGGGCACGGAAGGCTACGAGTCGTTTCTGCGGCGCAAGCTGTATCGCCTGCCCGGCTTTCAGGACAGCCGCTCTTTGTTCGCACTGCGCTGCCTGAAGCGCTCGGTCTCCGTCGAGCCTTGAGCGCTGCAACCATCACACCGCAAACGACTGCTCTTCGAACGGCATTGGCATGCCGAAGTAGAAACCCTGCATGACCGTGCAGCCAAGCCCGCGCAGCACGCTCGCCTGCGCCTCCGTCTGCACGCCTTCGGCCACACACGTCAGTTCAAGCGTGCGGCACAGATCTACGATGCTGCGCACGATGTCCTGTGCCGCCGGATCGGCGTCGATGCGGTCGAGAAAGCCGCGGTCGATCTTGATCTTGTCCAGCGGCAGCCGGTGAATGCAGGTAAGGCTCGAATAGCCCGTGCCGAAATCGTCGAGCGAAATGTGAACGCCTAGCTGCTTGAACGCATCGAGCGACGCGAACGCCTGCTCGAAATCCTGAATGACGGCCGTCTCCGTCACTTCGAAGGTCAGGCGATCAGGCGCGACGCCACTCTCGCGAACGATGCCCGTAATGTTCGCAACCGCGTCCACCGAGCCGATATCGCGCGCCGACAGATTGAAGGCGACGCGCACGGCCGGATCGCACTCGCGCATCGTCGCGAGCACCTTGCGCAATAGCGCCGCCGTCACGGTATGAATGAAATCGCTGCGCTCGGCGACCTTGATGAACAACGCCGGCGGCACGTCGCCGAGCGTCGGGCTGGCCCATCGCGCCAGCGCTTCGTACGACACGACATGCTCGCGCACCGTGTCGACGATAGGCTGGAAATGCAGCGTCATTTCGCGCTCGAGATCCGCATGCCGCAGCGCCTGTTCAACTTGCCCAAGCTCGCGAATCTGTTTTTCGTGCTCCGCCGAGAAGATCGTCGTGCCGCCGCGGCGATGCTCCTTCGCGAAGTACAACGCGTAATCCGCGCGCTCGAACAGTTGCGCGGGCGAGCGGCCCGCATCGGGATAGATCGCAAAGCCGAGCGATCCCGACAGCCGCGCAGTCGCGCCATGCCACGCGTACGGCGCGCGCAGCGTTTCGCAGATCGCCGCGCCGATGTCGCGCAAGTCCTGCGGCTCGCGCACGTCCGTCACCAGCAGGCCGAACTCGTCGCCGCCGAGCCGTGCAAGCTGGGTATGCGGCCCCGACACGTCGAGCAGCCGCCGGCCGACTTCTTCGAGCACGCGGTCGCCTGCGCCGTGGCCATATAGATCATTGACCTGCTTGAAGCCGTCGAGATCGATTACGCCGACGGCGAATCGGGCCTGCCCTGCCTGCGCCGTTTCGAAGAGCGCGTCGAGATCGGCCAGAAAGCGCCGGCGGTTCGGCAACCCTGTGAGGATGTCGAGATTGGCGAGGCGCGAATTTTCGTCGCTCAGCCGTTGCAGTTCGGCCTGCTTCGCCTGCAATGCATGCTTCGATCCAACGAGGTTCGCAAAGTCACGATAGTAGGTGACCAGTACGAAGATCATCGCGACGGCAACCAGCAGCATGTTGATCGCAATCGCAACAAGCACCGCGTTATGCGTCAGCGAAAAGAACAGCGAGAACGGCACGATCACGATGGCCGTCAGCAACAACGCGGCCTTGCGCATGTGCATCAGACAGAAGATGCAGCCGATCACCGTAATCGACATGTAGAACGCCACGTGCGCGCGTGCGTACGGGTCGCCATACGGGAAAAGCAGCAATCCCCAGCCCGTGAAGATGACGCCCAGCAGTCCAATCAGCCAGACCGTCGTCTTGAGCCGCGACGCGACCTGTTCGTCCGTCAGCGACGCGAGGAAATTTCGTCGCCTCACCCACACGACCAGCCGGATCGCGCAGGCCGTACACATCGCGAGCGGCACCCAGATGGCGAGCCACGCCGGCGCAACGGCGACATGCGTCGCGGCCACGGCGACGCTGTTCACCACGAGGATCACATACAGCAGCGGCAATTGCCGTGAAAACGCGTCGAACTGCGAGCGTGACAGCGCGGCCTTCACGGCAGGAACAGTACGAAACGAGGCGAGGTCCTGCGGGCGAATCATGGCTCGGCAGCGTGAATGGGTCGGCAAGTCCGGGGCGCCGCCTGTTGGTACGTCCAGGCTGCGAGAGGCGATGGCGTCTGTCGCATACCTGCATGTTTACGGCAGTTGCGCGGCGAACCTGATGATACGAGACCGACTATGTTCGCCAGTAAAGAAAGCAGCGAGATGAGCCGCGCTGTCTCGACGGCGCCACACACGCTTGCACAACACACGTGCGTAATGCTCGCGAAAAGCCCTTTTTTACAAGGTATTCGTCAGATCAATAGCGTGTTGATAGCGCAAAACCGTTCATCCGCCTATGACCACAGCCGCGATCTCGACGAACAGAATTTTCACGATCGTCATCGATGGAAAGATCATCGCGTAGCCGATATCGGGGCGATCGGTCGGCGCGATGCGATTCGCGAACGCGAGGATCGCCGGGTTGCCCGTCGCGCCGCTGATCACGCCGACGGTCGCGTCGAACGGCAGGCGAAAAAGCCACAGGCAGCACGCCGCCGTGATACACACGAGCGCAATCAGAATGGCCGCGCCGTACAACAGGAACGAGATGCCCGTGAGGCCGATCGTCGCAAAGAACTTCGGTCCCGACGACAGCCCGACCTGCGCGAGAAACACCGTCAGTCCGAAGTTGCGCAGCACGAGATTCGCCGAAAGCGGCATCGTCCAGACGAGTCCACCCATTCGCCGGATCTTGCCGAGATAGAGCGCGACCAGCAGCAGCGCGGCGAGCCCGAGCGACAACTTGCCGACGCCCGGTATCGGCAGCGGAATCAGGCCGACCAGCAAGCCGAGCGCCGCACCGATGCCGATCGAGATGTAGCTCAACTCCGCCGTTCCCTTGATCGAATCGCCGAACAGCTTGCGCACCGCATCGCGTTGACCGGGACCGATCAAGAGACCGACACGGTCGCCGAACTCGAGTATCAGATCGGGACTCGGCAGCATGTCGGCGTCGCCGCGACGCACGTGCGCGATCGAGCACACCATGCCGTCGGGAAATCGGATATCGCGCAGCGCATGGCTGACCACGGTGCGACTCGACGCGAACACGCGCAGATAATCGAGATCTTCGCGGAAACGCGTCATGCGTCCGGGGTGCAATTCGCCGAGCAGTTCGGTGGCCTTGCGCAGTTCGTCGCCATCCATCGACGTCGCGAGCAGCACGTCGTCGGTTTGCATGACGAAATCGTCGGCGGGCAGCTGGTTGTGATGCGCGCGGCGCACGGCTGCGATGCCGAGGCCCGCGGGCAGACGCGCTTTCAGTTCGGGAAACGTGAGGCCGACGAACGCCTGGTTGCGCAGCGCGATCTCGGCCGTCTCCATGATGTGCGCGGGCGGCGCTTCGATCTTGCGCGCCAGCGCGACGCTCAGCAGATAGAGAAACAGGATCGGCCCGGCGACGCCGAACGGATACGCGACGCTATAGCCGACGGCCGCCCCTTCGCCCTTCAGCACGGCAAGCACCGCCTGCAGGCTTGCCGTGCTGGTGCCCGCGCCCGCATACAGGCCGAGCGCCTGATCGAGCTTCACGCCGAATAGCGGCCCGAGTGCGAGCGACACGAAGCCCGCGCCGATCACGCCGAGCACGGCGGCCGCGTTCGCCTTGAGTCCATCGGTACTCGACAAGCCGGCGAAGAACTGCGCACCGTACTGCACGCCGATGCCATAGAGAAACAGCAACAGACCCAGCGTGCCGAGCACCGCGGGCGGCGCGGACTTCGGCGCAAAGCCGCCGATCGCAAGCCCGACGAACAGCACCGCGCCCGAGCCGAGCGCCACGCCTTTGATGCTGAATTCGCCGATCACATAGCCCAGCGCGATGGTGAGGAACAAAGTGAGCAACGGTTGCGATTCGAGCAATGTACGGATTGCATCCATGTTCGCTCCATGGGTCGTGTACTGGCCTTGCTGTTAGCTAACGGAAGAGCATGATGCGACTGGAATGGGCGCACGCCGCTTTGAGGCTATCCGCCCATGTATTGCCAGATCAATCATAGACGCTGTGCGCGGCCGGGTTGGTTTGGTTTGCTTGTGTTTTCGCTGGCATCCGCGATTTGTTAGCGTGCTTCAAGCGTCGCCCCTGTGCGGGGCGGCACCTACTTTTCTTTGCCGCCGCAAAGAAAAGTAGGCAAAAGAAAGCGGCTCACACCGCCAACATTTCTTCTTGCCTGAGGGCCCCCAACCGGTCTTACGCTTCACACGGCAGCATTTCTGTTCGCGTTAGTTGCCAACGCTTCGAATGACCGCCTCACCTACTTCAAACACCCGAACTTGGGCTAACGGCAGCGAATCGTTTGCGCCGCCCAGGTGGCAAACTATGTGTAGGTTGTCGCGTCGTATAGCTTGGCGCTCTTACAGGGTGGCACGCGTGCGCAATCGGGTCCGAAGTGAGGCGTGTGATGCGCTACGGCGTACACACAGTTTGCCACCTGGGCGGCGGTGGACTATCTGGCATGGCGTGCTCGGACGCGGGTGCGTGAAGCGGGTGAGGCGCACCGCAAGAGCGTTGGCAACGAACATAGGTCACGTGATTGCCGTGTGAAGCGTAAGAACCTTTGGGGGCCCTCAGGCAAACACAAGAGCTGGCGGTGTTAGCCGCTTTCTTTTGCCTACTTTTCTTTGCGGCGGCAAAGAAAAGTAGGTGCCGCCCCGCACAGGGGCGACGCTTGAAGCACGAAGGCATAGCGCGGATGCCAGCGCAAACCCCAAAAAACCAAACCGGCCCCGCAACGAAAGCGCAAACGCGGATGCCAGCGCAAAGGCCCGATGCCAGAGAAAAACAAGCAAACTAGAACATTACCGAAATGTAATCAGACACCACACACATCTCGGTATGATTGAAACGTCAAAATCCAGCAGCAAAGCGGAGCAGAACGATGCGCATCCTTGTCATCGAGGACGAACCCAAAACAGCGGCCTACCTGAAGAAGGGACTAGAAGAGTCCGGCTATTCAGTCGAGGTAGCGAACGACGGCTCGCACGGCCTGATCCTCGCGCAGGAGGAAGACTACGACGTCATCATTCTCGACGTGATGCTGCCGTGGATGGACGGCTGGACCGTCGTGAAAACGCTGCGTGCCACGCGCACCACCCCCGTGCTATTTCTCACCGCACGCGACGACATCGACGACCGTGTACGCGGCCTCGAACTCGGCGCCGACGACTACCTCGTCAAGCCTTTCGCATTCGTAGAACTGCTAGCTCGCGTGCGCACACTCGCACGTCGCGGACCGCCGCGCGAAAGCGAGCTGATCCGCATCGGTGATCTGGAGATGGACGTGAACCGCCGCCGCGTCAAGCGCGGCACCACGCGCATCGATCTCACGCCGCGCGAGTTCTCGCTGCTGCAACTGCTCGCGCGCCGCCACGGCGAAGTGTTGAGCCGCACGCAGATTGCGTCATACGTGTGGGACATGAACTTCGACAGCGACACGAATGTCGTCGAAGTCGCGATTCGCCGCTTGCGCAGCAAGATCGACGACAACTTCCCCGTCAAGCTGATTCATACGGTTCGCGGTGTCGGCTATGTGCTCGAAATCAAGGAAGCGGATTGATGCGCGGCCGTTCGATCACCACCACGCTCGCGCTCGCGTTCGGCGCGACGACGCTCGCCGTGTTCGTGCTGGTCGGCAACTTTCTCTATCGCGCGCTCGAACGTGAGATCAGTTCGCAAGACGACATGAGCATCGTGCTCGCTGCGCGTCACGCGCGGCGTCTGGCGCAGGAGATCGAAGCATCGAAAGGCATTCGCGAGCATGGCGACCGGATCACGAGCATCGTGCTGGGTAATCCGGGCATGTCGATGGAAGTGTTCGATCCCAACGGGCAACTCGCCATCGAGCACAATCTGACGAGCACGCTCGGCATGCCCGTGCCCGCCAGCGACACTTCAATTCTCGCCACCGGCCGCTCCATTCAGCGCGTGCCGCCAACGGCGCGCATCACGGCAGACGACATCGTCGCGTGGCACAACAACACGGGCGCGCCGATTCGCGGTGTCGCCACCGACGTGACCTTGCGCGACGGCGAAATGGTCAGCATCCTGATCGCGCGCAACCTGAGCGACCGCTACGAACTGCTCGATCAGTACCGCGACCAGCTCAAGATCTACGGCATCATCGGCGTGCTGCTGACCACGGTGCTCAGCTATCTGCTGATTCGCGCGGCGATGCGGCCCGTAAACGATATCGCCGCGAGCGCCGCGCAAGTCACCGTGAACCGCCTGAATACGCGCATTGCCGTTAAACGCGTGCCGCGCGAACTCGAAGCGCTGGTGACGACGCTCAACGCCATGCTCGAACGCATGGACCACGGCTTCAAACAGATGTCGCGCTTCACCGCCGATCTCGCGCACGACATGCGTACGCCGCTCAGCAACATGCGCGGCGCGACGGAAGTGGCGCTCGCACGCACACGCTCCGCCGACGAGTACGAAGCGCTGCTCGCATCGAACCTCGAAGAATGCGAGCGTCTGTCGCGCATGATCGAGAACGTGCTGTTTCTCGCGCGCGCGGAGCATCCGCAGTTCGTCAAGCACATGCGCGTGTTCGATGCCGTGCAGGAATTGACGCGCATCGGCGAGTATTTCGAAGGGGTCGCGGAAGACGCCGGCGTGCGCGTTCGCGTGACAGGTGCCGCGATGCTCACCGCCGATCTCGAACTCTTCCGCCGCGCCATCGGCAACCTGCTCGCGAACGCGCTGCGCTATACGCCTCGCGACAAGGAGATCGTGCTCGACGCGCATGAGATCGATGGCGACGTGCGCGTCACGGTGTCGAACGAAGGCGAGCCGATTGCGCACGAACATCTCGAACGGATTTTCGACCGCTTCTATCGCGTCGATCCGTCGCGCAGTTCGTTGCCTTCTTCCGGTTCGCCGCAAGGGTCGCCGGGATCGACGGGGCTGGGCCTCGCGATCGTGCGCACTATCATGGATCTGCACGGCGGCACCGTTCATGCGGAAAGCGACGCGCGCAGCACGCGCTTCGTGCTGACGTTTCGTTGAGTGCGCGCGCCAACCCGGCTGCTATTCGGCTGCTATTCAGCCGCTATTGCGCCCGCAGTCCCGACAGCGTCACGCGCAGTCCCGCGCCGTTTTCGTTGTTGTCGACGCTGAGCGTCGCCTGATGCCGTTGCGCGATTTTCAGCGCAATCGCGAGGCCCAGCCCGCTGCCATGTTCCTTGTTGCCCGCGCTGCGATAGAAGCGGTCAAACACGCGTTCGCGCTCCGCGTCCGGAATGCCTGGCCCGCTGTCCGACACGCATAGGCCGATGCCGTCGCCGCTGCGCTTCAGGATCACATCCACCTTTCCGCCGCACGGCGTATAGCGGATTGCGTTGTCGATCAGATTGTTGAGCAGCACCTCGATACCGGCTGGCTCGGCGCTGACCTTGTAGGCATCGTCGGAATCGCGGGAGGGATTGAACTCCAGGCCGAGGTCGATCTGCCTCTCCTCGGCGAGCATCGAAAAGTCGCCTACGGCGCGCTCGCATAGCCGGCGCAGGCTCACTGGCTCGAAATGCGCGCTGCGCTGCGCGTCTTCACGCGCCATCGTCAGCAGTTGATGGACGAGATGGATCAGCCGGTTCAGGCGCCCTTCGATGCGCTCGAAGGTCTGTTTGCTGCCGACCAGTGAGCCGTCGCGCTCCGCTGCCTGCAATTGCAGCTTCAATGCGGCCAGCGGCGAGCGCAGTTCGTGCGCGGCATCGCCGACAAAGGTGCGTTGCGATTGCGAGGCGACGTTCAGGCGATGCAGCAGATCGTTGAGCGCATCGACGAGCGGCTTCAGTTCGACGGGCATGCGTCCGTCCAGTCGCAACGGTTCGAGCGAATCGAACGAACGGGTTGCGAGCGCGCGCGAGATGCTCCCGATCGGCGCAAGACCCCGGCCGACCACGAACAGCACGATCAACACGATGACGGGAAGAAACAACGCGAGCGGCCACAGCGTGCGCAATGCGAGATGCCGCGCGAGATCTTCGCGCACAGACACGGGTTGTGCGACCTGAACGAAACGGTCGCCTTCCTGCACGCCGAAGACCCGCCAGTGATACTCGTCGCGCTCGATGGTGCGCAGGCCCGGCGGATAACGCGGCACGTCGAGGCCTTCGAGCGACTTGTACACGCTCTGGCCCGCGTCGTCCCACACTTCGATGAACAGGCGATCGTCGGCGAGGCCCGCGAAATCCGGCGTGCGCTGCGCGAGCGCGTTGCTGCTGCCTATCGTCGCCGGCACGGAGAGCGCCACCGTGCGCAATTCGTAGTCGAACAGTTCGGTCGCTTCGAGCCGCGCCGTGTAGAAGATGCCGTACGCCGCGACCAACGCAGCGAGCGCGAGGCCGGCGATCAGCCAGCCGAGCAACCAGCGCCGGATCGACGTCATACGGCGCGCTTGAGCCGATAACCGACGCCCCGCACCGTCACGATCTGGTCGGCGCCGATCTTGCGCCGCAAGCTATGCACATGCACTTCGATCGTGTTGCTGCCCACTTCCTCGCCCCAGCCATACAGCTTGTCTTCGAGTTCGGAGCGCGTGAAGACGCGCGTCGGCTCTTCGATCAGCGCCTGCAGCAGGCTGAATTCGCGCGGCACGAGCGACAGCAATTCGCCCTTCAGCGTCGCTTCGTGTGCGGCGGGGTTCAAGGTGAGATCGCCGTACGCGTACTCGGGATGGGCATGCCCCGTGCGCCGGCGCAGCAACGCGCGCACGCGCGCCGCGAGTTCATCGAGATCGAAGGGCTTGACGAGGTAGTCGTCGGCGCCAGCGTCGAGCCCCGCAATGCGGTTCTCGACAGCGTCGCGCGCGGTGAGAATCATCACGGGCGCGCTGCCGCCGCTGCGCCGGTAGCGGTTGAGCACGTCGATGCCATCTGCCTTCGGCAGGCCGAGATCGAGCAGCACCAGATCGTAGACATCGTGGGCCAGCGACAGCTCGGCTTCGCGCCCGTCATGCGCCCAATCGATGGCATAGCCCGCGCCGCGCATCGTATCCACGACGGGCTCGCCAATCATTTCGTCATCTTCTACCAGCAGCAAACGCATCGCGCACTCTCTCCGTCGATAGCCTCCATTCTCCGAACCCGTAGCTTAGCGCGCCCTTAAGCGCTTCTTCACCCGGAAATCGCTCATCCGCTCGCGCCGAGGCGCCTGGGTATCGCGGGCAGGCCCTCGCAGGCTTCGCATCGGCCGAAGATCACCAGGCTCGACGTCACGTAGTGAAAGTGCTGATCGGCGGCGATCTTTTCCTGCTGCTGTTCGAGGCCTGGATCGTACGCGTCCTGAATGCGGCCGCAGCGGTTGCAGACGAGGTGATAGTGGCGCTGGCCGCGATTGAGTTCGTAGATGATGCGCGCATCGCCCAATGTCGCGCTCGAAATGAGGTCCGCCTCATGCAGCTGCGAGAGCGCGCGGTAGACGCTCGCCAGGCTGCAAGGCTCCGGCTCGCGCGACAGCTTGCGGTACACCTGATCGGCAGTGAAGTGCTCGTGTGGGAGCTCGTGAAAAAGCCTCAGCACGGACGCCCGGCTCGTCGTCGGGCGCAGGCCGGCCGCTTTTAGCGCAGCGTAGATCGCAATCATGTGGAAGCCCCGTCCGGTAACGCGAAGCCTCTGTCGGGCTTCGCAACGGGCCATTCTGGCCGCGCGATCCTTAAGAATCGCTTATCGGGGCTTGTGGAGCGCGCGCAGCGCGCGTATTTGGGCGCTTCGGCGCGCTTTGCGTGCGGCGCTCAGAGGAGTTCCAGGGTCCGCTCGTCCGGCTTGCCGCCGAAGTATCTGCCAAGCGCATCGGTGAACACCGGCTCGTCGGGCGCGGCTTTTGAAAACAGCGTCATCGACGAGTGGAACTTCAGGTAATCCGGGTAGCCGAAGATGGTCTCGATCGAGCGGCCCTCGACTTCGTTGACAGCACGCGTCACTTCCTTTAAACGGGGACCGAGCACCGGATGTTGCAAATACGCGACAGCTTCGGGTAATGAGTTAATGGCAAATTTTTGGGCCATTTGACTCGTTCCGAGGCCCTGAAACTGGGGAAAGACGTACCACATCCAGTGGCTTTGCTTGCGCCCGTTGCGCAATTCCGCTAGCGCCTGCCCGTAAATAGGTGCCTGAGCATCGACGAAGCGTCGAAGGTCGAATTTATCGTCCATCCCGTCCTCCGCAGTTCTGTTGCGTGCCGCAGCAAATGCATCCGGCATGCCCATCATCTCCCTACGAAAACCTTTCAAACCAGTCCTTCCTGCCGTCAGCACACCGTAAAAGGGTCTCCGATGCGGCATTGCGACACTATGTCTCACCTCTGATCGCGCAATAGTTCGTTCGCATCAAAGTGCTGTACTGCAACACGTGTCTTTCGTATTATGCGAGCGCTTATAAAAGGAGCAAGGAAATGCATGCGTTCGTTCGTTTGTTTTTGTAGAGGGCCGCGATGACGAAAAAAATCGCGGGCCGGCTAGCCGGTCTCGTCTCAATTGCCCCAGCCCTCCTGCTTTCGGGGTGCAACAACCTTGATCTGCTCGCGCCGAAAGGTCCCATCGGTGCCGCCGAGAAGTCGCTGATCGCGACCTCGACGTGGGCGATGCTGATCGTCGTGGTTCCTGTCATCTTCCTGACGCTGCTGTTCGCATGGCGCTATCGCGCATCGAACAAGTCCGCCGAATACCGTCCGAACTGGTCGCATTCGACGGCAATCGAAGTCGCCGTCTGGACGATCCCCGCACTGATCATTCTGTTCCTCGCCGTCCTGACGTGGAAGAGCACGCATGAGCTCGACCCGTACAAGCCGCTCGAATCGAACGTGAAGCCGATCAACGTCGAAGTCGTCGCGCTCGACTGGAAGTGGCTGTTCATCTATCCGGATCTCGGCATCGCTTCCGTGAACCAGCTGGCGATTCCCGTGGGCACCCCGGTGAATTTCCGCATCACGTCGGACACGGTGATGAACTCGTTCTTCATCCCGCAACTGGGCGGCCAGATCTACGCGATGGCAGGCATGCAGACGCGTCTGCATCTGCTGGCTGATGAACCGGGCGATTACGCCGGCACTTCCGCCAACTTCAGCGGCAAGGGCTTCTCGGACATGAAGTTCCGCACGCTCGCTGAGTCGCAACAAGACTTCGACGCATGGGTCGCGAAAGCACGCGCATCGACGGATCACCTCTCGATGGACCGCTACTACGCAGTGGCGAAGCCGGAAGAGAAGGCGTCTGTGTCGTACTTCTCGTCGGTCGATCCCAAGCTCTTCAACAACATTGTTGCCCGCTACAACAACGGTCACGTCATCGACAACATGAAGGACGTGAACTGTGCACCTAACGGGACCAAGGGGTAAGCATGTTCGGTAAATTAACCCTGGAAGACATTCCGTATCACGAGCCGATCATCGTCGTCGCCGGTATCGGGATGATTTTCGGCGCGCTGGCTGTGCTCGGCGCAATCACGTACTTCGGCAAGTGGCGTTACCTGTGGACGGAATGGCTCACCTCCGTCGACCACAAGAAGCTCGGCGTGATGTACATCGTCGTGGCCATGATCATGCTGCTGCGCGGCTTTGCCGACGCGATCATGATGCGTACGCAGCTCGCGCTCGCGTACCACTCGCCCGGCTATCTGCCGCCGCACCACTACGATCAGGTCTTCACGGCGCACGGCGTCATCATGATCTTCTTCATGGCAATGGCCTTCATGGTCGGCCTGATGAACCTGATCGTGCCGCTGCAGATCGGCGCACGCGACGTCGCGTTCCCGTTCCTGAACTCGCTGTCGTTCTGGATGACGGCGATCAGCGCGATCCTGATCAACATCTCGCTGCTGGTCGGCGAATTCGCGCAAACGGGCTGGCTCGCGTATCCGCCGCTGTCGGAGCTGCAGTTCAGCCCCGGTGTCGGGGTCGACTACTACCTGTGGTCGCTACAGCTCTCGGGTATCGGCACCTTGCTGACGGGCGTGAACTTCTTCGTCACGATCATCAAGATGCGCGCGCCTGGCATGACGCTGATGAAGATGCCCGTGTTCACGTGGACTGCCCTGTGCACGAACGTGCTGATCATGGCGGCATTCCCGATCCTGACCGTCACGCTCGCGCTGCTTGGTCTCGACCGTTACCTCGGCATGCACTTCTTCACGAACGATGCCGGCGGCAACGCCATGCTGTACCTGAACCTGATCTGGGCATGGGGCCACCCTGAGGTCTACATCCTGATCCTGCCTGCGTTCGGTATCTTCTCGGAAGTGATCTCAACGTTCGCGCGCAAGCCGCTGTTCGGCTACAAGACGATGGTCTACGCAACCTGCGCGATCATGGTGCTGTCGTTCCTCGTGTGGCTGCACCACTTCTTCACGATGGGTTCGGGCGCCGACGTCAACGCGTTCTTCGGCATTGCGACGATGATCATCGCGGTCCCGACGGGCGTGAAGGTGTTCAACTGGCTGTTCACGATGTACAAGGGCCGCATCGAGTTCACGACGCCTGTGCTGTGGACGCTCGGCTTCATGGTCACGTTCACGATCGGCGGTATGACGGGCGTGATGATGGCGATTCCCGGCGCGGACTTCGTGCTGCACAACTCGCTGTTCCTGATTGCTCACTTCCACAACGTGATCATCGGCGGCGTGCTGTTCGGCTACCTCGCTGGCATGAACTTCTGGTTCCCGAAGGCGTTCGGCTTCAAGCTGAACGAGAAGCTCGGCAAGGCTGCGTTCTGGTTCTGGCAGATCGGCTTCTGGGTTGCGTTCACGCCGCTGTACGTGCTCGGCTTCATGGGCATGACGCGCCGTCTGAACCACTACGACAACCCGGCATGGCATCCGTGGCTGCTGGTTGCTGAACTGGGCGCAGTGCTCGTCGCAATCGGTATCGGCTGCCAGCTGCTGCAAATCGTCGTGTCGATCCGCGATCGCAACAAGCCGGAAAACCGCGACCTCACGGGCGATCCGTGGAATGGCCGTACGCTCGAATGGGCGACGACCTCGCCGCCGCAGATCTACAACTTCGCAACGGTGCCTGTCGTGCATGAGCTGGACGCATTCCACGACATGAAGCAACGCGGCAATGTCGAGAAGCCGGTGTACCGCGACATTCACATGCCGTCGAACACGAGCGCTGGTTTCTTCATCGGCGTGTTCAGCCTTGCGCTGGGCTTCGCGTTGACGTGGCACATCTGGTGGCTGGCTATCGCGGCCTTTATCGGCGCGATCGGTACGTGGATCGCACGCAGCTTCGATAACGACACCGACTACTACATCCCGGCCGAAACCGTTCGACTGATGGAAGAACGTAACGGCGCTGGTTCGGGCGCGGCGATCGCCAAGCAACTGCCCGAAGCTGAGGAGATTGCCTGATGCTACAAAAAGCTATTGTTGCGGACCCGCATCATCACGACGCGGAACACGCTCCGTCCAATTCGGTGTTCGGCTTCTGGCTGTATCTGATGACCGACTGCATTCTGTTCGCGGCGCTGTTCGCGACGTTTGCAGTGATGAGCCATCAGTTCGCCGGCGGTCCGAGCGGCAAGGATCTGTTCGAGATCCAGGGCGTGGCGATCGAAACGGCGATCCTGCTGTTCTCGAGTATCACGTACGGTTTCGCGATGCTCGGCGCGCACAAGAACAACAAGAGCACCACGTTGTTCTGGCTGGCTGTGACGTTCGTGCTGGGCGCGTCGTTCGTCGCGCTGGAAATCCGCGAGTTCTCGCACATGATCGCGGACGGCGCGGGTCCTGACCGCAGCGCGTTCCTGTCGGCGTTCTTCACGCTGGTCGGCACGCACGGCCTGCACGTCACGTCGGGTCTGGTGTGGATGCTGGTGATGATGATTCAGGTCGTGCGCGCGCCCGCTCTGGGCGAGCGCGAACTGCGCCGTCTGACGTGCCTGAGCCTCTTCTGGCACTTCTTGGACATCGTGTGGATCGGTGTTTTTTCGTTTGTCTATCTTGCGAGCGTGATCTAAATGAGCAGCCATTCTCACTCATCACATTCGGCGCACGGTGACGAAAGTCACGGCAGTTTTGGCAGCTACATGATCGGGTTCGTGCTGTCCGTCATCCTGACGGCAGCCGCATTCGGCGTGGTGCTGGCGGGCTGGGCAACGGGCACGCAGGCGCTCTACGCGATTGCCGGTCTCGGCCTCGTGCAGATCATCGTTCACCTGGTGTACTTCCTGCACATGAACACGTCGTCGGGTCAGCGCTGGAACGTGACCGCGTTCGCGTTCACGGTGCTGACGGCTGTTATCGTGATCGGCGGTACGCTGTGGGTCATGCATAACGTCAGCATGAACATGATGTCGCGCTAACCTTGCGTTAAGCGCGCATCCTCGCGCCGGTTGCACACGACGTATCGTGCGGCCGGCGCGGCTTCCCTGCCCTGCTTCATCTGCGCCTCATCAGCGTATCAACTGTTGGTCAGTTGCGCGCCAGCATCTCCATAGGACGGCCACGGCCCGTCACCAGACATCCCGACCTGAACGCATCGCCCTGACTGCTCGCGGCGGCGTCGCCAAACCCTCTGCCCAGCGCATCCAGCTTTACCTGTTCGGCACCTTGCGCGCAAGCGAACGTACTGGCCTCCCGCGCCTGCGCATGCAGCAGCGCCCGATCGGCAACCAGGTAAGCCAAGACGGCGATAACGGCGATGTGGAAAACTTTTCTCATGGGTTCGTCTCCTCGCGACTTAAGCGTACAGCGAACAACGGACGCTTAAATCTAGGGCAACCCCTGTAAGCCGCCGTTGCGCCCAATCGTGTGGAAGCGCTTCCAGTGCCGCTTTCTTGTGCAGCGCACTTTGCCTGCGCAGGACCACCCAGCAATGTCAATGCCGACTTTCGCAATAAATAAAAAACGCACTTGTGGCAGCGCAACATTATTATTTTGAGTTATCCTCGTTAACCCTGACCGTCATGCGTTTTGGTTACACGCGTGCGCAAGCCGCGCATCGTCCCGCGCCCCTCGGGGCCGTCCGTCGAAATGTCCATGTAAGGTTTTTTGATCCTTCGCCCCAAGGGCGAGGGCCTGCTATTCGCGTTCAGGCGTTTCATCAAAGAGCAAATGCACCTCCCATCAGTCCTCGACCTCCTGATCTGGGTCCCCATCGTCGCCGGTATCGTCGTCCTGCTAGGCGGCTCTGACAGCGCGCAGAGCCGCACGCGCTGGCTTGCGCTGATCGGCGCAGCCGTCAGCATCCTCCCCGTCATTCCGCTGGTAGCGGGCTTCGATTCGTCGCTGTCGACGATGCAGTTCGAGCAGCAGTACGCGTGGCTGCCCGAGTTCGGCATCTCGTATCACCTCGGTGTCGACGGCATTTCGCTGTGGTTCACCGTGCTGACGGCCGTGACGACGCTGATCATCGTGATCGCGTCGTGGGAATCGATCACCACGCGCGTCGCGCAGTACTACGGCGCGTTCCTGCTGCTGTCGGGCTGCATGCAAGGCGTGTTCACGTCGCTCGACGGCATGCTGTTCTTCGTGTTCTTCGAAGCGTCGCTGATTCCGCTGTATCTGCTGATCGGCACGTGGGGCGAAAAGCGCCGCGTCTACGCGGCCGTGCGCTTCTTCTTCTTTTCGCTGGTCGGCTCGCTGGCGATGCTGGCCGCGCTGATCTACCTCTGGGCGCACTCGCACACGTTCGACATCGCCACGTGGCGTACGCTGAAGCTCGACTTCATGCCGCAGATCATGGTGTTCATCGGCTTCATCGCGGCGTTCTCGGTGAAGGTGCCGATGTGGCCCGTCCACACCTGGCTGCCCGACGTCCACTCGGACGGTCCGACGGGCGCCGCCGTGCTGCTCGGCATGCTGAAGATGGGCGGCTACGGCCTGCTGCGCTTCGCGCTGCCCATCGTGCCGGATGCCTGCCACTTCTTCGCACCGGCGATGATCGCGCTGTCGCTCGTCGCGGTGATCTACGGCAGCCTGCTCGCGCTCGCGCAGACCGACATGCGCAAGCTGCTCGCCTACTCCGCTGTCGCGCACATGGGCCTCGTCACGCTCGGCCTGTTCACGTTCGACCGCATGGGCACGGAAGGCGCCGTCGTGCAGATGCTGTCGTACGGCATCGTGTCGGGCGCCATGCTGCTGTGTACGGGCATGCTGTTCGACCGCACGAAGAACGGCTCGATCGACGCCTACGGCGGTGTCGCCAACTCGATGCCGAAGCTCGCGACGTTCGCGATGCTGTTCTCGATGGCGAACGTCGGCCTGCCGGGCACGTCGGGTTTCGTCGGCGAGTTTCTGGTGCTGATGGGCGCGATCCGCTTCAACTTCTGGGTTGGCGCGACGGCTGCGCTGACGCTGATCCTGAGCGCCGCCTACACGCTGTGGATGTACAAGCGCGTGATGTTCGGCGCGGTCAAGAACACGCGCGTGTCGAGCCTGCGCGATCTGGGCCGCCGCGAGTTCGTGCTGCTCGGCGCGATGGCCGTGCTGGTGCTCGCGATCGGCGTGCGTCCGAAGACGTTCACCGACGCGATCGGTCCGGCAACGGAAAACCTCGTTGCGCAAGCACAAGGCTCCGCGTTGCCTTCGGACACGGGCGTCGCTTCGAACAACCGTGCGCCGGCTGCTTCACCCCGCATGCCGGGCTAAACGGCTTCGACTGCAAGCATTCGACGGGCGTCCATTGGACGCCCGTTTTCATTTGCGTTGGCGTATTTGCGTTGAAGCAATGAAAAACGGCCTCGCATTACTGCGAGGCCGTTTCTACATCGAGCTTGAAATCCGCGCTTACCCGCCGCGCTTCTCCATGAAGCCGCCGAAGAACGCACGCGCATTCGCTTCGAGGCTCTCCAGATGATAGCCGCCTTCCTGCACGATCACGGAAGGCAACTTCAGCGAGCCAATCGCTTCGCCGAGCCGCCCGAAACCTTCCGTCGTCACAGCCACCTGCGATTGCGGATCGTCCTTGTAAATATCGAAGCCCAGTGCAAGCACCAGCGCATCCGGTTCGAAACGCTTCAACACACGCAGCGCGTCGTCGAGCTTGTCGAAGAACACCGCTTCAGATGAGCCGTGCGGCATCGGCAGATTGACGTTGAAGCCGTCGCCCGAACCCGCGCCGCGCTCTTCCTCATAACCCGCAACCACGGGATAGAAGTTGGTCGGATCGCCGTGAATGGAGATGTACAGCACGTCGTCGCGTCCGTAGAAAATCTCCTGCACGCCCTGGCCGTGATGCATGTCGGTGTCGAGAATCGCGACGCGTTTGAAGCGGCTGCGCAACGACTGCGCCGCAATCGCGGCGTTGTTCAGATAGCAGAAGCCGCCCGCCGCATCGGCGCGCGCGTGATGGCCCGGTGGCCGGCACAGCGCGTACGTCTCGCGCGCGCCCTCGTTGACGGCCGACGCCGCCGCCAACGCACTTTGCGCCGACCAGTACGCCGCACGCCATGTATTCGCGCCGACAGGGCAACTGCCGTCCGCGAGATAACGCGCCGCCTTAGCGAGCACGCCGCGCAACGGGTTCGGATCGCGCACGTAGATGTTCGACATCACTTCGTCGCCCCAATCGTCGGGCATCTTCTTCCAGTCGCGATGCGCCTCTTCGAGAAAGCGCAGATAGTTCATGTCGTGTACGGCGGCGATCGCGGCCGTACCGTGATCGGCCGGTTCGACGACATCGAAGTCCAGCGATTTCGCAGCAGCGACGAGCCGCGCAGCGCGCTCGGGCACTTCCTGCGGCTCGCGCATCTGTCCACGCGACAGATACGAGCGCGGATGATGCAGCAGTTGTTCGGGGTGGAAAAACGTTTTCATTGCTGGTCCTTTCTTGTTACGCATCCGCGGTGGCCGTCACGCCCGCACGCGCGAGCACTGCATTGAGCAGCACGTTCGCGCCGCGCGTGACGTCGTCGGGCAGCGCGTCTTCCGCTTCGTTGTGCGACAGGCCATCGACGCACGGAATGAACACCATCGCCGTCGGGCAATAGCGCGCGAGATGAATCGCATCGTGACCCGCGCCGCTGACGATGCGCTCGTTCGAATAGCCGAGCGCTTCAACCGCTTGCGCCACCAGATCAACGCATGCGGTATCGAACGGCGTCGCGGGGCTGCGCCAATATGTGTCGACGCAAAGCTGCACGCCGCGCGCCTGCGCGACGCGCTCGAATGCGACGCGCAGATCGCGTTCCATCGCATCGACTTCGCTGTCTTCGGGATGACGCAGATCGACGGTGAACGACACTTCGCCCGCAATCGTGTTGCGCGATGCGTTCCTGATGCCAACTTGTCCGATCGTCACGAGTCCACGCGGCGCGTAGCCTTCGACGATACGTTCCAGTTCCGCCGCCATCTGCGCGCTCGCAAAGTAGGCGTCCTTGCGATACGGCATCGGCGTCGTGCCCGCGTGCGCGGCCATGCCCGTCACCGTCACGTCGAGCCAGCGGATCGCCTGGCCGCCCGTCACCACGCCAATCGTCGTTCCGTTCGCTTCGAGCACGGGGCCCTGTTCGATGTGCGCTTCGAAATACGCATCGACGGCCTGCCCGTTGACGGCGCGCGCGCCACGATAGCCACTTTGCGTCAACGCATCCGCCAGCGTGATGCCGTCCGCGTCTTTCTTCGCAAGCGCTTCATCGATCGACGTGATGCCCGTGAATACCGCCGAGCCGAGCATCGCAGGCGTGAAGCGCGCGCCCTCCTCGTTGGTCCACGAAACGATTTCGATCGGCTTCTCCGTCGCGATGTTCGCGTCGTTCAGCGCGCGCACTAGTTCAAGCGCGGCGAGCACGCCATAGACGCCGTCGAAGCGCCCGCCTTCGGGCTGCGTGTCGAGATGGCTGCCAATCAGCACGGGCGCCGCATCCTTCAGCACGCCTTCGCGCCGCGCAAACAGATTGCCGATTTCGTCGACGCTCACCGTCATGCCCGCGTCGCGGCACCATGTGGCGAACAGATCGCGGCCACGTACGTCTTCATCGGTGAGCGCGAGACGCCGCACGCCGCCCTTCGGTGTCGCGCCGATTTGCGCCATGTCCATCAGGCTTTGCCAAAGGCGCGTGCCATCGATTTGCAACAGGTCTTTCATGAGTCTTCCGGGTCGTTCAACGTGAGTTCGGTTCAATGCGCGCCGACGGCTTCAGCCTGTTCCGCGTGGGACGCGCGCCGTGCGTCGAGCGCGACGATGCACACCAGCGAGATGCCTGCGAGGCACGTATAGAACACGGCGAGCGGCCACCATTGGCCCGTATAGCGATGCGCGAGCCACGTGCCGACGAGCGGAGTGAGACCGCCCGCCACCGCGCCGCACACCTGATACGCGAGCGAGATGCCCGAGTAGCGCACACGCGTCGGGAATATGCCGCTGACGAAGCCCGCGATCACCGAGTAGAAGCTCGCCATGCAGACCACGGCAATCGCGATGCCGATCACCATCGGCACAGCCGAGCCGCTTTGCACGAGCATGAACATCGGATACGGCGAGATCATCGCGAGCAAGGCGGCGATCTTCAGGAAGCGCGCGCCGCCGATGCGTTCGGCCGTCCACGCGGCGAGCGGCTGCGACACGAACTGGATGATCGCCACCGCAAACAGGCAATCGAGAATCAGCGAGCGCGTCACGCCGACATATTGCGTCGTGTACGCGATCATGAAGGTGTTGGTGAAGTACACGCCCGCAATGCCGATCGTGTTCGCGCCGATGCACAGCAGCACGAGCCCCCACGCCGAGCTGAACACTTCGGCGATAGGCAGCTTCGCCGTGCGGTTCGATTCCTTCACGCGCTGGAATTCCGGCGATTCGTTCACGCCGAGACGAATCACGATGCCGACGATCAGCAGCACGGAACTCGCGAGAAACGGCAGACGCCAGCCCCACGACATGAAGTCCGCTTTATCCATCGACGTCACCGCGCGAAACGCGATCAGCGACAGGATCAGCCCCGCCGGACTGCCAAGCTGCGCGAACGACGCGAAGAACGTGCGGCGCCCTTGCGGCGCGTGTTCGCCCGCCATCAGCACCGCGCCGCCCCACTCGCCGCCGACGGCCACGCCCTGCACCACGCGCAGCAGCACCAGCAACACAGGCGCGAGCATGCCGACCTTCGAATAGTCGGGCAGCAGGCCGACGCACACGGTCGCGACGCCCATCATCATCAGCGTCGTCATCAGCGCTTTCTTGCGGCCGATGCGGTCGCCGAGATGGCCGAACACGATGCCACCCAAAGGCCGCGCGAAAAAGCCCACGGCGAAGGTCGCGAACGACGCCATCGTGCTGACGAATCGGTCATTCGACGGAAAGTACAGCTCGCCGAATACGAGCGCGGCGGCCGTCGCGTAGATATAGAAGTCGTACCACTCGATCATCGTGCCGATGAACGCGGCCGTTGCGGCACGTCCCGGCTGACGGGCGGTACTGATGGTTTGGGTCATGCTGGCTCCTGATGCACGTCTGACGTGGGTTAAACCCGTGGCATTGCGCGCGGTGTTGGAATCGATGTGCCGCTCGCTTCTCAGAGCGGACGCGCATGTGTCATTTATCGGCGGCCAGAAAACATTAGTCAAATTTCGAGTTATTATTCGCCGCATAAATTCAACTTATAGTTTCCTTCGATGCGCACCGACATCGCCCGCTTTCTGAACGACCGGCTCGACTGGAATCTGCTGCGCACCTACCTCGTGATCATGCAGGAGCGCAGCCTGAGCCGCGCCGCCGCGCGCCTGCACGTCACGCAACCGGCCGTGAGCCAGGCGCTGCGACGGCTTGAGGAAACGCTGGAGCGCAAGCTGATCGACCGCCGCGGCCCGTACTTCGCGCCGACCCAGGCGGGCGAAGAGGTCTATCGCATTGCCAGCGATATCTACGGCAATATCTCGCGGCTCGAAACCGAGATCGACGACCGGACCGAAGACATCAGCGGCTCGATTCGCCTGCTGACCATCAGCCGCATCGAGTCGCCCGTGTACGACGAGTTTCTCGCGGACTTTCATAGCGCGTATCCGCGCATCGACTTGCAGATCGAGGTGATGCGCTCGTCCGACATCATCTCGTCGCTGCTGCAGAAAACGGCGACTGCAGGTCTCGGCCTGTGCCGCTCACCGCACGACAAACTGGAGATGCGCTGCTTCCTGCGCCAACGCTATGCGATTTTTTGCGGGCGTCATCACCGGCTGTACGGCAAGTCGCCACTGACGATGGAAGACCTGCTCGCCGAAAACTTCGTGTCGTTCACGAGCGACCAGATCGGCGACAGCCTTTCGCCGCTCACCGTGTTTCGCGACCAGAAGGGTTTTACAGGGCGCATCGTCGCGTCGTCGCCGAGTCTCGACGAAGTGCGGCGGCTGATCTTCGCGGGCTTCGGCATCGGCTGCCTGCCCGAGCACATCGTGCGTGACGACATCGCGCAGCAGCGCCTGTGGCGCCTACCGCCCGAAGAAGGACTGGTCGATGTCGACATGCATCTGCTGTGGCACCGCGAGCGCAAGATGAATGCGGCGGATCACGCGTTTCTCGACAGCATGGAGCGCTGCATGCGCCGCTATGCGCTGGCGGAACGACTGGGCAAATGACGTTTATGTGAAGCACCCGACTGGTGCGAACACGCGCGCGCAGATTGCGATCACGCTTCAACCTTGTGCATGAACCGCACACGAAATCCGCCGGACTCAGGTAAAGACGGCAATGGCATGCTTATCGCTTAGTAACGTACAGGAGCCGGTGCAGCATCCGGTTTAGCAGTCACAATCTGGCAAATGGACGACTAGGGTTCCGGTCCGCATCGATGCAAACACAAGCATCCGGTGTGCGACGCTGGTCCGAGAGTTGTCGACCTCGATGAGGTTACACGGCGGGATAAAAGCCCGGGAGAGAACGCGATGCGTCGCGCCGCTCCTGCCGTCGATAACCGTCCCTGCGAGGTCAACCTCATGCGCAAGCTCCGATTTTTCGCCGCTGCCGTCGCTCTCTCCCTGTGTTTTTCCACGCCTTCATTCGCTCAAGCCCGTAAGGACTTCAAGGTCTGCTGGACCATCTATGCCGGCTGGATGCCGTGGGGCTATGCGAAGACGCAAGGCATCATGTCCAAATGGGCGAAGAAGTACGGCATCAACGTCGATGTCGTGCAGTTGAACGACTACATCGAATCGATCAACCAGTACACGGCCGGCAAGTTCGACGGCTGCGCGATGACTAACATGGACGCGCTCACCATCCCCGCAACGGGCGGCGTGGACAGCACGGCCTTGATCGTCAGCGATTACTCGAACGGCAACGACGGCGTGCTCATCAAGGGCGCGGGCAAGAAAGTCGCCGACCTCAAGGGTCAGCCCGTCAATCTCGTCGAACTCTCCGTCTCGCACTATCTGCTTGCGCGCGCACTCGAATCGGCAGGCATGAGCGAGCGCGACATCAAGACCGTCAACACGTCCGACGCCGATATCTCCGGCGCGTTCGCGACGCCCACCGTACACAACGCCGTCACGTGGAACCCGATGCTCGCCGATCTGAAGGCGAAGCCGAACGTCACAGAAGTGTTCGATTCGAGCCGCATTCCCGGCGAGATCATGGACATGATGGTCGTCAACACGAAGACGCTGCATGACAACCCGGCGCTCGGCAAGGCGCTGACGGGCGCATGGTTCGAAATCATGCAGACGATGCACGGCACGTCGCCTGACACGGAGGCCGCGCTCACGTCGATGGCCAAGGCATCGGGCACCGACCTCGCCGGCTACAAGGCGCAACTCTCCACCACGGCACTCTTCTACACGCCGCAACAGGCACTCGATTTCGCCACCAGCCCGAACATGCCGAAGATCATGACGCGCGTCGCGCAGTTCTCGTTCGATCACGGTTTGCTCGGCAAGGGCGCGCCGAACGCGGGCGCAGTGGGCATGGCGTTCGACAACAACGTGGTGGTCGGAAGCAAGAGCAACCTGAAGCTGCGTTTCGATCCGACGTACGTGCGCCTCGCCGCGCAAGGCAAGCTGTGAGCGCGGCTTCAATCTGAGCAGGAGAGGCCCATGCGGCTCATCAACCGACATCCTGGCCGCACCGGCAGTCTCATGCTGTTGCTGCTGCCCTTCATCGTGCTGATCGCGGTTTACTTCACCGGCTCGTCGCTGCGGTTGCAAGCCAACCCCGACGACAAGCTGTTGCCGTCCGCCACGCAGATGAAGGACGCGCTGCACGAGTACGCGTTCTCCGAAGACAAGCGCACGGGCGAATACATGATGTGGGATGACACGGTGTCGAGCATGAGGCGGCTCGGCATCGGGCTGGTCGCGAGCGCGGCGATTGCGCTGGTGTTCGGCATCGTGACGGGCAGCATTCCGCTCGCGGGCACAACGCTGTCGCCGTTCATCACGGTGATATCGATGATCCCGCCGCTTGCGGTGCTGCCGATTCTCTTCATCGTGTTCGGTCTCGATGAGCTGTCGAAAGTCGTGCTGATCGTGATCGGCATCACGCCGATGATGATCCGCGATCTGCAACAGCGCACCCGCGAAATCCCCGAGGAACTGTGGATCAAGGCGCAAACGCTCGGCGCATCGAGCTGGACGCTGATTCTGCGCGTGATCGTGCCGCAACTGCTGCCGCGTCTGTTGATCGCGCTGCGTCTTGCGCTGACATCGGCGTGGCTGTTCTTGATCGCGGCGGAAGCCATCGCCTCGACGGACGGGCTCGGCTATCGCATCTTTCTGGTGCGCCGCTATCTCGCGATGGATGTGATCCTGCCGTACGTCGCGTGGATCACGCTGCTCGCGTGGCTGATCGACGCAGCGCTGCGCCGTCTCACGCAATGGGCGTTCCCCTGGTACAACGGAGGCCGCGCATGATCGAGATTCGCAACCTGTGGAAACAGTATGGCGATCAGGTCGTGCTGGAGCGGCTCAATCTGCGCATCGCGGAAGGCGAGTTCTGCTCGATGGTCGGCGCGTCGGGCTGCGGCAAGTCGACGTTCCTGCGCCTGCTGCTTGGCCAGGAGCGCCCGACGCGCGGCGCAATCCTGCTCGACGGCGAACCGTTGCCGCCAGAGCCGGACCCGCATCGCGGCGTGGTGTTCCAGCGCTATTCGGTGTTTCCGCATCTCACCGTGCTGCGCAACGTGATGCTCGGCCTCGAACTGCCGCATGCGCCGCTCACAGGCCGTCTGTTCGGCGCGCGCCGCCGCCTCGCACGCGATGAAGCCGTCGCGATGCTCACGCGCGTCGGCCTCGCCGATTCGCTCGACAAGTATCCGCATCAACTGTCGGGCGGCATGCAGCAACGTCTCGCACTGGCGCAGGCGCTGGTGATGAAGCCGCGCGTGCTGCTGCTCGACGAACCGTTCGGCGCGCTCGACCCGGGCATCCGCCGCGACATGCACGAACTGCTGACCGGGCTGTGGCGCGAAGCGAAGCTGACGGTCTTCATGGTCACGCACGACCTGAAAGAAGGCTTCACGCTTGGCAGCCGCGTGCTCGTGTTCGACAAGGTGCGCGTCGACCCGCAAGCGCCGCAGGCGTACGGCGCGCGCATCACCTACGACATTCCCCTCGAACGCAACGGTGTGCGCGAAGCGCATGCGGCGATGACGATTCCGCCGCTGCTCGCCGTACCCGCATGATCGAAAGGACAAAACACATGAACGAAACATTGCTCGAAGAAACCGTGCCCGGCGGCGGACATGCATCGCTGATCGTCAAACGCGGGCAGTTGCTGCGTATCACCGATCCGCGCGGCGGCGCGAACGTCGCGATGCTGCTCTTCAACGCCGCCGAAAAAAGCGAACGCCTGAATCTGCCCGATACGCTCAAGTGCCAGCACACGGCCAAGCTGACCAAAGGCCATTGCCTCTATTCCGACATGGGCCGCGTGCTCGCCGCGATCGTCGCGGATACGTGCGGATGGCACGACAGTCTCGCGGGTGTGTCGAATGCAGCCGAAGTGTTCGAGAAGTACGGGCAAGGCCGCTATCAGGAATTGCGCAACGCGTTCTATCGCAATGGCACCGACAACCTGCTCGTCGAACTAGGCAAATGGGGACTCGGCGTTTCCGATCTGCTGATGACGCTCAATCTCTTCAGCCGCGTCGATGTAACGGATGCGGGCGCGCTCAGCTTCGTCGAAGGCAACTCGAAAACGGGCGACTACATCGAGCTGTATGCGCCGATGAACACGCTCGTCGTGCTGACCGCGATCCAGCATCCGCTCGATCCGAACCCGGAATACGCGCCGAAGCCCGTGAAGCTCACACTGCGCGCCGCCGACAGCCAGGTCGCCGAAATCTGCCGCACGTCATGCGATGAAAACGCGCGCGGCTTCATCAACACCGAACGATTCTTTCTCTGAGCGGAACGCGCGCCATGACGACATCCATCCTCACGACCAGCACGCTCGACCCTGCCGACGCGATCTTTCGCGAAACCTTGCCCGCGGGCGAGCCGTGGCTCAAGGAACTGAAAGCGGGCCAGACGCTCCGCATTCGCGACGTAGAAGGCAATCAGGCGATCGACACGCTGTTCTACAGCCTTGCCGATCCGCGCGAACGCTACGACGCGCAACGCACGCTGCGCCGCCAGCAGAGCCTCTACCTGACAACGGGCACCGTGCTCTATTCGAACCTCGGCAACCCCATGCTGACCATCGTCGCCGATACCTGCGGACGTCACGACACGCTCGGCGGCGCGTGCGCGCAGGAGAGCAACACGGTGCGCTATGCGCTCGA
The DNA here is from genome assembly GCF_900100565.1 of Paraburkholderia steynii. Lineage (NCBI taxonomy): Bacteria > Pseudomonadati > Pseudomonadota > Betaproteobacteria > Burkholderiales > Burkholderiaceae > Paraburkholderia > Paraburkholderia steynii. Next base: position 213,433 of record NZ_FNDI01000008.1, on the reverse strand, counting down.
AAAGCGCTACATGCACAGCTGCCGCGATAACTACCTGCGCGCGTGCGCGCATGACCGCCGTCTGTCGAAAACCGACATCGCCGCCAACATCAATTTCTTCATGAACGTGCCCGTCACATCCGAGGGCGGCCTCACATTCGAGGACGGCATTTCCGCGCCCGGCAAATACGTCGAAGTGCGCGCGGAAATGGACGTGATCGTGCTGATCTCGAACTGCCCGCAACTGAACAATCCGTGCAACGCATACAACCCCACTCCCGCGGAGCTGACGATATGGAACTGAGCACGCTGCGTCTCTGGCTCTACACGGTGATGAAAGTGCGCGCGGAGCGATTGATGCGCATCGACGAATCTACGAAATACATGAAGCACTGAGCCCGCTTTTAAAACCTGAAACGAAGCGACCTGCCGTGGACGACCTCGGCATGCATGCCCACGTGGCGGGACGACCCGCCCACGCATTGAACATCCACTCATGTTCGATAAAGTCCTCATTGCGAATCGCGGCGCGATTGCCTGCCGCATTCTGCGCACGCTGCGCGAACTGAACGTCGAAGGCATCGCGGTCTATAGCGAAGCGGACCGCGCGAGCCGCCACGTCAGCCTCGCCGATACGACATGCAGTCTCGGCGACGGCGCGGCGAGCGTCACCTATCTCGACATCGCGAAGATTCTGGAGATCGCGCGTGCGCAAGGCGCGCAGGCGATTCATCCGGGCTACGGCTTTCTGTCCGAAAACGCGGCCTTTGCCGAAGCGTGCGAAGCCGCAGGCATCGCGTTCATCGGGCCGACACCCGCGCAATTGCGCGAGTTCGGCCTCAAGCACACGGCCCGCGCGATCGCCGCTGAACAGGGCGTGCCGATGCTCGAAGGCACGGGTCTGCTCGACGGCCTTGATGCTGCGCTCGAAGCAGCGCAACGCATCGGCTATCCGGTGATGCTGAAAAGCACGGCGGGCGGCGGCGGCATCGGCATGCGCGTGTGCCGCTCGGCGGATGAACTGGCGTCGCAGTTCGACAACGTGAAACGCCTCGGGCAGAACAATTTCAGCGATGCCGGCGTGTTCCTCGAAAAGTACATCGAGAAAGCGCGGCATCTCGAAGTACAGGTGTTCGGCGACGGCAAGGGCGCTGCCATTGCGCTCGGCGTGCGCGACTGTTCCGTGCAGCGGCGCAACCAGAAGGTGCTCGAAGAAACGCCTGCGCCGAATCTGCCCGACGGCGTCGAAGCCGCGCTATGCGACGCGGCGATCCGGCTTGCGCAAGCGGTGTCGTATCGCTCGGCGGGCACCGTCGAATTCGTCTACGACAGCGATGCCGCACGCTTCTACTTTCTCGAAGTGAACACGCGGTTGCAGGTCGAGCATGGCGTGACCGAACAGGTGTGGGGCGTGGACCTCGTGCGCTGGATGATCGAACTGGCAGCGGGCACCCTCGCGCCGCTCGATGTGCTGTCGCGCGATCTGAAGCCGCAAGGCCACGCGATCCAGGCGCGTCTCTATGCGGAAGATCCGGGCCGCGATTTCAAGCCCTGCCCGGGGCTGCTGACCGATGTGTCGTTTCCGCATGCCGATGGCCGCGCGCTGCGCATCGACACGTGGATCGAAGCCGGTTGTGAGGTGCCGCCGTGGTTCGATCCGATGCTCGCGAAGCTGATCGCATGGCAACCGACTCGCGACGAGGCACGCCACGCGTTAGACGCCGCGCTCGAAGCGTCGCGCATCTATGGCGTCGAAACGAACCGCGATTATCTGCGGCAGATTCTTGCCGACACGCCGTTCGCGAGCGGCCATCCGTGGACGCGTTGCCTCGAAGGTTTGCGTTATCGCGCATCGACATTCGAAGTGCTCGGCGGCGGCACACAGACGACTGTGCAAGACTATCCGGGCCGTCCAGGCTACTGGGCCGTGGGCGTGCCGCCCTCGGGACCGATGGACGATCGCGCGTTGCGTCTCGGCAACCGTCTGCTCGGCAACGACGCGCAGGCAGCCGCGCTCGAAATCACGATGAGCGGGCCCACGCTGCGCTTCAACACCGACGCCGTCGTCACGGTGACGGGCGCGACGCTGCCCGTGATGCTCGACGAGATTCCGCAACCGATGAACACGACGTTCTTCGTCGCAGCCGGTTCGACGCTCGCGCTCGGCACGATTCGCGGCGCTGGCGCGCGCGCTTATCTGTGCGTCCGCGGTGGGCTGGACGTCGCGCAATATCTGGGCAGCTGCAGCACGTTCACGCTCGGGCAGTTCGGCGGCCACGGCGGACGCGCGCTGCGCGCGGGCGACGTACTGCATCTTCATCCGCTCTCCGATCGCGATGTGGGCGCTTTAATGCCCGCCGCGCTCGCGCATCGCCTCGACGATGTGCGCGTGCTGCGCGTGATCTATGGTCCGCACGGCGCGCCCGAATACTTCAGCGCGCGTTATATCGAGCAATTTCTCGACACCGACTGGGAGATCCATTTCAATTCGAGCCGCACGGGTGTGCGGCTGATCGGTCCGAAGCCCGAATGGACGCGCGCGGATGGCGGCGAAGCGGGACTGCATCCGTCGAACATTCACGACAATCCGTATGCCGTCGGCGCAGTCGATTTCACAGGCGATATGCCCGTCATCCTCGGGCCGGACGGTCCGAGCCTCGGCGGCTTCGTGTGTCCCGTCACAGTGATCGAAGCAGACCTGTGGCAGATCGGGCAGTTGAAGGCCGGTGACAAGGTGCGCTTCGTACCCGTCGATATCGGCACAGCGCGTGAAGCGGCGCGCGCGCGTCTCGCGGAAGCGGAAACGCTCACGGTACAAGCCACGTCACTGCATACCGAAGAAGAACGCGCGGACTTGCAATCACCGATCGTGCTGAACGTTGGCGAAGGCGATGACCGGCTCGTCGCGCGACTGTCCGGCGACACGCACCTGCTGCTCGAAATCGGCCCGTCCGAACTCGACCTCGTGCTGCGCTTTCGCGGCCATGCGCTGATGCAATCGCTCGAAGCGTTGCAGTTGCCCGGCGTGATCGATCTGACGCCCGGCATCCGTTCGCTGCAGGTCCACTATCAGCCGGAGCAATTGCCGCTCGCGACGCTGCTCGAACACGTCGCCGCGACATGGCAACGCGTGCTGCTGCAAAAGGATCTGCGGGCGCCGTCGCGTGTCGTGCATCTGCCACTGTCGTGGGACGACCCCGCGTGTCAGCTTGCCATCGACAAGTACATGACCACCGTGCGCAAAGACGCGCCCTGGTGCCCGAGCAATCTGGAGTTCATCCGTCGCATCAACGATCTCGATTCGATCGATGCCGTGAAGCGCATCGTGTTCGACGCGAGCTATCTGGTGATGGGTCTCGGCGATGTCTATCTCGGCGCGCCCGTCGCCACGCCGCTCGATCCGCGTCACCGGCTGGTGACGACGAAGTACAACCCGGCGCGTACATGGACGGCTGAGAACTCGGTCGGCATCGGCGGCGCGTATCTGTGCGTGTACGGCATGGAAGGCCCGGGCGGCTATCAGTTCGTCGGGCGCACGCTGCAGATGTGGAACCGCTATCGCGAAGTCGCGGATTTCGCGGGACGTCCGTACCTGTTGCGCTTCTTCGATCAGATCCGCTTCTACGAAGTCTCCGCCGACGAACTGCTGCGTATCCGCGAAGCGTTTCCGCTCGGCCGTTATCCGCTGAAGATCGAAGAGACCGAGTTGTCGCTGGCCGACTATCAGGCGTTTCTCGAACGCGAGGCGGATGACATCGCGCAATTCCGCACGCGTCAGCAAGCCGCGTTTCAGGCCGAGCGGCAGCGTTGGCACGAAGCGGGCAGCAACGAAGACACGCTGGAGCCGCCCGTCACCGCCGACACGGAAACCGCGCCGCTCACCGACGGCCAGATCGCCGTCGATAGCGAAATTGCCGGCAACCTGTGGCAAGTGCGCGTCGAGCCCGGCGCGACCGTCGAAGCGGGCGACGTGCTGCTCGTGATCGAATCGATGAAGATGGAGATATCCGTTATCGCGCCTTGCGCGGGCACAGTCGGCGAGATTCACGTCGCGCCGGGTTCGCCCGTTCGCGCGGGGCAGCGCGTCGTCGTGATCGAACAGCACGCATGAGACACCTCATTTGACACCTCATTTGACACTTCATTTCAACGCATTAAGGAACCCTCGGACATGGATTCATTCGATCTGCGTCTTCCCGCTGTGCGCGCCGCGTATCGCGAAGGCCGCGTCACGCCGCGCGCGCTGATTGGCGCATTGCGCGAGCGCGCCGCCGCGCTGAACCCGGACTATCACCTGTTCATTCATCTGCTGTCCGACGCTGAAATCGAGCCTTTTCTCGCGGCACTCGACGGCCATGATGTCGATTCGCTGCCGCTTTACGGCGTGCCGTTCGCATTGAAGGACAACATCGATCTCGCCGGCATTCCTACCACGGCCGCGTGCCCCGCTTTCGCATATACGCCGCAAGCGTCGGCGACGCTCGCCGCGCAACTGATCGCACTCGGCGCGGTGCCGATCGGCAAGACGAATCTCGACCAGTTCGCGACGGGCCTCAACGGCACGCGCTCGCCGTACGGCAAGTGCCGCAACAGCGTGCATGCCGCGTATCCTTCGGGCGGATCGAGCGCGGGGTCGTCGCTGGCGGTGGCGCTCGGCGTCACGAGCTTCGCGCTCGGCACCGATACGGCCGGCTCGGGACGCGTGCCCGCCGCGCTGAACAACCTCGTCGGCACGAAAGGGACGAAGGGCTTGCTGTCGACGGCGGGCGTCGTGCCCGCCTGCCGCACGCTCGACTGCGTGACGTATTTCACTGCTACGGCCAGCGAGGCGAGCGAACTGCTCGCGCTCACCGCCCGCCACGATCCCGCCGACGCCTATAGCCGCGCGAATCCGCAATGGAACGACGCAGCGGCGTTCGGCGCCGTTGCGCGCTTTCGCTTCGGCGTGCCGCGTCAGCTCGAATTTGCCGGCTGCGAAGAAAGCCCCGCGCTGTTCGCGCAGGCGCGCGCGGCGCTCGAAGCGATCGGCGGCGAGGCCGTCGAGATCGACTTCGCGCCCTTCGTCGAAGCGGCGCGTCTGCTCTATGAAGGACCGTGGGTCGCCGAGCGCTATAGCGTGGCAGGCGCGCTGATGGAATCGCAACCCGAAGCCGTGCTGCCCGTGATTCGCGACGTGCTCGCCAAGGCGCCGGGCACGACCGCCGTCGATGCATTTCGTGCGCAGTACCGGCTCCAGGCGCTCAAGCAGCGTTGCGATGCCGTGCTCGCGGAACTCGATTGCGTGCTGACGCCGTCCATTCCGCGCGCGGTCACGCTCGATGAACTGGAGCGCGATCCGATCGGCCCGAACTCGCTGCTCGGGTACTACACGAACTTCATGAACCTGCTCGATTACGCCGCCATCGCGACGCCCGCGGGTTTCATGCGCAATGGGCTGCCGTGGGGCGTGACGCTGTTCGGCCGCGCGTTCACCGATCAATATTTGCTGAGCGTCGCCGATGCGCTGCATCGCAAGCTGGATGTGCCGCTGATCGGCGGCGCGCAGCAGAGCGCGGACACGCCCACGCGCGCGGCGCGCGACGACAGGATGAAGCTCGTCGTGTGCGGCGCGCATCTGCAAGGGCTGGCGCTGAACGGGCAGTTGACCGCACGCGGCGCGCGGCTTGTCGAGAAGACCGCTAGCGCGCCGCACTACCGGCTATATGCGCTCGCGGGCGGCAGCGCGACACAACGGCCCGGCATGATGCGCGATACCGCAAACGGCGCGGCCATCGAAGTCGAAGTCTGGGAGTTACCGAGCGCCGAAGCCGGCTCGTTTCTCGCGGGCATACCGGCGCCGCTCGCGCTCGGCAAGGTCGAGCTCGCGGACGGGCGCTGGGAAACCGGCTTCGTCTGCGAGGCATACGGCCTCGAAGGCGCCGTCGATATCACGCAATTCGGCGGCTGGCGCGCCTGGCTGCAACGGGCTGCCTGAACCACGCCGCAATCAGGCCCCTTCGTATTGCGCCGCATAAAGCCGCGCGTGCCGGCCCGTCACCGTGCGGCTCCAGATATCCTCGTCGTCGAGGAGGGTCTGGATCAGCTCGACGGGCATGCCGCCGTCGATGATCGCGGCCACGCGAAACCCGTCGATCGGTTCATACGGACCGAGCACGACCTCTTTCCCGTCGATCGCCCTATCGAGATCGTCGACCTTGAACGCCAGATGCGGCATGCGGCGCATCAGTTCGTGCAGCGGGCTATCGGCTTCGAAGCGGTGGTACTGGATATGCGCGAGCTTGCAATCGCTGTCGCTCGTGTACATCCGGTACTGCGGGCTGTAGCGTTCGCCTTCGCGCACTTCTCTGGTTGGAATGCCGATGTGATGAAACTCGTAGATCACGTCGTCGCGCATGAACATGATGGTCTCCTTCTTCCTTTACGCTTCCGTTGCCGCGCTTACAGCGTCACGCGCGTCACGCCGCCTTCCGACAGCAACCGCACGCGTTCACCCGCGTAGAACATCGGGCCGTCGGTGCTTTGCGTGATGGCGCGCAGCGAGCCGTCGTCGAGCCGCACGGTGATTTCGACGCCTTGCTTCTTCTCGAAGTGGTTCTGCACCTCGTTGCCCGCCACCGCGCCCGCAATACCGCCGATGATGCCCGTCAGGATCGAGCCGCGTCCGCCGCCGATCGCGCTGCCGGCGATGCCACCAATCGCGCCGCCGCCGAGGGCGCCGAGAAAGCCGGGCTGGCCGTTGCTCGTGTCGATGGTGACGGGGCGCACGCTTTCGATGGTGCCGAAGCGGACCGTTTCCTCACGCTGCGCCTGCGACGCGCTGTAGACGTTGGCGGAGCCGTCGAAGGTTGCGCAGCCGCTCAATGCGAGCGAGACGACGAGCGCGGATGCACATGCTGTAACGAATGACCTGTTCATGATGTTCCCCTCTATGAGCAGCGCGCCGTGTCGTTCGGGGCGCTGCAGGTTCTTTCGATGTGTGAATCGTAAGCTCGAAGAATGAGAGGAAAATGAGGCGCGCATTTGCGCATTCGCACCCGTCATTTCGTGTCAGCCTGAAACGTCGGCGCGCGGTCCGGCGCTACGATGGCAGCCAGATCATGCAAACGGAGTGCAGTCATGAAACGCGAGATCATTCGGGTCGAACCGCTGTCGAGCTGGCTCGAACGCTGGAAGGCGCCGACTTCCGTCGTCACGCGGCACGGCGACACGGTCTATGTGTCGGGCCTGCCGCCGTTCGATCCCGAGACGGGCGAAGTCGCAGAAGTGCCGCTCGAACGGCAAACCGAGCTCGTGCTCGAACAACTGAAGCTGTGCGTCGAGACGGCGGGTTCGTCGCTTGAGAATGTGCTCAAGTGCAACGTCTATTGCACGTCGGTCGAGCAGTTTGCGGCCGTCAACGCGATTTACGCCCGCTATTTTCCGAACGATCCGCCTGCTCGTATCTTTGTCTGCGTGCCTGCTTGGCCGGGGCGCTTCGACATTGAAATCGATTGCATCGCGGCGGTTTGAATCGCCTTCGCATAAGTGGAGAACACGATGTTTTCAGTGCTGTTCGAAGTGCAACCGCGCGCCGATCGTTGGGACGCGTATCTCGGCTACGCGAAGATGCTGAAGCCGGAACTGGAGCAGATCGACGGGTTCGTCGACAACGTCCGTTACGGGAGTCTCACGCGCGACGGCGTGCTGCTGTCGCTGTCCGGCTGGCGCGACGAAAAGGCGCTGGTGCGGTGGCGCACGCAGGCGACGCATCATGGCGTTCAGGAAAAAGGCCGCACGCAGACGTTCAGCGACTATCGGCTGCGCGTGGGACAGCTGACGCGCGACACGCGTCTGCCCGCTGGCCTCACGTTGCACGAGCAACGACTCGACGAAACGGAGACGGGCGACGCGACCACGATCGTGCTGATCGACGCGCGGCGCGATCCTGACTGGGTGAAACACGCGGGCGCGCGCGAAGTCGCGGGGAAGCTGGGCCTGCGCGAAGACGCGACAGGTCTCGTTTCGTGGGATGTGTTCGACGCCGTGCTGACGCCGGGCGACGTCATTCTGCTCACTGCATGGCGCGACGCGCGCGCCGCCGAGGCCTTTGCAAACGCGCTCGCATTGCCCGATGGCGCACGGCTGCGCAGCGTGCGCGTGGTGCGCGACTATGGGATGTTCGACCGCCGCGAAGCGCCGCAATACTATCCGGACGCTTCGCGGCCTGCCTGAAGCTTACTTCCCGCTGTCCGGAAAGTCCGCGCCGACACTCGTGTCGCGCCACGCTTCGATATCGGCGAGTGCCGAATGCAGGCGCTTCGATACCGCGTCGACGCCGAACGCGCCAAGCACCAGATGACGCGGCGGTTGGTCCGTCTCGGTGATGCGGATCATCGCCTGTGCGGCGCGCGCCGGATCGCCGGCCTGATGGCCGCTGTTTTGCGCCGTCGCCTGCATGCGCTTGCCCGCCGTGTCCGCATAATCGGCGATACGGTTGGGCGTCTGCCTGAGCGAGCGGCCTGCCCAGTCGGTGCGAAATGGGCCCGGCTCGACGCAGGTCACGCGGATGCCGAGCGGCCCGGCTTCCGTCGCGAGCGAATCGGACCAGCCTTCGACGGCATGCTTGCTCGCCGCGTAATAGCCCGAGCCGGGAAAGCCCGCGATGCCCGCCACCGACGTGATGTTCAGCACGTGCCCCTTGCGCCGCTCGCGCATGCCCGGCAGCACCGCGCGTGTCATCGCGAACAGACCGAAGACGTTCGCGTCGAACTGCGCGCGTATCTCCGCTTCGTCGCCCTCTTCGACCGACGACTGATAGCCGTAGCCTGCGTTGTTCACCAGTACGTCGATCGCGCCGAAGCGCTGTTGCGCGGTCTCGACGGCAGCGGCGATCTGCGCGGCATCCGTCACGTCGAGCTTCACGCGGGCGAGACGCGCATCGGCGTCGCTGCCGGGCTCGGCCAGATCGGCGAGCGACGCGACGTTACGCGCCGTCGCCACGCAGCGCCAGCCCCGTTCGAGCACCGCGCGGACCAGTTCCTTGCCGAAGCCGGTTGAACAGCCAGTAATGAACCAGACGGGCGTCGTGGACGTGGGCATTCAAAACCTCCTCGATGATGGAAATGAGCGATCAGGCATCGACGCGCACACATCGCGTCGATGCTTCGAAAAAATGGTAGCCGCTCGACGCGAAACCTGCAGGCGGTCTGACCAATTTCACCGAGCTGATGTCGCCGCGCTTATTTACGGCCGACCAGATACTGAACACCTTCGGGCCCGTAACGTTCCGAATGGTTTACATTGGCTTGCAGATGGAATACATCGCCCGTTCTGTAGATCTGTTGCGCGGCGCCGATGCGTATCATCAGTTCGCCGTGCAGGATCAATGCCTTGGCTTCAAACGAGTGGACATGATCGTCCACCGTGCCGTTCGCGTCGCGCGTGACGCTCGCGATTTCCGCGTAGCCTTCGCGCTTCAATGCATCGATGAATTCGTTGCGTTCCATGATAGCGACCTTCCTTTCTCGTGTTTGCGATGACGCTGAAGCATCAGCATAGCCGCTTTTGCATTAAGGGATCGGCAGCGCGGCTCGCGGTAAACTCTGCAGCAACCGTCATTTCATATCGCACCACGGAGAACGATTCATGCGCCAGGCCATTCGCCATCTGAACGTGCGGGCGCGCGCTCGCGGACTGTTCGATTTCACCACGGAGGTCGCCGCGTTCGTACGCGACGCGTCGATCGAGACGGGTGTCCTGACCGTGTTCTGCCGGCACACGTCGGCCTCGCTATTGATCCAGGAGAACGCGGACCCTTCGGTGCAACGCGATCTCGAACGACACTTCGCGATGCTCGCGCCCGAAGATCCCAAGCGCTATGAGCACGACACGGAAGGCCCCGACGACATGCCCGCGCATCTGCGCACCGCGCTGACGCAAGTGCAGTTGTCGATACCCGTCGAACATGGACGCATGACACTCGGCACGTGGCAAGGCATTTATCTGTTCGAGCATCGCGCGCGGCCGCAGGAGCGCGATATCGTGCTGCATCTGATCGGCGAATGACATTTCAACGCACAACACCAACAAGGAAGTGAATCATGATTTTGCGCGCGCCTGTTCTTGTCGCGGCGGCCTCGCTCGCGATGCTGACCGCAGCCTGCACTCACACCGGCCCCGTCGAGTTCTCGCTGTCAGGCGCGGACGCGCCGATGACCAACAACGCAAACGACATGGACTTCGGCCCGATGGACCACACCATCGCGCAGTGCAAGACGGTCTCGCGCAACGCAGGGCCGGGGCAGTGTACGAAGGTGCGCGCCTACGAGTCGTGCATGAAGAGCAAAGGCTATATCACCGTGCTCGGCCCGGAAAATCCGAAAGGCTGCGGCGACCCCGACTGGGAGAAAGACGTACGCAAGTGGCTTCAATAGCCGTGCGTCGGTTGAGGCCGACTTGCGCCCAAGTTATCCACAATTTCTGTTGAAAGACCTGTGGAAAAGTCCGGGGCGCGCGCGCTATCTGTCTGATCAAACAGACTTTCCTCGCGCGTGACCCCGCTGCGCCCGCCGCGCGGGTCCACCGATTGCGAAGTTCTATTGGCATGCACGCATCGCATGTCCTTCAATTCAGGGTTCCGACTACCGAGTGATCACCGACTGACGCCAAGGAGCCTTGCATGAAGACGGAAGATTCGCAGAAGATCGTGCATGAAATCGCAGAATCCACCGACAGCCCGGAAGAAGTCGTATCGCAGATGTACACCGATGCCGTGCAAGCGTATCAACGCGACGCGCGCATTCTCGACTATGTGCCGCTCTTCGCGGCGAAGCGCGTGCGTGAGACGTTGCGCTCGCGGACCGCATCACGGCGGTGACGAAGCCGTAGCAACCCATCCGCACTCCATTCGCGTCACAACAGCTTCGCGGCGGCACGCATGCGGCGCTTGCGTTCTTTCGCGAGCGCATCGAGTGCGTGCCCGGCCGCCGCTTCGTCGGCGAACAGCGTCTGGTTGTCGCGCAGCAACTGCTCGCTCGCGACGACATCGTTCAACGCGCCGAAGCGCTTCTGTAATTTCTTCAGCGGCTTGATGGCCTTCAGCTGCTTTTTGGCCAGCATCGGCTCGAAGAACTCGGTCAGGTAGCGCAGTTTCTTGCCCGCCTTGCGGACCTCGTGATACGACGCATAGTCCGAGCGCTTGGCTCGCGCGGCGCGCTTCATGCGCTTCGCCATCGACTTTTGCGCCGCCCCGAGACGCTTGCGCGCGAACTTCGGCAGCGGCGTGCGTTCGTGCGCGGTGTTCAGTTCGCGGTTCGCTCCCTTCAGCGTGTCACGCAACGCGCCTTTCACGTCGCCCTGTTCGAGGGTCTCGCGGCTCGAATCGAGCGACTTGGAGCGGGCGGCGTGCATCGCGTCGCGCGGTTGCTCCTCCGCGTCTTTCGTTTCATCGAGCAACGCGATCAGGATGTCCCAGTCGCGCGTCTTGCCGGCGGCGCTCGCGTAGAACTTGAAAAGCGCGCGCTGCTGGTTGTCGAACTGTTCGTTCAGCAGCGGCCGATACGCCCACAGCAACGTGCGCAGGCGCCGCAGCGAGACGCGTAGCTTGTGCAGGACTTCAGCGTCGGGATCCGCGTGCAATGCGGCTGCGCAAGCGAGCGCATTGTCGATCAGCGGCGCGGCGTAGTGTGAGAAATGGGCTTGCGCGTTGCCATCGTGCGGCAGCGCGGTCCGTGTGTCGTCGTTCATGGTGCTCCCTGAATGGGTTGCTGACCCGGTGTGTCTGTAATGATCGAGTAAGCAATTCAGGTTCCTGCATTCTGCACGTCACGTCCGTTGCGGCGCACGATGCCGCGCGGGCGTTGCCGCTCATTGGCAAATCACTGACCGCTGAGCAGCAGATCGCAGGCGTCCGACGTGCAGCTCGCCACGGCGGGCAGCTTCAGCGACGGCCACGGGCGGCGCTCGGCCGTGATGAAGTCTTCGACGCGTTTCAATATCTGCCAGAACGCGTTTTCGACCGCACCCGCAGCGGCATACGCGGACGGCGTGAGCGTCCAGTGACGAAGCGTGGGCTCGCCATGAAACGCGCGCATGTCGACGCGTGCCGACTCGTCGCACAACGTCACCACGAAATCCATCTGCGGCGCCCATTCGCTCGTGAATTCCAGCCAGCTTTTCGGATTCAGCAGTTCCAGACTGGAAAAACCATGACGCAGCTCTCCCATGGCCGCCGCGTGAACCTTGTCGGCGGGCTCGAGACCTGCGCTAAATGCGTCGAAATGCAATCCGTCCAGCTCGCGTAGCAAGGCTTCCGCCAAAATGCTAAGCGCCGCGTTGTCCCTGCAAAGGAACAGCACTCTTTGTTTTCTGGTCACCCTACACCCCGTCATGCAGATTTTATTTTTTGCGGGATTCTGAGCGCACAGTTTTTCATATTGGTGACAGAATCCCAATCGTCCAACCGATTCGCCGCAAGACCGTTTAGGTATCACGCCAATTTGCGTTCAGCCAGCCAGCGTTAACGATAATCAGGTGCCCGATCCCAATTGTCGGGTTCGGCGAGCATGACGGGCGCCGGGTGAGGCGCGCTGGGCGGGGCAACCCGGCCGTTCAGAAGCCGGGTTGCCCGTGGGGTTACGCGGTCTGAAAGACCGGCATTTTTGAAGCGTTACTTGACGATCGCGAGCAGTTCGACTTCGAACGTCAGATCGCTGTTCGGCGGGATCACGCCGACGCCGCGCGAACCATACGCGGTCGCAGCCGGGCAGGTCAGCTTGGCTTTCTCGCCCACTTTCATCGTCGCGACGCCTTGCGTCCAGCAGGGAATCACACGGCCGAGCGGAAACTCCGCGGGGCCGCCGTGCTTGGCCGAGTTGTCGAACTCGGTGCCGTTCGCGAGCGTGCCGCGGTAGTTGACGCGCACGACGTCGGCCGCCGTGGGTTGCGGGCCGCTTCCCTGCGTCAGGTGTTCGACGACGACGCCGGAGGGCAGTTTCTCCGTCGATGCAGCGTTTGCGGTGAACGACACCGATGCGAGCGCGGCCGCAGCGAGCAGGGCAACAACTGATTTCACGCGTATCTCCTTGGTGTGAATGGCGAGCCTCATTCTAGCGGATCGCCCGTTCGCGGCAGGAGACCTGAATCAACTTGCTACAAATACGCGCGCGTTACGCCATTGCGCGGTTCCAGCCGCTATGCACCTGGAGCGGCTACGCCCGCGACGGGCCAGGGCCCGCCGCGGGAAAAAGCCGCGATTCGATGCGGCTCACGTGCTGCCCGTTCAGATCTTCGGGAAATCGACGACCGTGTCGTTGACCCGGTTGAACAGGTTGGTGAACGTGATGTCGGCGATCGCGAGCAGCGTCTCCGTAATCTGCTGGTCGCTGTAACCCGCCGCCTTCACGGCATCGACGACTGCCGCAGGCACCGTGCCGCGCGACGCAAACACGGTCCGCGCGAACGTGGCGATGGCATTCAGATGCGCGTCGGCCGAATCGCGCCCTTCACGCAATGCGACAAGGTCGTCAGCCGCGATGCCCACTTTCTTCGCTGCCAGCGAGTGAGCAGCAAGACAGTAGTCACACTCAGCGACGCCGCTGATCGCGAGCTTGATCGCTTCGACTTCCTTGCGCGACAGCGCGCCCTTGCCGAGCGCATCGCCCGTTGCGAGTACGATCTGCAGCGCAGCCGGACTGTTCGAGCCGATGGCCGCATAAGCGTTCGGCACCATGCCGACCGCGCGCTTGATGCCTGTAAAGAGTTCCGCTGCCTGGCCGGTGGCTTCGCTGACGGGTTGGCGATTCAGACGTTCCATGATGTTCTCCATATGTTGATGAGATCGTTGCGTTGCGCGACTGGGTCAGCGCATGGAAGTCATTCTAGGAACGCGCGTTGCTACCGTGAATGCTGGTTCAAATCACGTTTATGCTCGAACGGCTCATCGGCTGATCGGCGTGGTGTACTGTCTCTGCTATATTCGTGCGACGTTTGCCCAATAACAGCGCCGTCAGCGGGAGCGCGTGCCATGAGCACTCACGGGATCATGCGGATAACAAAACGATTCGTACTGGTTGTGTTCGCGCTAATGAGCCTCACGCTCGGCGCGCTCAGCTGGGCCGACGACAACGCGCCGGCCCTCAAGGACAAATACGACGCGCTCGCGCCGCAACTCAAGTCGAACGTGTTCAACCGGCCGATCCACCTGGATTCGGAAGAGACGTCGAACACGTTGAAGGGCGACATCTATGCCGTCGTCGATTATCCGTTCGCCACTGTCAACCGCGCGTTCAACGACCCGCAGCAAGGCCCCGCGAACTGGTGCGAAGTACTGATCCTGCATCTGAATACGAAGTACTGCCGTGCTTCCGTCGGCGGCAACGGCGCGACCATCAACATGAACGTGGGCAAGAAGACAGAGCAGGAACTCGGCGACACATACCGCGTGCAATTCAATTACCGGTCGGTGGCGACGAGCCCGGATTATTTCCAGGTCGACCTGAGCGCGGCGACGGGACCGCTCAGCACAAAGGACTATCGCATCGTGCTCGAAGCCGTCGATATCGGCAAAGGACACACGTTCCTGCATCTCACGTATTCATATGGATTCGGCACGGCAGGCCGCATTGCGATGAAAACGTATCTTGCGACGATAGGCAGTGCGAAAGTGGGATTCACCAAAGCATCGGGCGACTATGTAGGCGGTGTGCGCGGGCTGGTGGAACGCAACACGATGCGCTATTACCTCGCCATCGACGCGTACCTTGCTTCGCTTGCGCTTCCCGCCGACAAGCGCGTCGATCAGCGTTTCGCCACATGGTTCGATGCGACCGAGCAATATTCGCGTCAGTTACACGAACTCGACCGGCAAGAGTACTTGCAGATGAAAAAGAACGAGTACCAGCGCCAGCAAACGGCGCAATAGTTCTATCCATCATTGCGCGGCGCGATGCCGCGCAGCATGCTTGACGGCTAGCGGTCGATGGCCGCCATATCGTGAATGCGCAGGAAGTCTTCCCGCTCGTCGTAAAGCGCGGCGAGTATCGAGTGTGCTTCCATGGGATCGAGATTGGGATCGGTGACGGTCATCATGATGTCGTACATGGTCACCGCGCCCGAATAGAACGCCGTCTCCGACTCGCGAAGCTGCGCCTGCGACACGCCACGCGAAATCTGACGCGCGCAAAATGCTTTCCAGAACGATTCAATGGTCAATGCCGCGTTCATCGTGCCCTCTCCGCTTAAACGCCATGGCTCGACCACGCCACTGCGGCGTTTGCTCTCTCAGGTTCCGCGTGCAATCGGATTGCACTGCAAAGCGGTGCATCCGTACACATCTGTTAAGCGCGATTGAATTGAGTGCATCAAACGGCCGCGCATGTTTTCTCGACGCAAAATATGACAACGCGATTTTCATCGCGCAATGTCTACGCCAGGATATTGCCGCTTGATTCGCCGATAAGCCGCGCACATGACGCGGCCCAACCGCCTTTGACACGCAGGCCTTAGCAACGCAAAGCCGCTTGAAACGCCGCAATACAAGGCATTCACGAGCACCTGGATCGAGACCCGCGCGTTGTTCTTATCATAGTAGGTTTATACCGCACTGCAACCTGTTTGCAATGCAGATACGTCGGGCATTTCGTTTTCTTCTCGAATGGAAAGTGAGGTGCATATATGACTTAATGATTTACCGGTTGTCGCGCGGGCACAAAGATATAGCCGGAAAATCATTCGTCGTTTAGCGATGCGATACGTGTGCGAATATGCAACGCGGCGTGAATGAATCACGCCGCTTGCAACGTCGCGCAAAGGTCGCGCTCAAGCCACATTCAGGCCGCAGCGAGCTTGAACGAAGAAACGGTATCGTCCAATTCGCGGCCCTGATGACGCAGCGATTGCGAGGCAGCCGAAGCCTGCTCGACCAGCGCCGCGTTCTGCTGCGTCACCGTGTCCATCTGCGAGATCGCCTGGTTGATCTGTTCGATGCCGCGCCCCTGCTCTACCGAAGCCGCCGCGATTTCCTCGATGATTTCGGAAACGCGCGCGACGGCCTGGTTCACATCGGCCATCGTACGGCCCGCGTCATCGGCGAGCGAAGCGCCGCTCTGGATCTCTTGCACCGAGCGCGCAATCAGTTCCTTGATCTCCTTCGCCGCTTGCGCCGAGCGCTGCGCGAGACTGCGCACTTCGCCCGCGACCACCGCGAAGCCGCGGCCTTCCTCGCCTGCGCGCGCCGCCTCGACTGCGGCGTTCAGCGCGAGAATGTTCGTCTGGAACGAAATGCCTTCAATGATCCCGGTGATCTCGGCGATCTTGCTTGAGCTGGAACTGATCGCATCCATCGTCGTCACTACGCGTTCGACGGTGTGGCTGCCGCGCTGGGAAATCTCCGACGCATTCGATGCCAGCGACTTCGCATGCTGCGCGCTATCGGCGTTCTGCTTCACGGTCGAGGTCAACTGCTCCATGCTCGCCGCCGTTTCCTGCAACGATGCAGCCTGCGCTTCCGTGCGGCGGCTCAGGTCGCTGTTGCCCGTGGCGATTTCATTCGTCGCCGTGGAGACGTTCGCGCTGCTCGATCGCACGCGGCCGACCGTTTCGGTGAGCCGGTCGTTCATGTCGCGCAGCGCCTTCAGCAGTTCGCCTGCTTCGTCATCGCGATCGACGACGATATGGCTGGTCAGGTCGCCCGTCGCCACTGTGCGCGCCACTTCGACGGCGCGGGTGATCGGTTGCGTGATCGAACGCACCATGCGCACGGCCAGCACAAGCGATGCGAGGATTGCCAGCGCGCTCACGCCGAGAATGGCGTTGCGCAGCATCGCATAGCGCTCCTCGAAGTTCTGCACGATCTCGCCCTGGCGAGTCTTCGTGTAGCTCGCGTAGTCGTCGGTTGCCTTGACGAGCGCTGCCAGCAATGGACGGCAATGATCGTCCATTTCCTTGATCGCTTCGTCGTGATGGTTGTTGAGCGCGAGGCCCACGATGTTCAGCGCAACGGGCCCATAGAGCCCTTCGACGCGATTCATCTCGCCGACCAGCGAACGAGCGGTGTCGCTCGTGTCGCTCGCGCTGTTGATCATGTCGTTGAGCTGCTTGAGCTTGATGCCGACATCCTCATGCGCGCGTTTTACGGCAGCCGTCTCGAGGTCGAGATCCGCCTGGGTCGTCACGAGCACCAGGTTGCGTGCAGCGATCGCTCGCCGATCGACGGCCGCGCGCAGCTCGGCCGCCACCTGCGCGCGCGCGTTGATGCCATGCACATAGTGGCCGAACGCTTGCGTCGTGCTGGCAAGACTGAACAGCGAAACAACGGAAATAACGACTGCTATGGCCGCCATCGACAGGAAACCGACGAACAGCCTCGTCTTGATGGTCAAGTTCTTTTTCACTACTGGCCCCCGGGTTTTACCAAGAAAATCTGCTTTCGCGATGAATCTTTTTTGTGCGAAAAAACGCCTGCTCTCAGGTTTCAGGCGTTGTTCGTGCAGCGTCCGCGCTGCCTACGGGTTCTGCGCGCGGATTCGCTTCGACTTACTGGATATCGGCTTCCACCGTCCCGACATTTAACATTTTCGGGTTTTCACGGAGGTATTCGCTCGTCGTCGGGTGACAATCGGCAGGATTTCCCGACCAACGTAGTCAATGCGCGAAAAATGATGGAGAAGCGGGCAGCGCCGATGCGCCACCGGCTGAGGCGGCAAAACGTATGCCGTACAGGCTTTGGTGAAAGGGAAGGATCAATCCCAGTTTTCGTCGATCCATTCGATCGCCCACGTACGTGCGCAAATCATGGCGTCGGATTCGTCGACGAACGAATCGATGTCGCCCGATTGATGCACTTCGGCGGGCGTATTCGCCGTCGCCCCGCGAGTGAGCTTGGCTTGGGCGACATAGTGGCCGTCTTCGTCGTGCCTGGCCCGGCAATCGATGTGAAATCCCTTGTAGTCGAAATGCATGGCAAACCTCCTGTAGCGAAGAAAGTGCGATGCAATCCGGGCTTGGGTTTCTCCCGGCGGATGAATCAATCGTAGCATGGCAAATCGCGTGCTCGGTTTTCCTTTTTCGTTGCATTGCACGCTAGCGGCCATCATTTCAGCCGTTGCAACCGTCGCGGGCAATGCAAACGGGATACCTTGCCGGCGTGGAATGCCCGTTGCTGCCTTCTTCAATGACAGGACATCCGATAACAGCGTCAGACGAACAGGGGGCACAACATGCAAGACAGAACCTTCACATCAACCCGAAGTCGCGTCTGGACGGCGGCACGCTTTACCGCGCATTCGATGCCGCCGCGCGTGCTCGTCGTCGACGACTACATCGACTCGGCCGACGCACTCGCTGCGTTTCTCGCCAACAGCGGCTTCGATACACGCGTCGCGTACAACGGCTGCGACGCGTTGAAGATCGCCAACGAGTGGCACCCCGACAGCGTCGTGCTCGACGTCGCGATGCCGGGCGTGTCGGGGCTTGCGGTGGCGCGTACGCTGCGCGAGTCGCCGGGAATGGCTTGCGTGCCGCTGCTCGCCTACACCGCCTACGAAACCGGCGACAACTACGCCGAGTTGCGCGCGGGCGGCTTCGACGGCGTATGCGCGAAGCCCATCGATCCGCTGATGGTCGTCGACATCCTCACGACGCTGCTGGCCATGCCAGCACTGAAGCGCGGGTACTATCACTCATGATGGACTCGCGCCACAACGCGTGACTCCTGCGCGACTGCGCTTGTAACGGGCGTTCCGTCCCGTTAATCTGACGCGCATCGCCGTTGCGGAGCGCGCCCATGATCACACTACGAAGTCTTCTCGCGGCTTTCACCGTCGCCCTGCTGACTTCGTGCGCGAGTCTGCCGCCGCAGGCAGACCGCATCCAGACGCACGCCGTCACCGACACGCAGAACACGCGGCTCGCCATCGCGTTCACGCCGCAGGAACAACGGCATCCCGACGAAACCGCGTTTCACCTGCTGCCCGACGCCGTCGATGCGCTCGTCGCGCGCCTAGTGCTCGCGGAAGCGGCAGACCGCACCCTCGACTTGCAGTACTACATCTGGCACGACGATCTGACGGGCCGCGGACTGGCGTCTGCCGTGATGCGCGCGGCTGATCGCGGCGTGCGCGTGCGGATTCTGCTCGACGATCTCGGCACCAATGCCGACGACAATCTGCTGCTCGCGCTCGACTCGCATCCGAACGTGCAGATTCGCCTCTTTAACCCCGTCGCCAACCGCAGCTTCAAGAAGCTCGGCATGGCCGCCGAGTTCTTTCGCGTGAACCGGCGCATGCACAACAAGTCGATGATCGCGGACAACCAGGGCGCGATACTCGGCGGGCGCAATATCGGCGACGAATACTTCGGCGCTTCGACCGACGTCGCGTTCGGCGATCTCGACGTGCTCGTGCATGGGCCTGTCGTACACGAGGTGTCGTCGGCATTCGATCTTTTCTGGAACTCCGAGGCCGCGTATCCGATCGACGGGCTGATGGGCCGCAAGGCGGACCCTGCGGCGCTCGCCGACGTACGCAAACAGCTCGACGCGTACTTGGCCTCTGAGGAAAACAACCCGTACGTCGTGAACGCGCGCGCACGGCTCACGCAGGTCATCCATTCGCAGGATGCCGTGTTTTCATGGGGCAAAGCCACTTTGCTCTACGACGATCCCGCGAAAATCACGCGCGCGCCGGGCGACTCGCAAGGCCAACTGATGACGCAGTTCAAGGCACTCGAATTGCAGCCGACGCAGCAGATGCTCGTCGTCTCGCCGTATTTCGTGCCCGGAAAAGAAGGCGTCGCGTGGCTCTCGGGACTCACGCAAAAGCAGGTGCGCGTCACCGTGCTCACCAACTCGCTTGCCGCCACCGACGTCGCCGCCGTTCATGCCGGCTATCAGCGCTACCGCAAGGCGCTGCTCGAAGCAGGCGTGCATCTCTACGAACTGAAGCCCGTCGCGGAAGACAAGACGGGGGACAAAGCGGCGGACAAGACGGAAGACAAGAAGCATCTGTTCGGCTCGTCGAAGGCATCGCTGCATGCGAAGACTTATGTGTTCGACCGCAACAGCATCTTTATCGGCTCGATGAATCTCGATCCGCGTTCGGTCGAACTCAACACGGAGATCGGCGTGTATTGCGAGAGCGCGCCAGCCGCCGCGCAGGTTGTCGATACGCTCGAGCCGAACCTCGATCGCATCGCATGGCGGCTCGAATTGCGCGCGAATGCGAACGGCACGAGCAGTATCGTCTGGATCGACACGGCGCCCGACGGCACCGTCAAGGTACTCGATAGCGAGCCGGACGTATCGGCGATGCGCAAGGCGGGTATCTGGTTTCTGAGCATTTTGCCGATCGAATCGCAGCTATAGCGGAGTCTGCGCGACGGCGCTGTCTTTACGCGGTCTTTACGCGCACCGTGCGTTTCTTTTGAAAATCTCGACGGCGATGTCCGTAGAGTGCTTGCATCCGGGCTCGTACCAGACGATATGCAGGAACAACACAATCTAGCCAAAGGACGGTGGAGGTACACGCTTATCAGGCTCGCATTGATGGCGGCGAGCCTCGCGTTATGCGCCGCGCTGCCGTTCGGCCATGCGCAAGCGGAAACCGCGCCTCAGGTATCTCAAGCAACGCCAGCGCCTCTCGCACCTCAGGCCGCCGACACGCCCGTTCTTCCCTCTCCCGCCGACATCGTCGCGACCTTGCGCGCGCAATTCCGCGTCTCAGCCGCCGATGCGCTGACGATCGCACAAGCCGTACTTACTGAAGCCAACCGCTATTCGATGTCGCCCGTGCTGCTGCTGTCGGTGATGGCCGTCGAATCGGGCTTCGATCCGCGCGCCGTGAGCACGCTCGGTGCGCGCGGGTTGATGCAGGTGTTGCCCGCCGCGCATCCGCGCGCGTTCTCCAACGTGAAGGAACTCGATGATCCCGCCATCAACGTGCGCATCGGCTCGTCGATTCTGCGCGGTTATCTCGATGCTGCCGGCGGCGATATCGATGCCGCGCTGTGGCGCTATAGCGGCGGCGGGAAAGGGTATGCGCGCCGGGTGGCGCTGCATATGCGGCGGTTTAGTGCGGTGTTGGGCAGCAACGCGCAGCCGGTCGTGAAGGTATCCGCGGACACGCTTCCCTGACCTCACCCCCCGAGCGTCATCAACTGCTGCGCGAGCGCATGCGCGTGCGGCGTGAGCGCGGAAAAATCCCGCGCGCACAGATGCAGACGCCGCGTCGTCCACGCCTCCGACAACGGCAACACGACGATATCCGCATCGCCCAGCGACTGCGTGCAGGCCGCAGGCAAAATCGCGATGCCCACGCCCGCCGTGATCAGCCGACCCAGATCGGCGACGTTGCGCAAGCGCACGCGGGACTGGATCTGTCGTCCGAGCCGCGACGCGTGATCCGCCAGATGACGCTCCAGCGCCGCATCGGACAAACCCACGAACGCCTCATCGACGATATCGGCAAACGCAACCCGTTCGTCGTTCGCCACGCGATGCGTGCGGCTCACGGCCACCACCAGTTGATCGTCGGCAATCACATGCGTCTGCAGCGCAGCAAGATCGGCGCTATCCGCGACGATGCCGAGATCCGCCCGCCCTTCAGCGACGGCCCGCACGATGTCCGCGCTCGGACGCTCGTCGATATCGACGGATAGATCGGGGTGTGCGGTGAGGAAGCAGCAAAGCTGCTCGGGCAGGAACGACGCGAGCGCTGCCGTGTTCGACATCAGATGCACGCGGCCCTTGAGGCCCTTTGCGTAGTTGCGCAGTTCGCCGCGCATCTGCTCGATCTGCCCGACGATCAGCCGCGCGTGACGCACGAGCGCCTCGCCGGCGGGCGTCGCGCGCACGCCGCGCCGCGTGCGTTCGAGCAGCGGCGCGCCCAGCGCGGATTCCATGCCGGAGATGCGCTCGCTCGCGGAAGCGAGTGCGAGGTGCATCGCCTGAGCGCCGCGCGTGAGGCTGCCATGCTCGACGACCATCAGGAATAGCCGCAGGTCGGTGAGGTCGAAACGCGACGTGGTCGTCATCTTCGTCTAAGGCGAACTCTGGCATCGGAGAATCCCGATTGTATCCGCGAAGCGCGCGCCGCTATGATCCGTCGGATGAACAATCTATTCCTCGTAGCGGGCGCCGGGCTGGTCGCGGGCGGCATGAATGCGCTGGCGGGCGGCGGCTCTTTCGTCACGCTGCCGGCGCTGATCGCGGCCGGCGTGCCTTCGGTTCAGGCGAACGCATCGAGCACGGTCGCGCTGTATCCCGGCGGGCTCGCGAGCGCGTGGGCGTATCGCGACGGGCTCGGGCCGATCGGCGCCGTGTCGTTGCGGGCGCTGCTGATCACGACGCTCATCGGCGGGATCTGCGGCGCGTTGATGTTGCTGCTCACGCCGTCGAAGACCTTCGATATCGTCGTGCCTTGGTTGTTGCTCGTCGCGACCGTCGCGCTTGCGTTTGGCCGGCGCTTCGGCGAATGGATGCGCGCGCGCTGGCACATCGGGCGAGCGGCCGTGCTCGTGGTGCAGTTCGCGCTGGGTGTGTATGGCGGTTATTTCGGCGGCGCCGTCGGAATCATGATGATGGCCGTGTGGGGACTGCTCGATAGTCGCGAGTTGAAGTTGCTCAACGCGCCGCGCACGCTGCTGGTGAGTGCGGCCAATACGATGGCCGTCGTTACTTTTATCGTCGCGCGGGCGGTGCATTGGCCGGAGACGATCGTTATGCTGATCGGGGCGTTGATCGGGGGGTATGGAGGCGCGTTGGTCGGCCGCCGCGCGTCCGCGCCAGTTATACGTTATGGCACATTGCTCGTTACGGCTGGCATTACGATTGCGTTTTTTGTGCGTGCGTATGGATCGGGGAAATGACTTCAGCGCCGCGGGCACTGCGAGCACGATGTTGTGAAAGGTTCTAAATGGGGGTTGTGGTTTGTGTTTATGTGGGCGGTTCGGGTTTGCGGTGGCATCCGCGTCACGGTGTTTGATGTTTTGGCCTTTGCGCTGGCATCCGCGTCACGGTGTTTTGCCTCTGCGCTGGCATCCGCGTTTTGTTAGCTTGCTTCACGCGTCGCCCCTGTGCGGGGCGGCACCTACTTTTCTTTGCCGCCGCAAAGAAAAGTAGGCAAAAGAAAGCGGCTAACACCGCCAGCCCTTGTTCTTATCCACGGGCCCCCAACGTCCCCACGCTTCACACGGTAGTGCCCAGGCTGGTGCTCGTTGCCAACGCTTTGAATGAATGCCTCACCCACTTCAAACACCCGAACAAGGGCAAGCGGCAGCGAATGGTATCTGCCGCCCAGGTGGCAAACTGTGTGTAGGTTGTCGCGACGTACACGTTAGCGCTCTTACTCTTACATGGTGGGACACGTGCGCTATCGGTCCGAAGTGAGGCGGCTGAGGTGTTACGGCCTACACACAGTTTGCCACCTGGGCGGCCGTGGAATATCTGGCACGGCGAGCGGCAACGTGGGTGCCAGAAGCGGGTGAGGCGCTCATTCGAAGCGTTGGCAACAAGCATGAGTCACGTGGTTGCCGTGTCAAGCGTAAGAACCTTCGGGGGCCCTCAGGCAGGAAGAAATGTTGGCGGTGTTAGCCGCTTTCTTTTGCCTACTTTTCTTTGCGGCGGCAAAGAAAAGTAGGTGCCGCCCCGCACAGGGGCGACGCTTGAAGCAAGCTAACAAAACGCGGATGCCAGCGCAGAGGCCAAAACATCAAACGCCGTGACGCGGATGCCAGCGCGAACCCTAAAAAACCAAACCAGCCGCGCCAGGCGCTCAGCCTGCATGCCCCTGCCGATGCAACGGCTGCTGCGCCTCATCGACATGCGGCGGACGTTTGTGATCGCGCGGGCCCACGTCATGCCCACTCTGCCCGGCCACCCGTGCCGACCCCGCCTGCGGACGATGCTCCGCGTGCCTCACAGGCGCACCATCATGACGATCCGACCGATGCGGATCACGCACATACGCGGAACGCTCGCCATGCGAATGCGCACGATGCTCGTCCCGACGCGGCGGCAACGCCGCATGCACGGGCGGACGCCCACCACGATGCGCCATCTCAACGCGCAAATGCTCGCGTCGGCGGAACACTTCGGCGCGGCGGTCGCCACGCGCATAGAAATGCCGATGACGCTTGCCATCCGGGCCGACCACCCACAAATACGTGCTGCCACCGACGAACACCACGTCGCGATCGATAACGCCCGCAATATAGACATCGCTCGGCGCAGACACATAAACAGGCTGCGCAGGCGCGCGCACCACAACAGCAGGCGGCGGTGGCGGCGGTGCCTGCACGGCAACGACAGCGGGCTGCGGCCTCGGCCGCGCGGGCGCCGCGGAGATCTGCTGCTCGCTGGTGACGCAACCGGCTAACGTCGCGAATGCGGCAACCGCCGCGAAAGATGTGGCCAGCTTCATCGTGTTCAAATGCGGCTCCCCGTTTTATGTGGTCGTTCTGATTCGCCCGCATTAACGGCAAAGTCTTACAGAAGCTTTAGCTCGACAGGCACGTGGCCACATGGCCGCCGCCTGTATCATCGGCCTGTGTCGATCTGCGACACCCCGCACGAGCACAACGCAATGCCTTCGAGGAGCACCGCGTGAACGTCAGCGAAGCCGTCACCAGCCGCAAATCCGTCCGCCAGTTTCTTTCGACGCCCGTTCCACCCGACGCAATCCGCCGTGTGCTCGCCACCGCCGCGCGCTCGCCGTCGGGCGGCAATCTGCAGCCCTGGCATATCCACGTGGTAGGCGGCGACGCGCTCGCGCGCCTCAAGCACATCATGCGCGAACGCGTCGCGGATGCGCCGGGCGGCGAAGAGATGGAGTACGACGTTTATCCGCCTGGCCTTCACTCGCCGTATCGCGAGCGGCGCTTTCAGGTAGGCGAAGACCTTTACCGCAGCATCGGCGTGGCGCGTGAAAACCGGCCCGCCCGCCTCGCGCAGTTCGCGCGCAACTTCACGTTCTTCGATGCGCCGCTCGCGCTCTTTTGCACCGTCGACCGGCGCATGGGCCCACCGCAATGGGCCGATCTCGGCATGTTCATGCAAACGGTCATGCTGCTGTTGCGCGAAGAAGGGCTGCATAGCTGCCCGCAGGAATGCTGGGCGCAGTACCCGCAGACGATCGGCGCGTTTCTCGACTTGCCCGCCGACCGCATGCTGTTCAGCGGCATGGCGATCGGCTACGAAGATACGGATGCCGCGATCAACCAGTGGCGCTCGCAGCGCACGCCGCTGGACGAATTCGCTCAGTTCATCGGCGTCTGACTATCAGCGGGAAAGTGTCACGACCCCATCGCGGGCATGAAGTTGAACGACGGTGTACGCATCAGCGGTCCTTTTGGCCCACGCGGGGCCGCTCATGTTGCCAATACGACTGCTACGACTTTCGGTGATCCGGCCACTGTATTCTGACCGCGATCGATGAAAGCGCATGCATAAAAGCAGCCCGCCGTCGCGTTTCGCGCTTTGATGCGAAAATCATGGCTTCCTGAAGCCAACACGAGTGCATCCGATGTTCGAAGCCACCATCAATACCGCGCTGCCCAAGGCCGAGTTCTATCAGGAACTGGCGTCGCAGGCGCGCTCGCTGCTCGAAGGCGAGGCAAATCAGATCGCCAATGCCGCCAATCTGTCGGCACTGCTCTTCAACACCCTGCCGGAACTGAACTGGGCCGGTTTCTATTTCGCGATCGAAGGCGAACTGGTCGTCGGTCCGTTTCAGGGCAAACCCGCCTGCGTGCGTATTCCCATGGGCCGTGGCGTATGCGGCCGCGCAGCCGAAACGCGTGAGACGCAGGTCGTGCCGGATGTCGATGCGTTTCCGGGGCATATCGCGTGCGATTCGGCGTCGCGCTCGGAGATCGTGATTCCGCTGCAAAAGGCGAACGGCGAACTGGTCGGCGTGCTCGATATCGACAGCCCCGTGCTGGCGCGCTTCGACGACGAAGACCGCCGTGGCCTGGAAGAGGTCGCGCGGATTTTCGTCGCTTCGCTGAACTGAAAAGCTGAACACCTGGCGGGCGCCGCCTCTTCCCCAGCACGAAGCCTATGCACTAAGATCGCGATCACATCGTCTCTTCCGGGTAAAACGCGGTGGATCTCAATGACGTCCGCATCTTTGTCAGCGTCGTCCAGACTGGCAGTCTCATGAACGCGGCCAGCCGGATGGACGTGCCGCTCGCCACCATCAGCCGGCGCATTCGCGCGCTGGAAAAAGAACTGAACGTGCAACTGCTGGAGCGTTCGGCGCGCGGCACCCGTCTCACCGATGCCGGCGCGCGGCTCTACCAGCACGCAAGTCTCGGCGTCGAGATCCTGAAAGACGGCGAGGAAGCCGTCGTCTCCGATCAGGCCATGCTCAAAGGGCGGCTGCGCCTGTCGCTACCGCCCGCGTTCGATATCTGGTGGGATCTCCTGCACGACTTTCAGCGCCGCTACCCTGACATCCGCGTGCATGTGTACACGACCGAACGGCGCGTCGATCTGATCGAGGAAGGCATCGACGTGGCGTTGCGCGTCGGCGCAATTGCGCATGAAGCAATGGTTGCGCGACGCATGCTGTCGTATCGTCACGTGCTGGTTGCGAGTCCGCAACTGATCGAGCGTTTCGGCATGCCGCACGAACCGTCCGCGCTCACCCGTCTGCCCTGCGCGCTCTGGAACCGCGCGCCCAATGACAGCAGCACATGGCAGATCGGCAAGACGACGGTCGAACCGCACATCGTGCTGACCACCAACGACTACGCGCAGCTTCGTTATCGCGCGCTGAACGGCGAGTTCGTCACCGAGATTCCGCCCTTTCTCGCCGCCGAACCGATCCGGCAAGGACGGCTCGTCCCGCTGCTGCCCTCGTATCCGTTGCCGGATCAGCAGGTCAATCTGCTGTATCCGTCGCATCGGCATCCTTCCGCGATCGTGCGGACCTATCTCGAGTTCTGTCAGTCGCGCATTGCGTGGTTCGTGGACCAGTGCGCGATCGAATGGAAATCTGCCTTACAGGAAGCGTCCCCGTCAGATTCTCTCGCGCAGTCGAAATAAAAACCCCGAAGGCCGTTCGACCTTCGGGGCAGTCTCAGCGCGAGCGGCAACAGCCGTCAGATGCTATGCAATGCGCATCTCACAGCGCCTTGCCCGCCGATTCAAGCGCAGCCGCCACGCCTTGTCCATAGGCGGGATCGGCCTTCGTGCAATGCTCGACGTGCAGCTTCCGGATCGGCTCCGACACGCCCGCCAACGCGCGCGCCGTGTTGTCGAACAACGCCTGCTGCTGCTCCGGCGACATCAGGCGGAACAGATTGCCCGGCTGCGAGAAGTAGTCGTCGTCGGTGCGGTGGTTCCAGTGGTCGGCGGCCCCTTCGATCGACAGCGGCGGCTCGCTGAAGTCCGGCTGATCGAGCCATTCGCCGCGCGTGTTCGGGTTATATGGCGTCGCGCCGCCCATGTTGCCGTCGACGCGCATCGAGCCGTCGCGGTGATAGCTATGCACCGGGCACCGCGGCGCATTCACGGGAATCAGGCTGTGATTCACGCCCAGGCGATAGCGTTGCGCGTCGCCGTACGAGAACAGACGGCCTTGCAGCATCTTGTCCGGCGAGAAACTGATGCCCGGCACCACGTTGGCGGGATTGAACGCAGACTGCTCGACGTCGGCGAAGTGGTTGTCCGCGTTGCGGTTCAGTTCCATCACGCCGACTTCGATCAGCGGGTAATCCTTCTTCGGCCAGATCTTGGTCAGATCGAACGGGTTGTACGAGGTCTTCGATGCATCCGCTTCCGGCATGACCTGGACGAACATCGTCCACTTCGGGAATTCGTTGGCTTCGATCGATTCGTACAGGTCGCGATGCGAGCTCTCGCGGTCCGCGCCGACGAGCGCCGTGGCTTCGGCATCCGACAGGTTCTGGATGCCCTGCTGCGTGTGCAGATGGAACTTCACCCAGAAGCGTTCCTTGTCGGCGTTGATGAAGCTGAACGTATGGCTGCCGAACCCGTGCATATGACGGAACGACTTCGGAATGCCGCGATCGCTCATCACGATCGTGATCTGATGCAGCGCTTCGGGCAGTTGCGTCCAGAAGTCCCAGTTGCTTTCGGCGCTGCGCAGGCCCGAGCGCGGGTCGCGTTTGATCGCGTGGTTCAGATCCGGAAATTTCAGCGGGTCGCGCAGGAAGAACACGGGCGTGTTGTTGCCGACGAGGTCCCAGTTTCCTTCGTCCGTATAGAACTTCACGGCGAAGCCGCGGATATCGCGCTCGGCATCGGCTGCGCCGCGCTCGCCCGCTACCGTCGAGAAGCGCGCGAACAGCTCCGTCTTCTTGCCGATCTGCGAAAAGATCTTGGCGCGCGTGTACTTCGAAATGTCATGCGTGACGGTGAACGTGCCGAATGCGCCCGAGCCTTTCGCATGCATGCGGCGCTCGGGAATCACCTCGCGGTCGAAGTGCGCGAGCTTCTCGAGGAACCACACGTCCTGCAGCAATGCTGGGCCGCGCGGGCCCGCCGTCTGGGTGTTCTGATTGTCTACAACGGGTGCGCCAAAAGCAGTCGTCAGCTTGTTCACGTCTAGCCCTCCAACACTTATAGGAAGCTCCGGGGACACGCCACCGGATCGTACTGTGGGATTTCCAGCGACTGCGGTCGCCATGGCAGATCGGCAACCGCTGTCTCTGGAGGCGAAATCGGGGACGGTCATGCCGTCGTCATGTCAGTCCGCGCAGTGTTCACCACGCGCGGACCGGTTGCTGCGGGAGCGATCTTAGCGCCATTCGAACAAGCGAGCAGAGAAGGGGCGAGCCTTGAATTGCAAGGCATGCAGCGCATGCAAGATGCGCTGCCGGAAGCGGATGACGGATGAATGACGTTCAATGCACGTCTGGTCAAAGTGCTATGAGTTTGCGAGATCCGATAAAAATTTTAAGTTAGCGCTCGCTTTATTGTCCCTGTCATATACGTACCAGATTGCCGGACTATGACAGATAACTAACGAAGAACACGCCGAACGACACTCGATGTCCACCGCATTCGCCCACACAGTCGAAGCAAGCTTCGCGACGCTGACGCCCACGGCCAAGCGCATCGCCAGCTACATGCTGGCGAATCTGGAACGCCTCGGCCTGGAAACGGCGGACCAGATCGCGCATCAGACGGGCACGAGCGGGATATCGGTGGGGCGCTTTCTGCGCAGCGTCGGCTATCGCAATCTCGACGACCTGAAGCGCGAGTTGCGCGGCGCGCAATCGCGCCCGTGGTTCATCACCGACCGGCTCGACGCTTACCGCAGCGAACGCGACGACAGCAACGACAGCGGCGCGGACGGCATCGATACGGGCGACGCGGGCGATGCCACCACCGCGCGCTCTCTCGATCTCGAAGTCGATGCTATTCGCTACGTGTATCAACTGGCGCAGGGCGAGACGTTCGCGCGCATCGCGCAGCGCATTGCCGAAGCGGATGCTGTCTTCATCCTCGGCATCCAATCCACGCGCGGCATTTCCAACGCGTTCTACAGCTACCTGGAGTACCTGCGCCCGCGCGTGTTCTATTCGGACGGCATGTCCGGCTCGTACGTCGACTCGCTCAATTCGGAGTTCGCGTCGCCATATCTGATCGTCACCGACACGCGCGCCTATTCGCGCATCGCGCGGCGCTATTGCGAAGCGGCGACGCGGCGCGAATTGCCGTTTGCACTCGTCACCGATCTCTATTGCCCGTGGGCACGCGAGTTTCCCAGCGACCTGATTCAGGTGAAGACGGACGTTGGCCAGTTCTGGGATTCGCTTGCGCCGCTTACGTGCCTGTTCAATCTGCTATTGACGTCGATCGTTGAACGATTGGGTCCGGCTATCGACCAACGTGTTGCGCGCAACCGCGAGTTGCAGCGCGAACTCGATCAATTCGACCTCTGATTCCCATGACCGATACCCCACAACTCATACATGTCACTCCCGAAACGCATGGCGTCGAACTCGACCTCGCCTATGCGACCGCCAACAACTTCACCGGCAAGCCGATTTACAAGGAAGCGCACTGCCTGTTGCTCGCGCCCGCCGAAGCGAGATTGCGCAAGGCGGTTGAGCTCGCGGCCAGCATCGGCATGAAGCTGCGCATTTTCGATGCGTACCGTCCGCCGCAGGCGCAACAGGTTCTGTGGGACTTCTTGCCCGATCCGACTTATATCGCGGAACTCGGACGCGGCTCGAATCATAGCCGCGGCACGGCGCTCGATCTGACCTTGATCGACAGCCACGGCGAAGCGCTCGACATGGGCACGGGCTTCGACGCGATGGTCAAGGAGTCCGAGCATTTTCACAAAGGGCTGCCGCAGCATGTGCAGCGCAACCGCTTGCTGCTGCTCGGCATCATGCACGCGGCCGGCTTCACGCATATTGCCAGCGAGTGGTGGCATTACGAAATACCCGGCTCGCGCGCGCTGCCCATCATCGACAACAGCGAAAGCGGTCCGTTGAAGCTGATGTAATCCACGTTCTTTTTGCAGCCTTCCCACGCATGTTCCCTCTCGATACGGAGCGAGTATGAATCTGGTTCTGCGCAATGCGCTAGCGGCAGTGGCCGTCGTTTCGGCACTGACGCTTACGATGACGACAACAAGCACCGCATTGGCGGCCACGCCGAAAGACATGCTGGTGATCGCCACCACGCTCGACGAATTCTCGACGCTCGATCCGGGCGAAGTGTATGAGCTGGTGCCCGAGGAATATGTCGCGAACACGTACGACCGCCTCGTGCGCGTTGATCTGAAAGACCCGTCGAAATTCAACGGCGACGTCGCGCAGTCGTGGTCGGTCAGCCCGGACGGCTTGACGTTCACGTTCAAGATTCGGCCGGATCTCAAGTTCCATTCGGGCAACCCGCTCACGGCCGACGACGTCGCATGGTCGATCCAGCGCTGCGTGCTGCTCGACAAGGGCGCGGCCGCCGTGCTGCAAGGCATTGGCCTGACGAAGGACAACGCGCTGCAAAACGTCAAGAAGGTCGACGACTCGACCGTCAGCATCATGACCGACCAGAAATACGCGCCCACGTTCGTGCTCAACGTGCTGGGCGCGTGGCCTGCATCCGTGCTCGACAAGAAGCTGCTGCTGTCGCACCAGAAGGGCAATGATTTCGGCAACGAATGGCTGCGCACGAACGAGGCAGGCTCCGGCGCGTACAAGCTCGTCAAATGGACGGCAAACGACAGCATCATCCTGCAGAAGTACGACGGCTACCGTATGCCGCTGGCAATGAAACGCATCGTGATGCGTCACGTGCCGGAGGCATCGAGCCAGCGCCTGCTGCTCGAAAACGGCGACGCGGACGTCGCGCGCAATCTCAGCCCCGACGATCTCGCCACGCTCACCAAGGGCAACAAGGTGACCGTGACGTCGGTGCCGCAGGCCACGCTGCTCTATCTCGGCCTCAATGTGAAGAACCCGAATCTCGCGAAGCCCGAAGTGCAGGAAGCCATGAAATGGCTGATCGATTACGACGGCATCCAGAAGAACGTGACGAAGAACACTTTCAAGGTTCATCAAACGTTCCTGCCGGAAGGCTTTCTCGGTGCGCTGAACAGCAATCCGTATCATCAGGATGTGGCCAAAGCGAAGGCGCTGCTTGCGAAAGCGGGTTTGCCGAATGGCTTTAACGTGACGATGGACGTGCGCAGCGCGTATCCGTACAACGAAATCGCGCAGGCCGTGCAGGCCAATCTCGCGCAAGGCGGCATCAAGGTCGAGATCATTCCGGGCGACAACAAGCAGACGCTCGCAAAGTACCGCGCGCGCCAGCACGATATTTATATCGGCGAATGGTCGGCGGACTACATCGACCCGCACAGCAATGCGCAGGGCTATGCGTGGAATCCCGACAACTCCGACAAGTCTTCGTACAAGATGCTTGCGTGGCGTAATTCGTGGGACATTCCCGATCTGACAAAAGAGACCAACGCGGCACTCGCCGAATCGTCGACGGCCAAACGCGCGCAGCTCTATCAAACGATGCAGAAGGAAATGCTCGCGAAGTCGCCGTTCGTCATCATGTTCCAGCAGGTGTCGCAAGTGGCGATGCGTCCGGGCGTGACGGGCCTCGAAGTCGGCCCGATCAACGATCTCGTGTCGTATCTGCACGTGAAGAAGCAATAGGCACGCGGCAGATATGTCGACACCGCTCACTCCCATCGACCAGATCCGCGCTGCGTCCGCGCGCAGCGCGGGCTTGCGCTGGACGTTGCGCGTGCTGCGCTGGGTGCTCACGCTCGCCATCACGTTCACGGGCCTACTGGCCGTGACCTTCGTGATCGGCCGCAAGGTGCCGATCGACCCCGTGCTCGCGATACTTGGCGACCGCGCGTCGGCGAGTGCCTACGCGGCCGCGCGCATCCAGCTCGGTCTCGACAAGCCGCTGGCCGAGCAGTTCTTCATCTATGTGAGCGCGGTGCTGCACGGCGATCTCGGCGTATCGCTGTTGACGGCCAACCCGGTGATCGACGACATCAAGCGCGTGTTCCCCGCGACACTCGAACTCGCGACACTGTCGACGATCATCGGCGTGCTGGTCGGCGTGCCACTCGGAGTGATTGCGGCCGTCCGGCACAACCGCTGGATCGACCACGTGGCGCGTTTCATAGGCTTGATCGGCAGTTCGGTGCCGGTGTTCTGGCTCGGCCTGATGGGACTGTTGCTGTTCTATGCGAAGCTGCATTGGGTGTCTGGACCGGGCAGGCTCGACCCAGTGTTCGACGGCATGGTGGATACGCGCACGGGCAGCCTGCTGATCGACTCACTGATCGCGGGCGAATGGGATGTGTTCTTCAATGCGCTGTCGCATATCGCCTTGCCTGCCGCGATACTTGGCTACTACTCGGTCGCGTATCTGAGCCGGATGACGCGCTCGTTCATGCTCGACCAGTTGAATCAGGAGTACATCACCACGGCACGCGCCAAAGGTCTGTCCGAGCGGCGCGTGATCTGGGTGCATGCGTTCGGCAATATCGCGGTGCCGCTGCTCACGGTGATCGCGCTCTCGTACAGCTTTCTGCTCGAAGGCTCGGTGTTGACGGAGATCGTCTTTGCGTGGCCGGGTATTGGCTCATATCTGACGGGCGCCTTGCTCAACGCCGACATGAATGCCGTGCTTGGCAGCACGCTCGTGATCGGCATTACCTTCATCGCGTTGAATCTGCTGACCGACGCGCTCTATCGCGTGTTCGATCCGCGCGCCCGCTGATGCAACGGAGACTTTCGACGTGCGACCTCCTGTTGACCGTTCACCATCGGACTGGCCGATGAACGCGCCCCGTCCGACCTGGAAGGAATGGCTGCTGACGGACACGCCCGCATCGCGCCGGCAAGCCGCGCTCGGTCTCGCATACCGGCGCTGGCGGCGCTTCAGGGGCAATCCGTTGTCGGTGTTCGGCTTCTCGATCCTCGTGCTGCTCGTGATCGTCGCGATCATCGGGCCGTGGATCGCGCCGCACGATCCATTGATACAGGTGCTGTCCGACCGGCTGTTGCCGCCCGGCTCAGCGTCTCACTGGCTCGGCACCGATCAGCTCGGCCGCGATATTCTCTCGCGCATCATTTACGGGTCGCGGCTCACGCTCTCTATCGCGATACTCGTCGTGGTGGTCGTCGTGCCCATCGGTCTCCTGATTGGGACGACGGCGGGCTTCTTCGGCGGCTGGGTCGACAACGTGCTGATGCGCGTGACCGACATCGCGCTCGCGTTCCCGAAGATCGTGCTTGCGCTCGCGTTCGCGGCTGCCTTGGGGCCGGGTGTGTTCAATGCCGTGATCGCCATTTCGATTACCGCATGGCCCGCGTACGCGCGGCTCGCGCGCGCCGAAACCTTGCGGCTCGTGCAGACCGACTTCATTCACGTTGCGCGGCTGCAAGGCGCGTCTAACCTGCGCATTCTGCTGCGCTATATCGTGCCACTTTGTTCGTCGTCAGTGATCGTGCGCGCGACGCTCGATATGGCGGGCATCATTCTGACCGTCGCAGGACTCGGCTTTCTCGGACTCGGCGCACAGCCGCCGAGTCCCGAATGGGGCTTCATGGTCGCATCGGGCCGCAACGTACTGCTCGATTCGTGGTGGGTCGCCACCCTTCCGGGCTTCGCGATTCTGCTCGTGAGCCTCGCGTTCAATCTGCTCGGCGACGGATTGCGCGATGTCTTCGATCCGCGTCATGGAGACTGACATGAGCACACACGACACGACACCCGCATTGTGCGAAATCGACGATCTGCGCATCGCGTTCCGCACGCACGACGGCACGATGAACGAAGCGGTGCGTGGTCTATCGCTGACGCTGAACAAGGGCGAGCGGCTTGGCATTGTCGGCGAGTCGGGATCGGGCAAGTCATTGACGGGTCGCGCGCTGCTGGGATTGTTGCCGCCCGCTGCGCATTGCACGGCGAAGACGATGCGCTTCGACGGAAACGATCTGCTCGATATGCGCGCTGACAAGCGCCGGAAGTTGTGCGGCCAGCAGATGGGCATGATCCTGCAAGACCCGAAATACTCGCTGAACCCGGTGATGACCGTCGCGCAGCAGATGCGCGAAGCGTTCGCGCTGCACGAGCCGAAGCTTGGACGGCGGGCGATGCGCGAGAAGATCATTGCCGCGCTCGAGGCCGTGCATATCCGCAACCCGGAGCGCGTGGTGGATTCGTATCCACATGAGCTCTCGGGTGGCATGGGGCAGCGCGTGATGATCGCGATGATGGTATCGACGGGGCCACGCCTGTTGATCGCCGACGAACCGACCAGCGCGCTCGACGTGCTGGTATCGATGCAGGTACTCGCCGTGCTCGACGAGATGATCGCGAAACATGATACTGGCCTCATCTTCATCAGCCACGATCTGCCGCTCGTGATGTCGTTCTGCGACCGCGTCGTGGTGATGTATGCGGGGCGCGTCGTCGAAACCTGCGCGGCGCGCGATCTTGTTCATGCACAGCATCCGTATACGCGCGGCTTGTTGGCGGCGAATCCGCCGCTTGCCAATCCGCCTGCCGAGTTGCCCGTTCTCTCGCGCGATCCCGCATGGCTCAACGATGTGCAAGGAGCATCCGCATGATCGAGGTCGATGCAGTGACCGTGCGCTTCAAGACGGCCGCAGGCGCCGTCGACGCGGTGCGCAATGTGAGCTTTCATGTCGCGCAGGGCGAAGTGTTCGGCCTTGTCGGCGAGTCGGGTTCCGGCAAATCGACGATCTTGCGAGCGTTGAGTGGGCTTACGCCAATTGCGCTAGGCACGATGCGCATCGCGCAGCACGAGCAAGCGGCGCAAAAGCGCGATGTGCAAATGGTGTTTCAGGACCCATATGGCTCGCTGCATCCGCGCTTCACCGTCGATCAGACATTGCGCGAGCCGTTGCGCATCAATGGAATCGATCGGCATGAAGAACGCATCGTCAATGCGCTGCGCGAAGTCGGGCTGAATGCGTCGTTTCGGTTTCGCTATCCGCATCAGTTGTCGGGTGGGCAAAGGCAACGGGTTGCGATTGCGCGTGCATTGATCGTGGAGCCGCGTGTGCTGTTGCTCGACGAGCCGACCTCGGCGCTCGATGTTTCCGTGCAGGCTGAAATATTGAATCTGCTCAAGCGCCTGCATCAAGAGCGTAATCTGACGATGATTCTTGTTAGTCACAATCTCGCCGTGGTCGGTTTCTTGTGTTCGCGTGTCGCGATTATGCGTAATGGCGAGATTGTCGAGGAACTCGATATCGAGCGCGTTCGCGCGCAGCAGGTTGAGAGTGAGTATTCGCGCAGTCTGCTGCTTGCTACGGGGGGTTATCGGCGGAAGGCTGTGGAGGTGATCGGGGTCGATGCTTCGCTGTGAGTGAGTGTTCCGGGTTGTGGTGGTGTTTGGGTTTTTGTTCTTTCGCTGGCATCCGCGATTTGCCTTCGTGCTTCATGCGTCGCCGTTCGGTGTTTTGGCCTTTGCGCTGGCATCCGCGTTTTGCCTTCGTGCTTCA
>NZ_FNDI01000008.1:0-176948 GCF_900100565.1 Paraburkholderia steynii | reverse complement strand
GGAACTGGCGGTGTTAGCCGCTTTCTTTTGCCTACTTTTCTTTGCGGCGGCAAAGAAAAGTAGGTGCCGCCCCGCACAGGGGCGACGCGTGAAGCACGCTAACAAAGCGCGGATGCCAGCGCAAACCCCAAAAAACCAAACCGACCGCGCCAAAAAGGCATAACGCGAATGCCACCGCAAACAAAAAACCACAACGACAAACCGCTTCACTCCACGGCTGGCGTCAATTCGGCCGCTTCGATTCCCGACGCCCGCACACGCCCTGCCACTGCGAAGACACCCAAGGCAGCGATCATCGCAGGAACCGCAAGCAGACTGAACACCGATCCAAACTGCCACCCCAGCCCCATCAACGCAGCGCCAACGAGCGCACCCGCCACACCACCGATACGCCCCACACCAAGCATCCACGCAACGCCCGTAGCACGCCCTTGCGTCGGATAGAAGCTCGCAGCGAGCGCCGACATCGACGTCACAGCGGACGTCACGACCGTACCCGTCAGAAAGATCAGCGTGCCGAGCCAAACCTGGTGCCCAAGGCCGCGCCCGACGAGCATGACCAGCACCGCAGCCATGACATACGTACACGCAATCACGCGATTCGCCCTGAACCGATCCATCAACCAGCCGACACTCAGATTACCGAGCACACCACCAAGCGGAAACAGCGAAGTCATCAACGCTGCATTTTGCCCCGAGAACCCAGTGTCCTTGAAAAGCGTGGGCAGCCAGTTAGTCAGCAGGTAATAGATCAACAGCCCCATGAAATACGCGAGCCACAGCATCAGCGTGTCAAAACGGAAACGCGACGAGAGCACCACGCGCAATGCAGACCCACGATGCTCCGCGACCTGCTCACCCGTTACGAACCGGCATTCGCCGAGACGCACATCCTTTGCGATACGCGAAAGAACCCGTGCGATACGCGCATCGCCGCGCTTCCTCGTCACCATGAATTGCGCGGATTCAGGCAGCAGCAGAATGAGCACAAGTGTCAACACGATCGGCCCAACACCGCCTGCAACCAGCACGCTATGCCAGCCGAAATGCGGAATGAGCCATGCGGACGCGATACCGCCAATCGCAAGTCCGCATGAAAAGCCGCAGAACATTGCATTTACGGCGACCGCGCGAATTCGGGCCGGCGCGTATTCGGACATCAACGTGACCGCATTGGGCATCGCGGCGCCGAGTCCGAGTCCCGTCATGAAGCGCAGCGCCGTCAACGATTCAATCGAATCCGCGCGTGCCGCAGCGAGGCTCCAAAGGCCAAAGAAAAACACCGACAAAACCAGCACCGTTTTGCGTCCAACGCGATCAGCCAGCGGCCCCGCACCCAATGCGCCAATACCCAGGCCGACGAGCGCAGCGCTCATCACGGGCCCTAGCGCCGCCCGCGAAACGCCCCAGTCCAGCACCAGCGAAGGCGCGATAAAGCCGACTGCGGCCGTGTCGAAGCCATCGGCTGCGACGACCAGAAAACAGAGGACAAGTATCGTCCATTGAAAAGGCGAAAAGCGTTGGCCGTCGATGAAGTTCTGCACATCGACCGTGTGTTTGGGCTGCTGCATTGCGTGTCTCCTTGAATGCGTCTGATGCTTCTCGCGCATATATGTGATGTCGCTGCCTGTTCTTTTTCTTCTATCGCAACGCGGTAAGGCTTCTGAATTCGACGCGCCGGATAATCCTGCTTTCCTGCGCGACGATCAGATGCGCCGATGCCTGCAAATAAGCGGGCCATTCCGGGTCCGCGTCGCGCGCGGTGCGGCGCTGGTCATAATCGCCGATGCTCTCGTAGCCCCACAGATGCACGACCTGGTTGAGCGCGCCGATATCGCTCATATAGAAACCGACCGGCGCGCCGAGGTACTTCAATTGAATGGGCATCGCGAGACGATCGAATACTTCGATAAATTCCGCCATGCCGCGCGGCCGGATCGTATAGATGCGATGGTCGATAAAAGGTTTGCCGCTACTCATGGTTCTGTCCTCTATACCGTTTCGGATTGGCGCTTCGTTTGCGCGTTCGTCGCGTTATCCGCAATACCCGCAAGGCGTCGTCCCGTGATGTAGCCGAAGGTCATGATCGGGCCGAGCGTGATGCCCGCGCCTGGATAATTGCCGCCCATCACGCTCGCGCGGTCGTTGCCAACTGCGTACAGCCCGTCGATGACGGCACCGCGTGCATCCAGTACTTCTCCCGTGACAGCCGTGGTGATGCCGTCGAAGGTTCCCAGGTCGCCCATCACGACTTTGAGCGCGTAATAAGGGCCGCTGCCGATCGGCGCGACGCATGGATTGGGCTTGCATTCGGGATCGGCGAGATAGCGGTTGAATGATGTCGAACCGCGCCCAAACGCGGGGTCTTCGCCGCGCGCTGCGCTTTCGTTGTAAGTGCGTACGGTGGCTTCGAGCGCCTCGGCCTCGATACCCGCGCGTTGCGCAAGTTCAGCAAGCGTGCGCCCTTTGACGAGATAACCATTGCGCAGCAGCGGCCCCAATGGCACCGGCGCCGGCTTTGCGTATCCAAGCCCATACTTGCGAATCGTCGCGTGATCGCAGATCAGCCACATCGCCGTATCTTTCTCGCCGCGACATGCCTCGATCATCGCCGCGCCAACGTCGTGGTACGAGTTCGCTTCGTTCGTAAAGCGCTTGCCCTTGCGCGTCACGCCGATAATGCCTGGCTTGTAGCGATCCAGAAGATGCGGAAACACACCGAACGTGCCGTCGCGCATCGGCACGCGCGATACGGGCATCCACGCAGCGGGCTGCGGATAACGTATGGGTACCTGAGCGCCGACGCTTTCGGCCATGCGCGCGCCGTCGCCCGTGTTGCCTTTCGGCACGGGCGAACAATGCTCGCCGCCGCGCATCACATGCGGATACGCCTTGGCAATGCGCGCGACATCGTGCGAGAAGCCGCCGCATGCAAGCACGACACCACGCCGCGCGGTGATACGCATCTCGCCTTGCGGACCTTTGACGATCGCGCCTGTCACGCGCTTATCCGAGAGCGTGAGTTCTTGCGCAGCCGTATTCGTGTGAATCGGAATGCCCAACGAAAGCGCTGTTTTCGCGAGCCGCGCCGCAAGCGCATTGCCGCTCGTGATTTGCACGCCGCGCCGGTAAAGCGCGAGATCCTTCAGGTGGCTCGCCAGGCGCTTCGCCACATAGGCAGCGGACTTGATAGAGCGCGTCGCATTGAAGAAATGCTTGAGGTCTGCATTCGACGAATTGAACATCATGCCGATGAACGTGATCGTCTTTAGCGGCGGACGCAGACGCACAATATCGTCGCCAAGTCCTCGCGCGTCAAACGGTGCAGCGACCACCGAGCGGCCAATATCGACGCCACCTTGCGCATCCGGGTGATAGTCGGGATAAAGCGTCGGTACGAACTTGACTTCCGTTTCGCGCTCGAAGAAATCGAGCATTTGCGGGCCGGTGTCGAGGAATGCATCCACGGCCGCTTCGTCGTAGAACGCGCCTGTTTCGTTGCGCATATACGTCTTCGCAGCCTCGCGCGTATCGTTGACGCCGTTCGCGCGCGCGTGCCGGTTGCCCGGTATCCACAGCACGCCGCCCGAGAACGCAGTCGTGCCGCCGAAATACGCTTCCTTTTCGATCACGACGACATCGAGCCCGTGCTTGCGCGCCGTGATCGCCGTCGATAATCCGCCTGCGCCCGAACCGATGACGAGTACATCGCACGTCAACGGCGCAGGTGAATGGGTGTTGGAATTCATGGTAACTGTCTCCTGCCGAATGTCTTTTTGTCTCTAGCGCGCCGGGTTGGCCTTTGCGTCATAACCGGGTCGCGGCACCAGATCCATCAGCATGCATTCCAGTCCGCCGTCGACGACGAGTTCCGTACCGTTCACATAGCCCGCACGCGGGCTCGCAAGAAAGGCGACCACTTCCGCGATATCGACCGGCTCGCCGATGCGGCGGTTCGCCGTCATCGCGCTGCGGCGCTGTTCGACATCGCCTTGTGCGTAGAAAGACGCCGACAACGGCGTACGGATCATCCCCGGGCAAACCGCGTTGCTGCGCACGCCACGCGGTCCCCACTCGGCCGCGATCTGCTTCGACAGCATCGCAACGGCTGCCTTGCCGGGGCTATAGG
Organism: Paraburkholderia steynii; assembly: GCF_900100565.1. Taxonomy (NCBI): domain Bacteria; kingdom Pseudomonadati; phylum Pseudomonadota; class Betaproteobacteria; order Burkholderiales; family Burkholderiaceae; genus Paraburkholderia; species Paraburkholderia steynii. The sequence goes on along the minus strand of NZ_FNDI01000008.1, from coordinate 172,819 downwards.
CACCGCTCCAGGTCTGCGGATGATGCGCAGCCACCGACGCAACGTGAACGATGCTGCCCGCGCCTTTGCGCAACATCGCGCGTCCGAACGCCTGCGAGCACAGCATGTAGCCGGTGAGGTTGACTTGCAGTATCGCGTTCCATGCATCGAGCGCGATGTCTTCGATGCCACCCGGCCGCAACAGCCCCGCATTGTTGACGAGCACATCCGCAGCGCCGAGTTTTTCTTCGACGCTTGCCGCTGCCGCTTCAACGCTTTTCGCATCGCCGATATCGCACTCAAACGCAAACGCTTCGATGCCGTTCGCGCCGAGTGTCTGCGCGAGGTCTTCGCACTTTCCTGCTTCGCGGTCCAGCAATGCGAGACGCGCGCCGCTTTCACCGAGCACTTTCGCAATCGCACTGCCTATACCGCCCGCTGCGCCCGTGACAACACAGACCTTGTCATTCAGAGCGAGCCATGCACCGCCATTTTGTTTAGTCATCCCAACCTCCATGTACTGTTCTTTATCGACGAACCCCGAAAAGGTCCGCTCGGTTCATGGAGAAAAGTATAGGGACGCGCCGCTCGCCGAGATTGGACAAAGAGCACGCATCGCAGGACAATCCGTACACGGCAGAGGAAAAAGCATGAGGAAAATCCCTAACTACGATTTGTACGGCGAATCCGCGCGGCCGCCGTGGTTCGACGCCTTCAATTTCGAGTGGATTGCCGAGCGCAGCCGCCCCAACGACTGGCATATCGCCGCGCATCGGCATGACGCGTTGCTACAGGTTCTGTACATTCGCAGCGGCAGCGGGCATGTCGTGATCGAAAGCGAGAAACACGCGCTCGCGCCGCCGTGCATCGTCGTTTTGCCCGCGCAAACCGTGCATGGTTTCGTGTTTTCGCCCGATATCGACGGGCTGGTGATTACGGCTGCGCAGCGCGCGCTGGAGTCGATTTCGAAGGCGGTGTCGCCGGGTCTACTGCCCGTATTTCAGCGCGCTGCCGTGATTCCCGTGAAGGCGTCAGCGGGCGACGACACATTGATGCCGCTCTTCACGCTGCTCGAACAGGAATACCGCGGCAATGCACGCGGTCATATCGCTGCGGGCATGTCATTGATGATTGCACTTTTCGTGCAAGTGTCGAGATTGGGCGATGCCGCGGCGATGCCCGCGACGAGCGCCGTGGCCGACCGTCGAAGCGGGCAGATCAAGCGCTTTCGCGAGCTGGTTGCCGCGCATTTCCGCGAGCATCGGACTGTCGAGTTCTACGCGGAAAGGCTCGGCATTACGACGGCGCAGCTAAGCCGCATTTGCCGCGACGAACTCGGCCATTCGCCGATGTCGCTCGTGAATGAACATCTGATACGCGAAGCACAGCGCGATCTCGTCTATTCGGGCCTGACGATCAAACAGATCGCGCACGCGCTCGGTTTCGAGGACGCGGCGTATTTCAGCCGCTATTTTCGCAAGCAGACGGGCGCGACGCCGAAAGAATTCCAGGCCGCCGCGCACACCGATCTGTCCTTGAACTGATTGCAGGCCGCTTATACCGGCACCGCGCCGACATAGTTCTCAGCCATCGAAATCGCCGCGCTGCGCGAGGTCGTCACGTGCTCGAGTTCCGCGACCTGCAATTGCTGTTCGAACGGCGACGCATCGTCGAGACGGTGCATCATGCGCGTCATCCAGTACGAGAAATGTTCTGCGCGCCAGATGCGCTTGAGCGCCGTTTCGCTATAGCTATTCAGCAAATCGTTGCGGTCTTCCTTGTAGAACGCGCGCAATGCGTCGGACAGAATGCGCACGTCGGAGACGGCCAGATTCAGGCCTTTGGCGCCCGTCGGAGGCACGATATGCGCGGCGTCGCCGGCAAGGAAAAGACGACCGTGCTGCATCGTCGTCGATACGAAGCTGCGCATGCCCACAATGTTCTTCTGGAAGATCTTGCCTTCTACAACCTTGTGGCCGTCGTCAGAGTCGACGCGCGCGTGCATCTCAGCCCAGATACGATCATCGGACCAGTTGTCGGCGGTATCTTTCGGATCGCATTGAAAATACATGCGCTGCACATTCGGCGAACGGGTGCTGACGAGTGCAAAGCCGCGCTCGTGGCGTGCGTAGATCAATTCATCCGATGAAGGCGGTGCTTCGACCAGAATGCCGAACCAGCCGAACGGATAGACACGCTGATAATCGCGGCGCAGTGCTTCGGGAATCGCATTGCGCGAAATGCCCTGAGAGCCGTCGCAGCCAATGATGAAATCGCATTGCAGTTCGTGCGCCTCGCCTTGATGGCGATACCGGATAGTCGGCGTCGTACCGTCGATATCGTGCAGCGACACGTCCGACACTTCGAATTTCAGCGCGCCTTGCGCCGCCACTCGTGCCGCGACGAGATCCTTGATGACTTCGTGCTGCGCATACACCGTGATCGCTTTGCCTGTGAGATCGGTGAGATCGATGCGGCGGCGCTTGCCTTCGAATGCGAGCTCGAAACCATGATGCAGCGCGCCTTCTGCTTTCATGCGCTCGCCCACGCCTGTTTCGGTGAGCAGATCCATCGTGCCCTGTTCGAGCACGCCTGCGCGTATCGTCGATTCGATCTGCTCGCGGCTGCGCGATTCGAGCACGACAGAATCGATACCTTGCAGATGGAGAAGATGGGAAAGAAGCAGTCCAGCGGGACCGGCGCCGATGATGCCGACTTGAGTACGCATAGGTGTCTCCAGGATGCGTGGTGCGTGTCTTTGATGTGGGTCAAAGTGTGCCGTCGGCGCCTCTATCGAGCAACGCAATAGCGTGAATAAGCGTTATCTAAATTCGAGATAGTAGATGGATGCGGGTTTTCCCTGAGAAAGCAAACGCAGCTTTGGTGGAAGCGGATTGTTGGCTTATCTTTACTGAGCGGTCCCACAAGCAAACAAGGAGAAGCAACCATGAAGATCCGCAATGTCCTGACGCTGCTCGCCGTCATCGGTTGCGTCACGCTGACGTCGAACGCGTACGCGCAAGCCAGCGATTCGATGTCGATGGCCTCCACACCGGCGGCGCCTTCAAAGAAGGCGACACCTGCAGACAAGAAGCTCGGACGCGATGTGCGCAAGGCGTTGTCGAAGGCACCGGGCTTCAACGTATCGAACGTCTTCGTGAAAGCGCGTGGCGGCGCGGTAGTGCTTTCGGGCAGCGTCCCGGATGGATCGCAGATTCCGCAGGCAGCGGAAGTGGCCAAAGGCGTGCCCGGCGTCACGTCGGTCAGCAACAAGCTGACGCTGTACTCGCACGGAAACAACTAGACGGTTGCGACAGGCGAGACGGGGTAACGTCACGTTCGTTTGGCTTGCCCCGTCGCTTCGAGAATCGCCTGCCTGATGCGCGGATAGGTGCCGCAACGACAAATGATGGCGTGCATCGCGCAGTTTATTTCCTTCACGCTCGGCGTCGGGTTGCGCTGTATGAGCGCGCTTGCGGCCATCAACTGCGCGCTCTGGCAATAGCCGCATTGCACGACATCGACATGCGTCCACGCTTCTTTCAGCGCACGCGCTTGCGTCCCTTGCAGACCTTCAATCGTCGTGACGTGGTTTGCGCCGATATCCGAGAGTTTTTCCTGACACGAGGTCTTCGCCTCTTTGCCGACGTGTACGGTACACGCGCCGCATACCCCGACACCGCAGCCGAACTTCGTCCCCGTCATTTTCAGTTCGCAGCGCAAGACCCAAAGCAGCGGTGTCGCGGGATCGGAGTACACATCCATTGTCTTGCCGTTGATGTTCAGCTTCAGCATGTTGCGCCCCCGGGATACAGCTTCATGTTCAGCGGCAACGCGTAGCTGCGCGTGCCCGTCAACGCGAACAACGCATTCGCGACGGCAGGCGCGACAGGCGGCACCGCAGACTCGCCGACGCCTTGCGGATGGTTTCTCGACGGCATGATCTCGACGGATATGTCGGGGCACTCGTCCATCCGCACCACGTCGAACTGGGTATACAGGCCCTCTACGACTGCGCCGTTAGCGAGCGTGATTTCTTCCTTGAACGCAGCGGAAAGCCCGAACACAATCGCGCCTTCCACCTGCTGACGGATCAGATTCGGATTCACCGGCAAGCCACAATCGATCGCGCAATACACGCGATTGACCTTCACAGTGTTGTCCGCTTCGAGCGACACATCCGCGACTTGCCCGACCACGCTGCCGAATGCCTCATGAAGCGCGACACCCCGTGCATGTTTGACGCCCTTGTCCGACCAGACGGCGGACGCTCGCCAACCCGACATGCTCGCCACTTTCTGCAACACGGCGAGATGACGCGGATGCCGCCTCAACAGACTCGCGCGAAATGCAACGGGGTCCTTGTGCGCCAACACAGCCAGTTCGTCGATAAAGCTTTCGATAAAAAACGCCTGATGCGAATGCCCGACCGAGCGGAAAAAGCCGACGGGCATCGGCAATTCGATCACGCGTTGCCCGATCCACACGTTCGGCATTTCATAGGGTTGATCGAACGCGCCTTCAGAAATGGTCTTGTCCAGGTTGAGGCCGAGATCGGGAATGCGATAGTTGCGGGCCAGCCACTTCGCGACGACCGACTGGCTCACCGACGTGTTGTGCCACGCAACCAGCTGTCCCTGTGCATCGAGTCCCGCCCTGAAGCGCGACAGACACGCGGGACGGTAGAAGTCGTGTTGCATGTCCTCCTGGCGCGTCCAGAGCGTTTGCACAGGACGCCCGTCCGCTTCACGCGCGATCGCGACGGACTGCACGATGAAGTCGACTTCGAGCCTGCGTCCAAACGCGCCGCCCGGCATCTGCTGCTGCAAATCGACATCGTCCGTGCCGATGCCGAGCACCCGCGCGACATGCATGCGCGCGACAGCGGGCACCTGTGTCGCCGCCCATACCGTTGCCTTGCCGTCTTTCACCTGCGCCGTGCAATTGACGGGTTCCAGCGGCGCGTGCGCGAGATAAGGCGCGCGATACGTTGCCTTCCACGTATGCGCGGCATGGCTCAGCGCGTCTTCGACGTCGCCATGGCGATACCATGCGTGGCCTTCGCTTTCGTCGAGCGCCTGCACGAGCCGCCGGTCGACCTCTGCGTTGGTCAGCCCTTTGGTCGGCCCATCGTTCCAGTGGATCGTCAGCACGTCGAGCGCGTTCATCGCGATGAACAGGTTGTCCGCGATCACCGCGACGCCGCCCGTGCCGCCGTTGTAGGCATCGACGGCCAGGACCTTGCGCACGCCGGGCAATGCCGCAGCCGCCGCGCCGTCGAAATCCCGAACCGTGCCGCCGAGCGTCGGACACATCTTGATGCTTGCGTAGAGCAGGCCATCGGGCACGACGTCGATGCCAAAGATCGCGCTACCGTCCATCTTCGAAGCGGCTTCGATGCGCGTCAGCGGCTTGCCGATCAGTTGGAACGTGTCGGGATCTTTCAGCGCGGGATTGCGCGGCAGCGGCTGGCGCGCGGCCTCCATCGCGAGTTGCCCGAACGACGCGCGATGTCCCGCGTCGTGTACCACGATGCCCTTTTCGATGCGGCAATCGGCGGCTTTCACGCTCCAGCGTTCGGCCGCCGCTGCGATCAACATGGTCCGCGCGCACGCGCCTGCTTCGCGCATCGGTTGCCAGAGATCGTTGATGGTCGACGAACCGCCTGTCATCACCGTGCCGAAATCGCGCGCGAGCTTGCGCGTGAGCCATACCGCGAGTTCCTTGACGACGCTGTCGTCGTCGGGACGAAACGGCAGATCGCCGATCACGCTTTCGACGTTGTTATAGATCTGGTCGAGCGGCGCATTGGCGACGCGGATATCCGCCCAGTTCGCATCCAGCTCTTCCGCGACGAGCATCGCGAGCCCCGTATGCACGCCCTGGCCCATCTCCGTCCTGCACATGAGGACCGTGATGGTGTTGTCGGCGGCGATCTTCACGTAGCCATTGAGCGCCGCTTCGCCGGGACGCACCGGCAACGGTTCCGCCGCGACGAGCCGCTGACGCGGCGGCAGCGCCGACCAACCGACCACCAGCGCGCCGGCCAGGCCCACGCCGCCCAGCAGGAAGGTTCGACGCTTCAGCATGGCATCTCTCAGAGGAATCCAGCATGGACACCAGTAAAACGCACCAGCCGCGGCTCAACTGAAATGGCGCATTCGAATACCAGCGTCACGTCGCTTCATGAGTCCGCGTTTGCCCGGTTCGACAAGCGTCAGTCGATCCCGTCAAAGATCATATTAGTGCGCGTTCTGAATTTCGCCGCATTGAATGAGCAGGAATACAGGCTGAAAAGATTGCGAAGAAGCGGCAATTCGCGCAGTGCTGACCCGTGCAAAGCGGTCGCAAAGCCTATGTGAAGCGCAATAAACGCATGCCGTCAAAAGGCATTTAAAGCCTGCTAAGACAAGGCTTTAGCGTGTGCCGACGCATATGCTGCGCCGCAATTCGAGCGCAGTGGCATATCGCTTGCATCAATGATCGCCACAAGCGCTGTGTACGACGACCGCCTGGTCTCGGCAGTCGCACAGGGAGAAGGAGATGCCTTATCTGATCGGTTGGTTGCTAGGTGTGCCGCTTATCGTCCTTGTGATTCTGTATCTGATTTTCCACTAGGACGCACAGCGATCGCGGTCATTGCGACCGCATCTTTTCAGCAGAACCGCGCCTGTCTGCGGTTCATTGCAAGGGCGGCGACTGCGCATTGATTGACGCACAGTCGCCGCACTGCTTTCCAGCATCAGGTTCCGCCAGCCTGCTTTTTCAACGCGCCGAGAATGCGTTTTTCGAGCGCGGCATAGTCGTGTCCGAAATGATGATCACCGGAAGTGCGGATCACTTCGACGCCCGTCTTCGTGAGCGTCGGGCACAGCGTGTCTTCCTCATGTTCGCCGTAGAAGCACTGCACGATCTTCGGCGGCAAGCGCGCGAACTCGGGTTGCACCTGCAGCGCCTTGTCGCTTGCAGGCATGCCGAGCCAGCCCGTCACGCGAATCTGGAAGTCCGCGGAAGGCGCGAAGCCGAGCAGCGAAATCAGCGAAACCTTCGCGCGCACCGCATCGGGCAAGCGGTTGTACGCGAACGGCATCACGTCGGCGCCGAATGAATAGCCGATCAGCGCGACATGATCCGCATGCCAGCGCGTCGTATAGGTTTTCAGCACGCGCGCGAGATCGTTGCTCGTCTGCTGCGGCGAGCGCTCCGACCAGAAGTAACGCAGGCTGTCCCAGCCGATCACGGACACGCCATCCTTCTGCAGTTCCTCGGCGATCGTCTTGTCGAGATCGCGCCAGCCGCCGTCGCCGGAAATCACGATCGCCATCATGCCCGTCGGATGCGCGGCGGGCAGTTCGATCAACGGCAGATCCGAGACGTCCTCTTCTTTCATTGCGGCGACGCGCAGATGCGGGCTCGTCAGCTCGACGATGCGCTGCGTGCCAGCCGATGCGTTCGCGTCGGTTTCGGCAAAGCCCGGCAGGCCGGGGCCGTGCGTCACGGTCGGGTCCGGCGCGCACGGGTTGAAACGCTTGTCGAGATCGCGTTGCCCGGCAACGGATACCGCGCCCGCCACGGTGTTTTCAGGCGCCTGCTTCAGCACTTGCATCGCGAGCGTCGCGCCCTGGCCCGAACCGGCGACGATCGGCATGAAGTAGCGGTTCGACTGCACCTGCCGTTCGAGTTGATGGCTCACGGCTTCGGCATCGCCCACCAGCTGATGACACGCTTCTTTCTTCGCAGCGAGATTCGCCGCGTACTTCGCGGTATCGACACCAACCACCATCGCGCCGTTCTTCGCGAGCGCGTCGGCGGCCTGCTGGTCCGCCGGGTTCCAGCCGCTCTCGCGCGAGAACAGCACGACGAAGCCACGCACGTCGCCCGTGGGCTTGGTCACCGTGACCTGGCCGTATCGGCCGCCGGACACGGTCTCATAGGCGTGCGCCGTCGGCACGACGCCTGCGAGCGAGCACAACGAAACACTCGCCAATGCGGCGAGCCGGTAAAACTTTTGCATGATCATGAACGCCGGCCCCCTGCCAGCAGCGAAAGGTCCGCGAGCGTGAAGAACACGCCGACAGAACCGGATGCAGCGAGATAGCGCGGTTCCCATTGAGGCTGGAATTTGCTCTTGAAAGCGCGCAGTCCGCGAAAATTGTAGAAGCGGCCGCCGAAGCGCCACACGATGTTCGCGAGCCGGTGCCAGCGCGACGCGAGCGGCGTCGGCGACATGCCCGAGAACGGCGCGATGCCGAGGCTGAGCGAGCGAAAGCCCGCGTGCTTCAAATGCAGCGCAAGCTGCGTGAACAGATACTCCATCGCATACGCCGAAGCCTGCGGCACGTGGCGCATCACGCCGACGGTGGCCTCGGTGTTGAGGTCCGTCGTCATGAACGTGACGAATGCGACAGGCGCGCCGTTCTGACGCACCAGCATCACCGATTGCGCAGCGAGATAGTCTTCCGTGAACGCGGCGACCGAGAAGCTCTTCTCGCGCGCATCGCGGCTGTCGAGCCAGCCATCGGAAATCTCGCGCAGCGTCGCAATCGATTCGGGCACGCGCGCCGGCTCGAGGACTTCGACCGCGAAGCCATCGCGCTCGCCGCGCTTGAGCGCATAGCGCAGATGCGCGCGGTGCGAGCCCTTCAGATCGAATTCGTCGAGCACGACATGCGCTTCCTCGCCGAGCTTCATCAGCGTAAGGCCGGCGTCGAGATAGAGCGGCAACGCATTCGCGCGCACCTGATAGAACGCCGCGCGGCCGCCGTGCGTATGCGCGAGCGCGACGAACTTGCTGATCAGCTCCGCCCATTCCGCGCGCGGACCAACGGGGTCATGCAGCGCCGCCCACGTGCGGCCGTACTTCGCGTACATCAGGAACGCCTGGCGCGACTCGGAAAAGAGAAAGCTCTTGTCGCCCATCAGCGCGAGGCCCGCGTCGCTGCGCTCCTGCGCGCGGAAGATACGCGCGGCGTCTTCGAGGTCCTGCTTGACGGGCTTCACGAAGCGGCCCGCAGCGGGTCGCAGCAATTGCCAGAAAGCGAACGTCGCGGCAAACAGGCTCGCGGCGAGCGTCGCGCGCAACGCACGGGGCGCGCGCTCGTCGAATGCGAATTGCCACCACAGGTCGCGCGTATAGGCCACGTCGCGGAACGCAAACAGCATCACCCACACGGCGAGCATCAGCACCATCGCCACCGAAACCAGCCAGCCCGCCGTGAAGGGCTCAGAGAACAACGACGAGCGGCGATTGAAGCGCGAGCGCGTCGCGATCAGAAGCACGATCAACGTCGTCAGAACGCCGGCTTCGACGAACGCGAGACCCTTGGTCAGCGACAGCGCGAGACTCACCACAGCGAGACCCAGCGTAAGCCACCATGCGGCATCGAGACGCCGCGACAGACCACGCGCGACGAACAGCAACGCGACGCCGACCACGCTGCACAGCATCTGCGAGCTTTCGAGCACCCACAGCGGCACGAGGTCTCGCAGGATCGCGATGCGTTGCCAGAACGCGGGCGTCGCGCTCGAAATCACCAGCATGCCGCCGACCACGAAGGTCACGAGGCTCAGGAACAGCGGCGCGAGTTGCGAAACAGTAGCCGCGTGATGCAGCGGCAGGTGCTTCTTCAGTGCGCGTCCTTCGAAACCGGCCAGCAGACCCGCCGACACGATCAGCGGCAAACCGAAATAGATCGCGCGGTACGCGAGCAGCGCGGCGACCATCGAATGCGTCTGCACGCTGCCGCCGAGCGCGAACACCATCGCCGCCTCGAACACGCCGACACCGCCCGGCGTGTGGCCGATCAGGCCCAGCAGCATCGCAGCCGAATAGATCGTGATGAACGACACGAAGCCCACGTGCGCATGCGGCAGCAGCGCCCACAGCGCGAGACCGGCTGCGACGACGTCGAGCACGGCCAGCAGCACCTGCTCGACGAAATCGCGGCGCGCGGGCACGTCGAACGCCAGCCAGCTCCAGCGCGTGCGGATCTGGCGTGTCTGCTTGCCGCAGGCGAGTGTCAGCAGACCGAGCACCGTCAGAAGCGCCGCGCCGCCCCAGGCGAGCGCGCCCGTCGGGCTGTGAAGCATCGGCGCGAGCGTGTGCGCGTCGCACAGCATGCCGAGCGCGGTCATCAGAACGAGGGCCAGGGCGAGCGAAACGCTCGTGAACACCGTCATGCGGCCGATTTGCGCCGGCGTCACGTCGGCGACGGCATAGACGCGGGCGCGCACCGCGCCACCCGTCAGCGCGCCGAAGCCGGTCGCGTTGCCCAGCGCCGAGCCCGCCGTCGCGCCGATCCACAGCGCCGCGCGCGGCACGGCCTTGCCGATGTACCGCAGCCCGACGGCATCGCGCCCGACGAGGGCGATATAGCTGAGGATCGTCGCGCCGAGCGCCGCCGACCATTCGCCCGCCGTCAGATGCCGCAGATGGCGGATCACCGAGCGGTAATCGACGGCCTGCGACAGGTGCTGCAGCACGATCAGAAGCAGCACGCAGACGCCGAGCGACAACGCAGGCGACAGCACGCGCCGGCTGCCGGCCACGGCGCACGCTCGCTGAAGCAGCGCGGCGGCGCGGCTAAAAAAAGAACGGGGAAGGTCAGACATGGATGAACCCGGGTAATGCCTGATGCAGTAGCAATGGTCTCGTTGCTATGGCATCGAATGAGGTTGGATTTCGGAGCGCGCCGGACGATCGTTACAGCCGTCCTGATCTCGCCTTTTCAACTCTTTACAAATGGACAACGGCAATTTGCCCAAAAGGTTGACACCGGGAGCAACCCGGAGGCGATTATTTGCAGTTTTCGCTTAAGAAATCCTGATGTAGCCGATGATCGATCGGAAATTGAGTTGAATCGTCCTGTGGGCCCGGCGCGGCGCGGCTCACGAGCGTCACGCCGCTCCGCGCGGCCGCAGGCCGCATGGGCACTCGCTTTACAGCCGGCGCGTTTGCGTCGGATGTACCGGCTGGTACAAACCCTGACGGCATTCGTCTCACATTCCAGCTATTCGAGCCCGGACGCACGATACCAGATTTGACCTTGCGTTTAGCTTTATCGAAGATTCAACCGCCTTTCGTCGCCCTACGGTTTGCGAACGGACGCGCAGTGCAAACCGGCTGTTTCGCTTCATATTCGGCGAGCGAGCCGCCTTCGACATGACGGGCGCAATCCGACTCAGTCGCGCCCGTTGGTTGGCCGCGAACCAACATACTCCACGGCCTTTTCCCGCCCCTCCTTGCACTGCAAGCGTCTGACGAATTGGCATGTTCGATGCGTAGTGACAGGTTCGCCAATCGCAGCGCGCCGCAAGGAGTTCCGCATGAAGCCCTTCGACACCCCGCTCGCCTCGTTACTCTGGGCTGTCCGGTTCCTGTGCCGTCACGTGTTGTATCTCGGCATCGTCGTGCCGCTGATCCTCGTCGCCGCGTTTTATCTGGGGCCGCGTATCGTCGCGCTGTGCGGCGTGTGGTTCGATCCGCTGACGCTCGTCCAGCCGATCGAGGTCTCCGACGATTTCAGGCGACAGGGCTACACCGATCAGACCTTGCAGCACCTGCTCGTCGATACGCTCAGCGACGTGCGCAAGGAAGCCGAATCCGTCACGCCCGCCAACGACACCGAAAACGTGCTCGCCGAGTTCAAGCTGCCCGACTTCACGGTCCCCGGAACAGGGCTGTCGGTGCGTCCGCTGATCGAATTTGCGCGCACGCTGCTCAAGCGCGATTCGTCCGTATATGGCAGCGTCGTCGGCTCGCCGTCGTCGTTTGCGGTGATCCTGACGCTGCGCGACCCCGATGGCCGCACCGTCGCGCTCGGCAACGACGTGCCGCCCGACACGGGCGCGAAGCCCAACGTGACCAACGAATCGCTGGCCATGCGGCATGCGCTGCGTCAGGCCGCCACGACGATCCTCCAGCATCAGAGCCCGCTGCTGCACGCGTCGTATCTGACGCAGATGGAGCAGAAGCGCTGCCTGCAAGGCAATGCGCCATGTCAGTTCGACGACGTGCGCGAGCGCTTCGCGCAGATCGCGGCGGGCTCGGGTCGGGACGCGTCAGGGGCGTCGAGGGAAGAGGCGGCGTGGGCCATGCTCGCGCTGTCGAAGCTCGACACCTATGCGCGTGACTACGAAGGCTCGATCCGTCACGCGCGCAGCATCGTCGACATGAGCGAAGAACTGCATTCGTGGAAGCGCGTGCGTCCGTGGGCGTATTACAACTGGGGCGTCGCCCTGATGGACATGGGTTGCTACCAGCAGGCCGCCGACGTGCTCAGGCGCGCGGTCGAACTGCACAACGACTACGCGCCCGCTCACAACGCGCTGGGCCGCGCATGGCTCGCGCTCGCGCAAAGGCCGGCGCTCGCGGGCGCGGCGTCGCAAGGACATGGCGACTATCGCGCGGCGGCCGTACGCGAACTGAGGCTCGCGATCGAGAAGAATCCCGGCTACCAGGAAGCGTATGTGAATCTCGGCGATGCGCTGCGGCTGCCATCGATGAAAACGGGCCTCGTGCCAGCGGCAACGCTCGATGAAGCGCGCGACGCGTACCGCACCGCCGTTGCGCTGAACATCGACGATGGGGGCCGGGCGTATGAGCGGCTTACGACGCTGCGCGACAGCGCGTTTGTGAAGGTCGCGGCGCGCATCACGCGCAGCCGTGCGCAGTGCGCGACAGGCATGGCGCGCTCGCTGCTCGAATCGTGGGGATGCAGCGACGCGCAGATCGAAGCAGGCGCGAGCAAGGACGCGCGCGACATGCAGCCTGCCGCGATGCATGCCACGGCGAGTAATCAAACGTGCAGCAAGCCCGAACTGACGCTGCCCGCCAAAGGCACGACCGGCAACATGAATAAAGCCAATGACATGATCGAAGTGAAGAACACCAACGAGACGCCGAAGCCGCGCGATGCCGATCCGAGTCACCGCGCCATCGCACAGCAGCAACGCGGTTGAACGACGCGCGGCTACGTTAGCGAAAGAAAGGCCCCGGCAGCATCTGCATGCCGGGGCCTTCTTTTCTCAACTGGCAGTACTCAGTGCGCGCCCGCTGCCGCTGCGCCACCGCCGCTGCCCTTGCGCGGCTTCGTCAGCCAGATCAGCGGAATGATCACGATGAAGATCATCGCCGACAACCAGAAGATGTCGTTCAAGCCGAGCATCGCAGCCTGCGCATTGAGCGATTGCTCGAAAAACGCTCTGGCCTGATCCATGCTGCCGCCGAGCGTCGCGTGAATGCTGGCGAGCGCGTTGGTGTAGCCGGGGTTGTTCACGCTCGACTGTTCCGCGAGTTGCGCGTGATGCAGGATCGTCCGGTTGTTCCAGCCCGTCGAGATCAACGACGTGCCCACGCCGCCCGCGAAAATCCGCACGAAGTTCGACAGGCCCGCTGCGGCGGGGATCTTCTCGGCAGGCAGTCCCGACAGGATGATCGCGGTCAGCGGCGTAAAAAAGAGCGCCATGGGAATGCCTTGCAGCAGCGTCGGCACGATCAGGGTATAGGGATCGACGCCCGTCGTGTAATGCGAGCGCATGATGAACACGCCTGCGAAGCCGAGGAAGGCCAACGTCGCGAGCACCCGTGCATCGGACTTTGGCATGACCTTCGCCATCACGGGCGCGAGCAGCACGGCGAAGATGCCAAGCGGCGCGGTCACCAGACCCGCGTCCACCGAACGATAGCCGAGATAGCCCTGAATCCACTGCGGCAAAAGCACGAGGTTCGCGAAGAACACGCCATACGCCACCGAAATCGCAATCGTCCCGCCACGGAAGTTCTGCCCCGCGAAGAGCCGCAGATCGACGATCGGGTTCTTTTCCGTGAACTCCCAGATCAGGAAAAAGATAAAGCTGACGGCCGCGATAGCCGTGAGCGTGCAGATCACGGGCGAGTTGAACCAGTCGAGATCCTTGCCCTTGTCGAGCATGATCTGCAGCGATGCAACCCAGACGATCAGCGACAACAAACCGACCTTGTCGATGGGCAACTTGCGCGTCAGCGATTCGCGGTCGCGGTAGAGCATCCAGGTCACGCCCGCAGCGAACATGCCGACGGGAATGTTGATATAGAAGATCCATGACCAGCTATAGCTGTCCGTGATCCAGCCGCCGAGCGCGGGGCCCGCAATCGGGCCGACGGTCGCCGTCATCGCCCACAGCGACAGTGCCGTCGAGCTTTTCTCCTTCGGGTACGAAGCGAGCAGAATGGCCTGCGAAAGCGGCGTCAACGGTCCCGCCACGAGGCCCTGCAGGATACGCGCGGCCAGCAGCACCACCAGGTTCGGCGCGATGCCGCACAGCCACGACGAGAACACGAACAGCAGGATCGAGATCACGAACAGCTTGATCTGGCCGACGCGCTGCGTGAGCCAGCCCGTCAGCGGAATGGCGATGGCATTGGCCGCCGAAAACAACGTGATCACCCAGGTGCCTTCATCGACGGAGACGCCGAGATTGCCGGAGATAGTGGGAATCGCAACGTTCGCGATGGACGAATCCAGCACGTTCATGAACGTCGCGAGCGCGACGGCAAGTGTCGCGAGGACCAGCTTGCCGCCTGTGAACGGGGCCGGTGCGGTTTGCGTCGAGGGATTCATGGCGCTTTCTTTGTCTGACCTGTCAGTTACTTGAACGAACGAGGACGCGCTTTGGCGCTGCGTCCTCCGATGCGGCTTAGCCCGCGCGCTGCGCCGCGGCGCTCTTGTCGCCTGCTTCGCGCTTCGCGAGCGGCCGCGACGCGTCACGCGGCGACACCATGTTCTGCGCGATGATCCTCTCGATCTCGGCATCGGCCTGCGCGCCGTATTGCGCGAACACATCCGTGCGATACGTCGTGTTCATCGCGGCGCCGAGTTGCGGACCCGCGTTGTCGCGCGTGTCGACATCGACGTCCATCGACAGGCCGATACGCAGCGGATGCGCTTCCAGCTCCTTCTGGTCGAGCTGAATGCGCGCGGGCAGGCGCTGCACGACCTTGATCCAGTTGCCCGTTGCGTTCTGCGCAGGCAGCGTCGCGAACGCGCTGCCCGTGCCCGCCGAAAAGCCGACCACGCGGCCGTGATACTCGACCTTGCCGCCGTACACGTCAGCCGTCAGCGTGACAGGCTGGCCGATACGCATGTTGCGCAACTGGCTTTCCTTGTAGTTCGCGTCGACCCACACGCCGTCGAGCGGCACGACGGCCATCAACGGCGTACCCGGCGACACGCGCTGGCCGACCTGCACCGAACGCTTCGCGACATAGCCGGTGACCGGCGCGGGCAGCGTGTTGCGCGCGTACGAAAGGTACGCGTCGCGCACCTTCGATGCGGCGGCCTGCACGTTCGGGTGCTGGGCGATCGTCGTGTGGTCGGTCAATGCGCGGTTCGCTTCCGCCTGCTGACGCGCGGCGTCGAGCGCGGCTTGCGCGGCGTTCACGGCGTCGCGTGCATGCGCGATGTCTTCAGCGGAGACAGCACCTGTGCCCGCGACCGCCTGGCGGCGGCGCAGATCATCCTGCGCGCGCGCCAGGTCCGATTGCTTCTGCGCAACGTTTGCCGCGTAGAAGTCGTTGTTCACGTACAGGCTGCTCACCTGGCGCACCGTCTGTCCGAGCGCCGCTTCCGCGTTGCCGAGCGCGATTTTGGCATCGGCGTTGTCGAGTGTCACGACCGGGTCGCCTGCCTTCACGATTTGCGTGTCGTCGGCGTTCACGGCGATCACGGTGCCCGTCACTTGCGGCGTCAGTTGCACGAGATTGCCGCTGACGTACGCGTCGTCGGTGGTCTCGTGGTAGCGCGCATAGGTCATGTAGTACGCGCCGTAAGCCGCAGTCGACACGACGACAGCCACGCCCAGCAGCGAGAGCAGCAACTTGCGCTTGCGCGTGTTGGGTTCATTCGCTTTGACAGCTTGCGCCGGTGCCGCAGTGGACTTCGCATCGGGCTTCGCATCCGGCGCTTGCGTCGTTTCGCGCTCCGGGGTGTTGATTTCGCTCATTTCTAGTTCTCCAGGCAATGCGATGAGGGGCCGCTCACTGCGCAGCGGCAGTAGACGTTTTGGCGGCAGACGTTTCTGTGGTAGAGGCGACGCGCGCGTTCTGATCGGCGTTCGACGTGTCGACGAAACCACCGCCCAGCGCCGACGCAAGCGCGATCTGCTGGTCGCGGCGATCCATGCGCAGGTTGGCGACGGACTGATCGGCGGCGAGCGCATTGACGTCGGCATTCAGTACGGTCAGCTGATTCGTGAGTCCCGCCTTGTATTGCACGAGTGCAAGCTGGTCCGCCTGGCGCGCGGCCGTCTGCGCGGTTTGCGCATCGACGAGTTGGCCGTCCGTCGAACGCACGCCGGCGAGTTGCGTGGCGACTTCGCTCAATGCGGTCACGAGCGTCTGGTTGTACGTTGCGACGGCGTAGTCGAAGTCCGCGTAACGGCCCTTCAGTTGCGCGCGCAGTTCGCCCGCGTCGAAGATGGGCAGATGGATCGCGGGACCCGCCGAGGCCGTGCGGCTCGCCGCCGTCAGGAAGCGGCCAAAGCCGAACGCGTCGAGCCCGATCGCGGCGCTCAGATTGATGTCGGGATAGAACTCGGCCTTCGCTTCCTTCACGTCATGCGTCATCGCATCGACGCGCCAGCGCGCAGCGACGATGTCCGGCCGGCGGCTCACGAGATCGGCGGGCAGGTTGTCGGGCAGATTCACGTCATCGCCGATACCGAGCGTCGGGCGCGCGATCTGCAGGCCACGGTCCGGACCGGCGCCGAGCAGCGCGGCGATCTGATAGCGCGTGGTGAGAATCTGTCCGTCGAGCGCCTTCAGCGCGGCGCGGCTCGTCGCGAGATTCGCCTGCGCGGTCTTGCGTTCGACTTCCGTGTCGAGCCCCGTCGCGATGCGTCCCGCCGTGATGCGGTCGATCTGCTCGCGCTGCGTGATTTCCTGTTGTGCGATATCGCGCAGCACGTAAAGGCGTGCGAGCTGGTTATACGTGCGCGCAATCGACGTGGTGAGCGTCAGCTTGACGACTTCCGCATCGGCCTGGCTCGCCTGCAACTGAGAGATCGCCGCCTTCAGCGCTTCGCGGTTCTTGCCCCACAGGTCGAGATCGTACGAAGCGCTCAACAGGCCCTTGTTCTCCGTCTGCCACGAACCGCCCGTCGGAGGCGGCACCAGCGCCGTGCCCGAATACTGCTGGCGCGTGAGCGAGTAGCTGGCGTCGACGCGCGGCATCGTGCTCGCCTTCGCCGTTTCGCTATACGCCGAAGCCGCTGCGACGCGGGAACGCGCCTGGTCGAGCGTCGGGCTGCTCTTCAGTGCTTCGTCGATCAGCGCCTTCAGTTGCGCGTCGCCGAACTGGTCGGCCCAATCGGCGGCGGGCCAATGACCCTGCCCGGCGGGAATACTCTGCTGCGTCGCGTACTGCTGCGGCTCGGCCGTCTTCGCGTCACTATGGATGCCCGCGTAGTTCACGCATGCCGACAGCACCGCCGCGAACATCACGGAGACACCGACTTTCAGTACACCTGTAACGCGCTGCCTGGCGTTTAATTGATTGCTCATTGTCTGACCTATCAGATAATTGGGTAAAAAAATGCTCAATCGTTGAGGAACTTGCCAAGCAGACGGCGCAGTTCGTCGAATTCGTCTTTGGTGAAGCACTGAAGACGCTCGTTCAGCACATCGGGGGCGATCTCCGCGATGCGCGAAGCGACTTCGCGGCCCGCCTCGGTGAGTTCGAGATTCACGACGCGGCGGTCATCCGCGCTGCGCGTGCGCGTCAGCAAGCCGAGCGTTTCGAGCTTGTCGAGCGTGCGCGTCATCAGGCCCGTGTCGATGCCGAGATGGCGCGACAGCGTGGCCGGCGTCGTGTCGATGCCGCGCAACAGCGACATGAAAATCCCAATGTGGTGCGCCCGCACGTTCAGACCCTTCACCGCTGCATCCATCCGTCCCGTCAAGAGGTTGCGCGCCTTCGTGATCGCGAAACCGACGTTGTCGGTCAAATGAAAATCTTCCTTCGAATAGTGCGACATCTCTGACTCCTCGCTATTTGCACGAACAATAATTGACAGGTCAGATATAGTCAACAGCACTACGACGAAACTCATTGTTTCATCAGATGCAGCAGTTCTTATCGTTCAATCGGATAATGCGGCGGACACGCGCCGCCCGAAGGCGGCGGGAAGGAGGCTCAGGTGGCGCTCAGTCGTTCAGTCGTTCAGTCGCTCAGGAACTTGCGCAGCAGCCGGCGCAGTTCATTCAGCTCGGCCTTGGTGAAGTCTTTCAGGCGCGCATTGAGGACGTCGGGGGCGATTTCGGGAATCTGGTCGGCGACGGCAATGCCGGGTTTGGTCAGCGTCAGGTTGACGACGCGGCGGTCCTCGTCGTCGCGCGAGCGCACCACTAGCCCTTTCGCTTCGAGCTTGTCGAGCATGCGCGTCATCAGGCCGGTGTCGATGCCGAGCATTTTCGACAGTTCGAACGGCGTCGACGCGAGCTTCTGCCGGAGCATCAGCATGATGCCCATTTGCTGGCTGGAGATGTCGAGGTCCTTCAGCGCCGCGTCCATCTCCGTCGTGATCAGGTTGCGCGCCTTCACGAGCTGGTAGCCGACGCTCTCCGTGAGCCTGAAATTGTCTTTGGTGTAGTGACGCACGCGAAGCCTCCTGAACGAACGGCAATCTGACTGACAAATCAGATACTACCAAATCAGTTCTCGGCGGCCCGGCAAATTGTGCGTTATTTCAGGCCAAGACGCCTCGCGAGCCGGTTCAGATTCGCGCGATCCATGCCGAGCGCGCGCGCGACGGCTGCCCAGTTGTGGTTGTTGCGTTCCAGCGCGTCGCTGACGAGCGTGCGCTCGTAGGCGGTGACGGCGCTGCGGAAATCGGTTTCGCTCGCTTCGTCTGCGCCCGTTGAAGCCGAAAGGGACGCAGCTGCTGGCAACTCGCCGCCGTTATTCGCCGACATGCCCAAGTCCGCCGCCGTCAGCGTGAGAATGCGCGGCCGCTCGCGATGACGCGACAGCGCCTTGAACGCGCTGCGGCCGATCATATGCTCGAGCTCGCGCACGTTGCCCGGCCAGTTGTACGAAAGCAGCGCGGTTTGCGCGTCCTGGCCGAGCCGGATGCTGAGCAGCCCGAGCCGCGCCCGGTTCTCTTCGAGGAAGTAGCCCGCGAGCAGCAACACGTCACGTCCGCGCTCGCGCAGCGGCGGCACGCGCAACGGATACACGCTCAGCCGGTGATACAGATCCGCGCGAAAGCGCCCTGCGCGCACTTCTTCGGCGAGATCGCGATTGGTCGCGGCGATGAGCCGCACGTCCACCTTGTGCTCGCTATCCGAGCCGATACGCTGCAACTGGCCGTTCTGCAACACGCGCAGCAGCTTGGCCTGCACGCCGACCGGCAACTCGCCGACCTCGTCGAGAAACAGCGTGCCACCGTCGGCAAGTTCGAACTTGCCGCGCCGGTCCGACGACGCACCCGAGAATGCGCCGCGCACGTGCCCGAACAACTCGCTTTCGACGAGCGTATCCGGCAGCGCCGCGCAGTTCAGGCTGATCATCGGCTTATTGGCGCGCGGCGAGCCGCTGTGAATCGCGTTCGCGACCAGTTCCTTGCCGACACCCGTTTCGCCCGTCACGAGCACGGTCAGCTCGCTGTTTGCGACCACGCGGATTTCGTTGACCAGCTGCTGATGCGCCGTGCTGCTGCCGATCAGCTCGCGGCTGCTCTGCCCGCTTGCCTGGCGGTACGCCTCCGCACGCTGCCGCTCTTCCTCCGTGTTGCGCTCGAGCGTATCGATGCGCTCCGCGACGCTCACCGTCGCCGCCGCGAGACTCAGAAACGCCTGCAGCGTGTTCATGTCGATGCTGTCGAAACGCTCGGGGTCGAGCGAGTCGAGCGTCAGCAAGCCCCACGGCCTGCCGCCGATCAGCAGCGGACAGCCGAGGCAGTCATGCACTTCGAGATGGCCGCTCACGCCCTGCACAAGGCCGTCATACGGATCGGGTAAATCGGAATCGGCGGGAAAACGCGTGGGCTCTTCACTCGATAGCAGCGCTTCGAAACGCGGATGGTCGCTCACGCGAAAGCGGCGGCCGAGGGTGTCGCCCGACAGGCCGTCGATGGCGAGCGGCACGAGGGTGTCGTCATCGAGACGCAACAGGGCTGCTGCATCGCCGGGGAACAGCGTGCGCAGCGTCGTCAGAAGACGGCGATAGCGCTCGAGCTCCGGCAGGTCGCGCGACAGGTCCTCGACCAGCGGAATCAGCGCGTCGAGCACCTCGGATGCAGTCAGTTTAACCTCTGATGAGGTCGTTTTAACCCTTGTCATATTCACGTCTGATGTTTCTAAGCCGCTGATTTTACGGTTGTTTGAAGCTGGCCCGATAGATGCATAAGAGATTACCCGAAGCCCGCCGAATTCGCGCGGGACCACCACTCACCCCAACTGCGAGGAATCAACACATGCTGTCAGCCGAACATCGCGCAATCGTCAAGGCAACTGTTCCGCTGCTCGAAAGCGGCGGCGAAGCGCTCACCACGCACTTCTACAAGACCATGCTGGCGGAGTACCCGAGTGTGCGCCCGCTGTTCAACCAGGCGCACCAGCAATCGGGCGATCAGCCGCGCGCGCTCGCGAATGCGGTGCTGATGTACGCGCGTCATATCGATCAACTCGAACAACTCGGCGGACTGGTTTCGCAGATCGTCAACAAGCACGTCGCGCTCAACATCCTGCCCGAGCATTATCCGATCGTCGGCGCATGTCTGCTGCGCGCGATCCGCGAAGTGCTCGGAGCGGAAATCGCCACGGATGCCGTGATCGAAGCGTGGGGCGCCGCATATCAGCAACTGGCCGACCTGCTGATCGGCCTCGAAGAGAATGTCTATGTCGAGAAGGAAACCGCAACGGGCGGCTGGCGCGGCACGCGGCCATTCGTGGTGGCGCGCAAGGTCAAGGAGAGCGACGAGATCACGTCGTTCTATCTGCGCCCCGCCGACGGCGGCGAGCTGCTCGAATTCCATCCGGGCCAGTACATCGGCCTGAAGCTGATCGTCGATGGTGAAGAGATTCGCCGCAACTATTCATTGTCGGCTGCGGCAAACGGCCGCGAATATCGGATCAGCGTGAAGCGCGAGCCGAACGGCAAGGCGTCGAACTATCTGCATGACTCGGTGAATGAAGGCGCGACACTGGACCTGCTCACACCGTCGGGCGACTTCACGCTGGAGCACAACGACAAGCCGCTGGTGCTGATCAGCGGTGGCGTTGGTATCACGCCGACGCTCGCGATGCTGAACGCCGCGCTGCAAACGTCGCGTCCCATTCACTTCATTCATGCCACGCGTCACGGCGGCGTGCATGCGTTCCGCGACCATATCGACGAACTGGCTGCGCGTCATCCGCAACTCAAGCGCTTCTATGTGTATGAGAAGCCGCGTCAGCACGACGACGCGTATCACGCGGAAGGCTATATCGACGAAGCTCGTCTGATCGAATGGCTGCCGGCTTCGCGTGATGTGGATGTGTACTTCCTCGGACCCAAGTCGTTCATGCAGGCGGTGAAGCGCCATCTGAAGACGATTGGCGTGCCGGAAAAGCAGACCCGCTACGAGTTCTTCGGTCCCGCTTCCGCGCTCGATTGATATAGCGTTTTTGTTGTAGTGGTTGTTGTTGTCTGTTGAGGCTACCCTGGTAGTGCTTTGGAAGAGACGGTACTCCGCGTCTCTTCCTTTTTTATTTGTGCCAGCGCCTAGCGATCGTCTTCGTGAATCGACGAAGGATGGCGGCACATCGCATCCACCGTCACTTCCATGTACGGATAAAGCGGCAACTGCATGAGGATCTCATTGAGCTGCGCGGGGCTTTCCACGTCGAACACGCTGAAATTCGCGTACAGGCCCGCAATGCGCCAAAGATGCCGCCAGATGCCTTCCTTTTGCAGACGCTGCGCCAGGGCCTTTTCTGTGGCCTTCAATTCATTGGCGCGCTCGACAGGCATATCGGGCGGCAGCTTAACGACCATCTTCACGTGAAATAGCATTCGTGGACTCCCTGTAGATTCATTGCAGTTGCGCGGCTTCCACTGCATGCCGCGCTTTCAAACAACGCGGCCACCTCGAACGGCGGCCGCATTCATACACTTTCAGCGATACCGCTGATATCAGGCGCGCACGCGTTCCACTTCGCTCGTCGGCACGTTGTCGCGTTCCTTGACGAGGCTGAAGTCGAAGTCGATCAACGCGAACTGGCCGTCGATGCCATACGGCTTGCCCGTTGCGCCCTCTTCCTTCTTGACGGCGGGCACGAGACCTTCACGCGTTGCGAACGCGAAGTCGTCCCACAGATACGGATCGCCTTCGATGTTGATCTGCGTGGTCAGCTTGCGATAACCGGGTGCCGACACGAAGAAGTGAATATGCGCCGGGCGATGACCGTGACGACCAAGCAGATCGAGCAGTTGCTGCGTCTTGCCTTGCGGCGGCACGCTATAGCCGATCGGCACCACGCTGCGGAAGCTGTACGTGCCGTTTTCGTCGGTACGGATCGAGCGTCGCAGATTGAATTCGGCCTGCGACTTGTCGAAGTGCGAGTAGTTGCCCAGATGGTTCGCGTGCCACACTTCGACCAGCGCGCCGCGTACCGGCTCGCCGTTTTCGGCGAGAACACGGCCGCGCATCACCAGCGTTTCGCCCGGTTCGTTGCCATTGTCGAGCCGTGCATGGCCCGTCGATTCCGGCGCGCCCGCCACATACAGCGGACCTTCGATCGTGCGCGGCGTGCCGCCCTGGAGGCCTGCCTTGGCTTCCGCTTCGTCGAGACGCACGTCGAGGAAGTGCTCGAAGCCGAGACCCGCCGCCAGCAGACCCAGCTCACCGCTTTGGCCCGCTTCGCCGAGATAGTTCAGCGCTGACCAGAATTCGTTCGGCGTCACGTCGAGTTCGTCGATCGTGATGAACAGATCGCGGATGATGCGGTTGACCACCTGCTTCGTGCGGGCATTACCTTCGTGCGTGGCGCTTTCGTTGATCTTGTTCAACAGGGCGTCGATGGTTTTGATGTCCATGGGGATGTCTCCTTTTAGTCCAATCACTGATGACGATGCCAAATGTGCTTAGGGCGGTTCTTAAGGCGCTGCGGATTCAGCACCGCCATTGCTAACCTTTGACCACACTCGCGCCATGCTTCGAATCGCGGCGCAGTCTCCCGATCTTGTCGAGGTCGAGTTGAATGCCGAGTCCCGGGCCTTGCGGCAATTGCAACGAGAAGTTCTCGTAGCGCAGCGGCTCGGTGAGAATTTCCTGTGTGAGAAGCAACGGCCCGAACAGCTCAGTGCCCCACTTCAATTCGCGGAACGTGCTGAACAGTTGCGCCGAAGCGATCGTGCCGACCGCGCCTTCCAGCATCGTGCCGCCGTACAGGTCGACGCCCGCAGCAAGCGCAATCGCCGCCACGCTTGCCGCGCCCGTCAGGCCGCCCGATTGCGCGATCTTCACGGCGAATACATCGGCCGCATGCTCGCTGGCGACATCGAATGCATCGACGGGACCATGCAGCGCCTCGTCGGCCATGATGGGCACTTTCGAGTGATGCGTGAGACGCTTGAGGCCGCGGCGGTCGTCGGCGGCGATGGGTTGCTCGATCAGATTGCAGCCCGCGTCCGCGAGGCGTTCGCACGCCCACAGCGCTTCCGCCTGGCTCCACGCCTGATTCACGTCGACGCGGACTTCGGCGTGGTCGCCCACGGCCGCCTTGATCGCTGCGACGTGCGCGATGTCCTCAGCCGGTGCGCGCGTGCCGATCTTCAGCTTGAACACGCGGTGCCGCTTCATTTCCAGCATCTGATGCGCTTCGTCGATATCGCGGCCCGTGTCGCCGCTCGCCAGCGTCCATGCGACTTCGACGGAATCCGTCACGCGGCCGCCGAACAGCTCCGACAGCGGCACGCCGAAACGCTGTGCCTGCGCGTCGAACAACGCGGTTTCGATCGCGCACTTCGCAAAGCGGTTGCCCTGGAAGCATTCGCGCAGCTTCGCCATCGCCTGGCCGGGACGGGTCGCGTCCATGCCCTTGAGCAGCGGCGCGAAATAGGTGTCGATGTTGGTCTTGATGCTTTCGGGGCTTTCCTCGCCATACGCGAGACCGCCGATCGTGGTCGCCTCCCCCCAGCCCGTTATACCATCCGCGCATTGAATGCGGATCAGCACAAGTGCCTGGCAATTCATCGTGGCGACCGACAGGCGGTGCGGGCGAATCGTCGGAACATCGACGAGAATAGTCTCTACAGCTTGTATCTGAACGGCGCTTGGTATCATACGGCTCTCCTGCTGATGTGCCCATACTAGGGGTGCCGGCAGAATCCGTCCAAGTCCGATTAAGTCTATTTCCATACCTTCGGGGCATAGATGGAACTGCGTCAACTTCGCTATTTCGTGGCGGTCGCCGAGGAAAGGAACTTCACCCGGGCCGCCGAGCGCCTGAACATGACGCAGCCGCCGCTCTCGCGGCAGATCCAGCAGATCGAAGACACGGTGGGGCTTGCGCTGTTCGAACGCGGCGCGCGCCCGCTCAAGCTGACGGAAGCCGGGCGCGTCTTTTATGCGCAGGCCAAGCGCCTGCTCGAAGAAAGCGATGAGTTGCTGCCGCTCACGCGGCGGCTTGCGCAACTCGCGGAGCGCATCGTGATCGGTTTCGTGCCGTCCACGCTGTATGGCCCGCTGCCCGACGTGATCCGCGCGTTTCGGGAAGCCGCGCCCCTGATCCAGATTTCGCTGATCGAAATGTTTACGATCGAGCAGCTGAGCGCGCTCAAGGGCGGACGCATCGACGTGGGCTTTGGCAGGCTGCGTTTCGACGAATCGCAACTGGCGCGCGAAGTGCTCGTCGAGGAACCGTTGATTGCCGCCTTGCCTGCGGGCCACGCGCTCGCCGACGTGGCGCAACTGACGCTCGACGCGCTGTCGAAAGAAACGCTGATCATCTATCCGTCGACGCCGCGCCCGAGCTACGCGGATCAGCAGTTGTCCGCGTTCCGCGACCACGCCGTCGAACCGACCGCCGTTCACGAGGTACGGGAACTGCAGACGGCATTAGGACTCGTTGCCGCTCAAGTGGGCGTGTGTCTCGTGCCGGAGAGTGTGCGGGGTTTGCGGGCCCGCGGCGTGACCTATCGGTCGATCGAGGAAACGAATGTGTCGTCGCCGATCATCATGAGCCGGCGTTTGCAGGATCAAAGCTCTACGACAGAACTGTTCTGCTCGATCGCGCGCGATCTGTTCAAGAGGCCGTTAGCCGTCTAGAAGTCGATGCAGAGCATTCGGGAAATGCAGTACGTGAGAGGTTCTTTAAGGCTGCTTTCAAGGCCGCTGGATGTTTGCGTCGTCGTCATGCCATGACGCGATATCGACGGCGGCGGGACGCGTGACGCGCGACAACCCCAATGCGAGCAGAGCGCCTGCCTTGAGCACGCATTCCACGAGCGATTGCGTAAAGATCCACGCCGACTGGTTCAGTTCGACGGGCAGGCCCGGCACGATGGCGACGAGGCTCAGTCCGCAAAGAAACGAAAAGATCCATTGCGCGCGCCTCGTTCCACGCGCGGCTGCCACGCCGATCACGATCCACGCAATCTTCGCCAGTGCGAGGGCCGCGATGCCCAGATCGCCAGCGGAAGGATCGAACTCCGCAGGCGTTTCGATCAGCGACCAGCCGCACACGCCGAGAATCAGCAGACGCGGTATCAGCGCGAGCCGCGTGCTGCCGCGTGCCAACGACAGCGGCAACACGCCTTCGGGACGCTGCGCATCGGCGTCATCCGTGGCGTTCCGGAACGGACGGTCCACGCCTGCCTTCACGTTCGAAACCTCCGCGTCGATACACGCACGTCATTGCGAAACTGGAAGTGGGAATTGTCGGTCGCTGAACGCGTGAGCGGTAGTTAATCCTTGTTAACGTGACTCACGCGAGGCGCCCCGCGATCTTCTTTAAACGACCTGATCGGGTGCGCTTTTCAAACGATGAGTAACGCTGCGATTTTTGCCTTATCGGTTGTTCCGTTTTTGACCAGGCTTTCGTGCAAGCAACGGCGCGACGCAGTCGACCAGGACGACGAACACGAGCGCCACCGCGCCAATCGCAAAGAGTAGGCGATGGTTGCCACCGCTGCTATTGAACAATGCCGAATACGTGTAGCCCGCGAGCGCCTGAAATGCCGCAAACGTCGTCGTGGCGCGGCTCCATGCCCTGTGCTGCCCGGCATGATCGTGCGGCAGGACTTCATGGACGCGCGCAAGCATCATCGGCACGATGCCCGGCGGAAAGCTGCCGATGACCAGTGTCAGCACGCCGATCACGATCTGATTGCTGGACATCGCGAACGCTGCGACCACGACGATCTGCAACAGCGTAAGCGCGCGGATTGCAAAGCGCCCGCCTAGGCGATCGGCCATGAATCCATATACGGGCGCGCCGAAAATGGCACCAACGCCATACAGAATCCAATATGCCGCACCGACATGCGCGCCCGCGCCAAGTCCGCGCGCAATGAAATCGACCAGGAAAACCATCGTGGGAACAAGGCCGACCGCCATCAACGCGTACTCGGCGTAGAGCACACGAACTGTCGACGGGTTGTGCGGCTTCGCAGTTGGAGCGGCGTGCGCGGAATGCGCGTGCGCTTTCGTCGCCGACGGCCATCCGTACCACGTTGCCAGCGTCAAAGCCGCGGAGAGGATCGCGATGCCGATCCACGTGTTGTGCAAGCCGAGATTGAGCAGCAACGGGACGATCGTCCCCGAAGCCGCAATGCCGACGCCAAGGCCCAGAAAGATCGCACCGCTTGCGAGACCCTTACGATCCGCCGGCACATGCGGCAGCACCGTTGCAGCGACCAGCACCATGATCGCGCCGCCCGCGACGCCCGACAGTAATCTCCAGAAGAAGAACCACGCGACGGAGACGGGAAACGCGCACGCCAGAAAGGTCACCGTGACCAGCACCATCATGGCCCGCAACGTATGTGTGTTCGTCAGACGATGCGCGACCGGACGGCCGAGCAACGCACCGAGCAGATACCCGGCAAGATTCGCTGCGCCCAGGTACACCACGTCCGATGCGGCGAACCAGCGCGCCTGAATGAGCGGCGGAATCAGCGGTGTATAGGCGAAGCGCGCCAGCCCGATGCCGACGAGGCTCGCGCAGAAGCCCGCGAAGATGTGCCGCCATACGGCAGTTTGACCGTTGGCAGATGTTGTTGGAAGTGAAGCATCGGTGGACATGAGTATGGATTCCGCTTGAGGCCGCGCGACGCGTGGCAGTTTTGTCATGTTCGGGTCATTTTCCCGCCATCTTTGACATAGTTGTCAATTTCGCGAATTCTAGACACAGATGACAAAGATGGCAAGAATCCATTCCGTGAAAATGGAAATCGCAAGGAGGTGAACGTACGTTCCGTTGCATGCCGTCAAAAAAGCGTTTACTCTCCGAACTACGACTTTGTTAGTCGTAGTTAAAACGTCTGCATAACATAGCCGTCATGCAGACGATGCCGGCCTGGCCCGCTTGCTGCGCGGCGCCATTGCAAACCATTCATTCTTCGGAGAGTTAAAGTGAATTTCGTTCAGACCGTTCTTGCCTCCACGGCGGCAGCCTGCATCGCACTGACGGCGCCTCACGCGGCGCACGCGCATGGTGTCGATGGGCCGCGCGAGCACATCAGCCCGGCGTTCCAGACGCCGATTGCAAATGTGCCCGGCAAGACCATGACGGCCATCGTCGTCGACTACAAACCGGGCGGCGTGTCGCCGTCGCATCGTCATGGTCAGGCATTCGTGGTCGGCTACGTGCTGCAGGGCGAGATCCGAAGCAAGGTCGACGATGGCGAAGCGCGCGTGTATCACGCAGGTGAAAGCTGGACAGAAGCACCGGGCGTGCATCACATGGTCAGCGAAAACGCAAGCAAGACGAAGCCTGCAAAGCTGCTCGCCATCTTTGTCGCTGACGACAACGATAAAGACCTCGTCACATGGGACAAGAAGTAATGGCAATACATCTTTAAGCCGACATGCTTGCTTTACATATAGTTAGCGCAGGCTTTATCGGGCGTTAAGAAAAGACACCTGAAGTGGAAAGTATTACGTTGCACTTTCCGGTTAACAACGCTTAACTTGCTGTATGGCCGCCTGAACGTCCAATATAGAGTCACGGCGCGTTGATGTCGGGACTCGGTTTCGCGTATCGCTGCGCGCCATGCAGGCAAGTCGCTGATCTGCCTTGCGAGCCACACCGTACAACACTGTTGACGTCAGCAGCAGCACCTCGGCCGCGAAGGAGCGTGCCGCCAGCCAAACTCTGTGACGGAGGTGAATGATGACTCGTCCGGTTGAAGAAGATATCGTTAGACGCGCATTGGTAGGCGTCCTGATGCCCACACCCATTGAATCTGCCAGGAAAGCACAATACGGTCCAAAAAAGAAATTTCGCATGACCAAGCGGCCACCGCCTGAAGCGTTAGAGCCTGTCGAGGTCGAGCCACCGCCGGCGCATATCTCCATTCTTGAACAGCTGTCATCGAAGACACTTAGCGTGTGCTGGAGCGATCCACGCTCAGGTCATTACGCGGATCAGGTATGGCGAATCGGTCTCGCACGCATGGACTCGTTCTGCGTGCTGACGGGTATGCCGATCCGGCGTGGCGACCCGGTGTTTCGACCGAGGGCTTGCGAAAGCTATTTCCCCGCTAACCGCGACAGGATGATTCTGGCATCCGCCGTGCCGTCCTGTCCGAGCGCAATCATGCTCGATTGATGTCACATACACGTTCTTGTGTGTGCGGCGAAAAACCTGAACAAACCTTAAACGCCACAGGCTGTGAAGCTCCGGCGCTTCCACATATTGGTGCTGCGCGTCGTCGATTGACGCATGCGCTTCACGCGGCAACATTCGTTGCACGCGCAGCATCCATCCTTCTGTGTACGCATGGCCTGTTATGGCGTTGCGTTCCTTTGTCATACGCATGACTTTTGCAAGGGTTACGCGAAAAGCGCCCATTCGCCCATTCGATGGCACGGCGGCACCGAGGTGAAACCTGCGTCGCAACCGCAGTCGTCCCGCGCAACACTGAATCCCGTTTTTCTCTCTTATCAGCCCGTCGCGCTGCGCAACAACCCCGCAATGCCTTGCTGCGTAAGGCGTTCGCCGCTTTCCTGCGCCCCGTCGAAATGCACGCGCGTCCACCCGCGCTCGCGCCCCCTCTGTTGCGCACTGCGGGCAAACTCTCTATCCTCACAACTACGACAACTTTGATCGCAGTTACTGGAGATCCAGATGAAAATTTTCCACGT
Organism: Paraburkholderia steynii; assembly: GCF_900100565.1. Lineage (NCBI taxonomy): Bacteria > Pseudomonadati > Pseudomonadota > Betaproteobacteria > Burkholderiales > Burkholderiaceae > Paraburkholderia > Paraburkholderia steynii. The sequence goes on along the minus strand of NZ_FNDI01000008.1, from coordinate 143,512 downwards.
CGATTCGAGCGCCAAGCGCGAACGGTCCAACTCCCGCGCCCTGTCGCGCCAGTTCATCGAAAACCTGCGCGCCGAGGGCGTGGATGTCGAGCTCGACTATCTGGACGTCACGGTCGATACGCCGCCGCACGTCACCGAGGCCTTTGCCATCGCGACCTACAAGGAAGAGCACGAGCGCACGGCTGAGATGCGCGCTACGCTGGCCGCCTCCGACGCGCTCTGCAAACGGCTGCTCGAAGCCGACGCGTTCGTGTTTGCGATGCCGATGTACAACTGGTCGATGCCTTCGGCATTCAAGGCGTTCATCGACAGCGCCACGCGTCCCGGCATTACCTACAAGGCGGACGCGGCCGGAAACATCGTCGGCCAGTTGAGCCGTCAGAAGGTGCTGTTCATCACGACGCGCGGCGCAGATTTGCGTCCCGGGAACCCGTTTTCGTCGATGGATGCGCTGACGCCGGCGCTCAAAGCCGCATTTGCTTTCATCGGTGCCAACGATCCGCGCTTCGTTGATGCACAGCCATTGCAGTTCTCCGATCAGGAAGCGCGCATCGAGGCGCTGAAACGCGCGCACGCCGAGCTGGCAAGCGTCGCAGCCGATTGGGCCGCATGGGAGCGTGCGCGCGTGGGCAGCGAGTTGCAAGAGACGGCGTAATCGTCAGCACAAAGCCGCAAAACAAAAAGGCCGCAGCTTTCAAGGCTGCGGCCTTTGTCATGTCAACGGCGTGTCGCTCAGGAACGCGCGCCGGGCGTTGAACCACTGCGCGAACCACCACGCTCGCGCCGCCTGCCCGTCGTGCGGCCGTCCAGCCACTTCACGACTTGCGGGCCATAGGTGCGCGGCGCCTTTGCCGTCGTGCGGACCGCCAGGTCCTCCAGCGATTGCGATGCCAGCGCCTCGCGCATGCGCTTCTCGGCGTTCTGCATCACGGCATGAATCGAGCACACGCCGCTCGTCGCCCACGTTGGCGCGGTCTCGCCGAACACCGCACAGCGCGTGCGCACTTCCCGGCACTCGAACAAGGACTTGTCGCCATCGATCGCCGTCACCACGTCGAGCACCGAAATCTGGTTTGCCGGACGCGCGAGCGCAAAACCGCCCTTCGCCCCTTCCGTTGCAATGACCAGCCCGGCCTTATGTAATTTCGTAAACAGCTTCGCGACGTAGTCGGCGGGCACGCCTTGCAGTTCCGCCAGATCGCGCACACTCGCTTCGGCCACGCCGCCGGGCGCCGCTTCCGTCAAAAAAAGCAGGCAGTGCAACCCATATTCGACGCCTGCGCTGATATGAGACATAGCCACTCCGACAAGTACAATCGGAGTTAGGCTACCCGCTTTTGCAAGCCGGTGCAACCGGCGTCACGGAAGGTCTATTAAAGTCTGAACAATCGAAGCCCGTCGCTAAAGCGGGCGCAGACTGTCGAGCGGATGCAGTTCGAGCGTATCGTCGACCGACAGTTCGCGCGCGATGAAGTCGATAAACGTGCCAACGCGGCGGCTCGGCACCGCGCCCGCATAGACGGCGAACAGATCGACGCGCTCGCCGATGAAAGAATCAAGCGCCGTTTCGAGTCGGCCCGACATCAGTTCATGATAGATATCCCAGCGGTTCTTCAGTATCACGCCGTAGCCATGCACGGCCCATTCGCGCAATACGCCGCCGTCGCTCGCCACACGGTTGCCAGACACTCTCACCGCAATCTGCTTGCCGTCGACGACGAACGGCCAGTTCGAAAACGGCGCATCGGGACGCGCGAGAATCAGGCAGTTGTGCGAAGACAATTGCGCCGGGTGCATCGGCTTGCCATGCGTCGCCCAATACGACGGCGCGGCGCATACCACACGCGGCCCCGTCAGCAACAGCCGCGCCTTGAGCCGCGAGTCGATCAGCGGGCCGTTGCGCAGCGCGAGATCCAGATGTTGATCGACGAGATCGACATGGCCATCCGTCAGCAGCAGCGACACCTGCACTTGCGGATGCTCGCTCATGAACTTGTCGAGCAATGGTACGACGCGTGTGCGGCCGAAATCGTTGCTGGCGGTCAGCCGGATCGGCCCGTTCAATGGACCGTCTTCGCGCAGGCTCAGAATTGCGGCATCCCAATCCGCGAGTACGCGGCGCGCGTCGTCGAGAAAGCGCTGACCTTCATGGGTAAAGGCGAGGCGGCGAGTCGTGCGCATGATTAGGCGCGCGCCCACTTCCTCTTCCAGCTTTTGCAGCGCGAGCGTGACTGTCGATGTCGACACCGTGCTCTTTCGCGCGGCCGCGGAAAAGCTCCCGGCCTCGGCGATTTCGACAAACAGCCTTAACGCGTCAAGCCGGTCCATCTTCGTGTCCGTTCGAAAGTCGTAGCAGTATGGAGTTATTTCGATTCGGTGGCCTTGCCGCCATATACGGTCGGATATGCACGCATATAACGACAGTGGCCCGCCATCGCACGTCGCGAATCGACTCCTGAGTATCGAATACTTTGATCGGTCTCTAAAGACAAACTAGCGCTTAAATCGGTCCATAACGCTATTGCGTCAGTATTCGTGCTATCGCGCCAATGCGGCCGGTTTCAGTTGCGTCAGGTTCTGTGGGCAGCGCGCATCATCCCAACGTAGAGAACCGCGCCCGCCACCGCGCCGATCAGCCAGCCAAAGTTGTTTTCAGGCAGGACGTGCAGTAGTTGTGTACACAATTCCCAGCCAATAGAAATGCAGCCCGACAGCACGAGCGCCGCGACGCCGACCTTGTTCCAGCCACCGTCGTAATAGAAGCGGCCCGTCGACGACATCGTGTACAACTCGGCCGTTTGCACCTGCTGTTTTTTGATCAGATAGAAGTCGGCCATCATCACGCCATAGAGCGGCGCAAGCACGGCGCCGAACACGCTGACGAAAATCGTAATGGCCTTGGGACTGTCGACGAATATCCACGGGCACACGAGTACCGCGAGAATGGAAGCGATCAGGCCGCCGCGCTTGAAATCGACATGTTTGGGGAAAAGATTCGCGATGTCGTAGGCGGGCGAAACGAAATTGGCGACGATATTGATGCCCATTGTCGCCACGATAAACGTGACGCTGCCGATCACCACGGCCACCTTGTTCTGGATGTGCGCGACGATCGCCACCGGGTCCATGATCATCGAGCCGAACACGGTCGCGCTACCCGAAGTCACGATCACCGTGATGATCGCGAACACGATGAAATTGACGGGCAGCCCCAAAAAGTTGCCGACCTTCATTTGATGTTCGCTTTTCGCAAAGCGCGAGAAATCGCCGAAATTCAACAGCAACGCAGCGAAATAGCTGACGACGAGCAGCACGGCATTGCCCATGCCCGCGAACTGTTCCGCGCCTGTTAGCGCTTTACCGCCGAGCGTCAGATTCAAACTGCCAAGCCCGGCCTGCGAGAGTATCCACGCCATCAAGACGAACATCACCACATACACGGCCGGCCCGCAAAAGTCGATGAACTTGCGGATCGTCTCCATGCCGCGTTGAAAGATCACTAACTGGAAGAACCACATGAACAGGAAGCTCACCCACCCCAAACCGTCCAGGCGCAGAAAGCTGAAGCCTTGCAATGCCGTCGATGCTGGAAGAAACAAAACCAGCAGCGTCGCGACCGCTTTCGAAGCGAAGTAAGTTTGCACGCCATACCAGACGATACCGACCACGCCGCGAATCACGGCGGCGAGGTTCGCGCCCATCACGCCCATGCTCACGCGCGCCATGACCGGGAACGGAATGCCGTGCATATAGCTCGGCTTGCCCACCCAGTTCATCAGCATGTAGACGACGAGAATGCCGACCGTCAGCGCAATCAGCACCTGCCAGCCGGAAATACCGAGCAGAAACAGACTCGCAGCGAACGTATAGCCGCCGACGCTATGCACGTCGGACATCCACATCGCGAAGATGCTATAGCCCGTCCACGTGCGCCGGGCGTGCGGCACGGGCGCTAGATCGTGATTGTGCAGACGCGAATCGACCTGTTCGCCGGAATCGCCAAGACCGTGCGGCGCATCGAAAAGCGGTGACGAAGACATGGCTCCCCCCTGCTGGTTGAAGCATGGCCGTCTTCTGAAGACCGCCATGATCTGACGATGCGACGTGGCGCGCAGGCACGGTCTACCACAAGCCCGATGGGAGTCGCGTCTCGCGATGAAGGGTCTTGTTTCTGCAATATAGATTGTTTTAGTAATAAAAGCGTCTGTCGATGCTTTCAAAAAAGCGGGGAGAACAGAGGAGGAGAAAAGCGCGGAGGGATGAATGCTTCCGTGACCGATGAACGCGTCGCACGGCGTGGGTTTCGCCGCTGACCGCCCCTGCCGGCGTCATCTTGCGGATGACGCGGCGCCCGTCGGCGGAGGGTAATCCGCTGTCGTTGCGGGCAAGGAAGCATGTGGAAGAATATACCGGGTCACATTGTGGATAGGCTCCCTGTTTACGGGTTTCGACCGCCACAAACCGGAAGATTATTCCTTCGTAACAGAAATAATCAGAACATTATTTCAGATCCAATCTGCAAGCCCGCAATCGCGTCGGCAATGTCGACCACTGCGTGCAGGTGCAGGTCTAACCGCGCAACACCTCAAGGCCCGAACTGCCCGAAGTACGTCTCGCGCTCGACGATCACGAGCGCCGCACGCTTGTGCGGAAAATCGAACTCCTTCAGCGTGAAGGCGCCCAGCCGGTGCATCCATGCAATGTGCCGCGTGTGATCGATGCGCGGCTCGCCGACGATGCGTTGCGTGCGCGGATCGTCGAGAAACATGTAATGCAGGATGCCGTTGAACCACGCGCGCAGCTTGCCCGCGCTCTGATAGTCGCTGTTGCCGACGAGCAGATGCAGGCCGCGATCGAAATCGCCGGCATCATAGAACGGCGCGACGCGATCTTCCTTCGCCCAATAGACCTCGAAGTACGCGAACGGTTCGTCGTCGAAGCATCCGATCAGCGGATGCACATGCGGGTCCGCGCACTGCTCGGCCAGGTACGCCGCATGCTGCTCGCGCGTCCCCTTGAAATCCCAGAAGTGCGCAACGCGATCCTGATTCTGCCAATGGTGAAAGAGGTCCGTGTCGCGCTCGACGTCGACCGTGCGCAGCGTGAAAGTCATGCCGACCGTCGGCATGAAGCGCCGATACACCGTACCCTTCGGCTTCGGCGCGCGCACGGGATGGCGCCGGTTGTGATGGATCGTGTAGCGCATCGGCATGCCTGCCGAAGAAGGCGCTGTGAGCCACAGCGACGGCTGCTGCCAGAAGGTCACGCGCGACGTCATGAGCCGCAGCATCGAGCCTTCATGCGCCGCAGTATCGACGATACCTTCGCGGATCGCACGCGTGACGAACGCATGCGTCGCATCGTCGTCATGTTCGAACGGCAAGGTCAGCGACACCTGCTGTCGCTTCGCATCGCGGCAAAAGATCTCCGCGAGCGCGGGCAATAGCTGCACGGGTGCCGCATCGCGCGGCCACGCCGACAATGCAAAGCCGTCCGGCGTCGGAACAAGTTCCTCAAAGGCCACGCGAGCGTTCATGCTTGTCTTCCTTTCCTCAAATGATCCAATGGTCGCGGCGCTTACCAGTCGTAACGCGCCGTCGCCAATACCGTGCGCTGGTTGCCGTAGAAGCACGCAAACGCGCTCTGGCAACCGGTCACATAGCGGCGGTTGAAAATATTCGTCGCGTTCACCGCGAAGCGCCATTTGCTGATGTTGTAGTGGACGGCAGCGTCGTACACGGTATAGCCCGGCACGTGCAGCGAGTTGTCCGCCGCGCCCGCGCTATAGCTCGCGTAACGCAGCCCTGCGCCGAAGCCAAGACCCGTCAGCGGCCCCGTGTGCCACGTCCAGTCGGCCCACAGCGAAGCCGTCTGGTGCGGCAACGGAATCGCGACTGGCCACTTGTTCAGCGAAGCGTCGTTGGCCTTGATGTTCTTCACATCCTGATACGCGTACGAAGCGATGATGCTCAGATCGCGCGTGACGTTGCCAACGGCGCTGAACTCGATGCCGCGCGAACGCACTTCACCCGTCTGCACGCTGAACGTTCCCGTTGGATCGTTCGGATCGGGTGTCGTGACGTTGGTCTGGTTGATCTGATAGATGGCCGCGTTCAACATCAGGTTCTTGTTGAACGGCTGCCAGCGCAAACCGAGTTCGATCTGCTTGCCCTTGGTCGGCTGGAACGGCGTGCCGTCCGCATTCACGCCAATCACGGGATTGAACGACGTCGCGTAGCTGATATACGGAGACAAACCGTAATCGCCGAGATACACGGCGCCCACGCGATACGTGAACGCGTGATCGTTCTGCCGCTGTTCGGTGTTCGCGACGGTATTTGTCGTCGTGTTACGGCTCCAGTCCTGGCGGCCGCCAATCGTGAAGACGATGCGCGGCGTCAGCTTGATCTGGTCCTGCGCGTAGACGCCAAAGCTGTCGAGCTTCGTTTTGGTATCGCTATAACCGAACGAATTCGGCCCGCTGAAGATATCCGACGTCACGGGAACGTAGACGGGATTGAACATGTTCAGACTCGGCGCCAGCGCGAGCTGTTCGCTGTCCGTCGACAATTGCCGGTTGTATTCGAAGCCGAGCAGCACCGTATGCTCGATCGAGCCGGTGTGGAATTGCGCCTGCGCCTGATTGTCGATGTCGAAGCGCGAGTAGTTCGGCTGGAACTGGCCCGCGTAACGCGTCAGCGACGCTTCCGTCGGGTCGGTTGGATCGAGGCCGCCGCCGTACACCGTCGAGTTGTTCAACGACAGGTGCATGTAGCGCGTGTTCTGTCGGAACGTCCAGGTCGGATTCAAGCGCTGCTCGAACTGATAGCCGACCGACCACTGCCGCTTGTCATAACGCGCAAAGTTGCCGTCGCCCGTATAGAGGTCGTTCGAGATCACGCCATTCGGGTTCGGCAGAATCGTGCCGGACGCGGGCAGGAAGTTATCCGACACGTCGGTGTTATCGCGCAGATAGGTCGCGTACAGCGTCAACGAGGTATCGGCCGTGGGCTGCCATTTGATCGACGGCGCGAACATCAGTCGTTGATCCGCATTCGGCCCCGTCGGCATGTTGCCGTCGCGCCCCACGCCGACGAAGCGATACGTGAGCGTGCCGTCCTTGTCGATCTTGCCGCCCAGGTCGATACCGATCTGCTTGCGTGCATCGGTACCGATCTGCAATTCGATTTCGCGGATACGCTCGGCTGTCGGCTGCTTCGTCTGAATGTCGACGAGCGAGCCCGGGTCGCCTTGTCCGTAAAGCACCGACGTCGGTCCGCGCAGCACCGTGATACTTTCCACCTGATACGGATCGACGCGCCAGCTCGCGAGGTTCAGCGTGTTGGGCACCTGCAACCCATCGACGAACACACTCGGCGTGAAGCCGCGAATTGCCGTGTACCAGTCCGAGCGCGTGCTCGCGCCGTACGACGAAAAGCCCGGCACATAACGCAGCGCCTGATTGATCGACGTCGCGCCCTGCTCTTCGATTTGCGCCGCCGTCACGATGTTCACCGTCTGCGGCACTTCGTCGAGCGGCGTATCCGTCTTCGTCGCCGTCGCGGTTCGATGCGCGACGAAGCCTTCCGTATCGCCCGCCGCCGTGCCTTGCACCTTCACGGCGGGCAACGTCGCTGTCTTGTCTTGCGCGCTGTTCTGGTTATCCGGCGCCTGTTGCGCCTGCGCGTAACCCGTTGCCGTGGCGAGAAAAGTCATGCTGGCTGCCGCAGCAATGGCACGCCGCTGCGTGCCTGTGACCCACTCCATCTGATACCTCGGAATATTGATGACGGCGCGTCGCGCCGCTTGTTGTTATCAAAGAGCGAAAGCCACGCGGCCGCCGCTCACCCCGGTTTGCGCCCCTGTGCGCGCTTGAACTGCGAAACTGTTTTCGTTGTTGCCTGCTTCGAGCGAGCCGGCGATTTCGTCTGCGCGGCGCGCGAGGATCGACAGCAGCGTGTCGCTCAGGCCGTGACTGTCTTCGCAGCACCCTTGCAGATAGATGCGCGGGTGGAAATGCGCCGGCGTTGCGAGCATGTAGTCGCGCGCGACTTCGCATTGCTCGACGGGTTTGCCCAATGCGTCGGCGAGCGGGTCGAGCAACGCGTGATGTGCGTCGCGCCGATAGCCCGTCGCGAGCACGACGGCGTCGAAACGCTCGCCACGCGCATCGCCGTCCATGCGGTCGCGCAGACGCATGTCGATTTCATTCCCTTGCGCGCCTTGCACTTCACGCACGGATTCGATCGCGCAGTTGTTCAGCAGACGATGACGCGCCGTGCCGCTCACGTTTTGCACATACAGCAGCTCATAGATCTGCTCGATCAATGGCCGGTCCACCACCGAGTAGTTGGTGTCGCGGAACGTATCGAGCAGCGAGCGGCGCGCGTCCTTCGGCTGCGAATAGATGAGATCGGTAAATGACGGGTTGAAGATTTCATTGACGAACGGGCTGTCGTCCGCTGGTTTCAGCGCGGGCGCGCGCATCACGAGCGTCGCGTCGACGTGCGGGAAGCGGCGAGTCAGGTCGATGAACACTTCAGCCGCGCTCTGGCCACTGCCGACGACAGCGACGCGACGCCGTGCCGTGTCGCCTTTGCCGTCGCCGATCACATCGCCGATCGTCGTCAGATAGTTCGACGAGTGAACCACGGCGGCATCGCGCAAGGCTGCGAACGCCGCCGGAATCTGCGGCACGCCGCCCATGCCGACCGACAACGCACGCGTCAGCCGATGACGCTCCTTGCCTTGCCCATCGCGCGAATGCACACGCAAGTGCGTGACGGTGCGCGCATCGTTCTCGTCCGCGACGGACTCGATCTGCGTGACCGATTCGCCGTAATGCACCTGATCGTCGAAGGCGCTTGCGACCCAGCGCAGATAGTCATGAAACTCGATCCGCGTCGGATAGAAATTCTTCAGGTTGACGAAATCCTGCAGACGTCCACGCTCGAACAGATAGTTGATGAACGTGAAGCGGCTCTTCGGATCGCGCATCGTGACGAGATCCTTGAGGAAGGAAATCTGCATGCGGCTGTCGTCGAGCAGCATGCCGCGATGCCAGCCGAACTCCGGCTGCCGTTCGATGAAGCAGTGCGCGCCCGGCGCGCCGCCGTTTTCCGCGAGGCGCACGGCCAGCGCGAGATTCGACGGCCCGAAGCCGACGCCGATCAGATCGTGAATGTATTCTCGTTGACTCATGAAATGTCTCCCTTCTACCAGTGGCGACGAACGTTGTGCGTGTGACGGAAAGCGCAGCGGGGCATCACAGATGACGACCGTCGAAGAACGCTTCGCGAACCACGCGCATCAGCAACGCCCGTTTGTGCGGAAAATCAAAATGCGCGATGCTCGAAAAGCCGTGCTGCTTCAGGTAATCGATCATGCGAGCGTTGTCGTGACGCGGCTCGCACACGACAGCCTGGGTACGCGGATCGTCGAGAAAGAGGTAATGGACCAGCGACGGCAGCCATGCCGCCACACAGGCGGCGCCGCGCCAGCGCGTATCACCGACCAGCATGTGCAGACCTCTGTCGAAATCCGTCGATGCCGCGAACGGCGCAATGCGGTCCTCCTTCGCCCAATACGCTTCGAAGTAACCGAAGGGCTCGCCGTCGAACGCGCCGATCAACGGATGCACATGCGGCGTCGACAGCACGCGTTCGAGGTACGCGCGATGCGCGTCGAGCGTGCCCGCCTCGCCCCAGAACGCGTTGACGCGCGGTTCGTTCATCCACGCATGCAGGTGTTCGAGGTGCTGCGCGACGCAAGCCGTGTGCAACGTGAAGCGGTGTCCGAACTCGGGCACATCGCGCGCATACACGACGCCGTCGACATAAGGCGCGCGCCGCGGGTGCCGCGCGCCGTCCGTCATCGCATAGGACAGCGCCGCGTGCGGCGTCGACGCATCGCGCGTGAGCCACAAATCAGGCTGCTGCGCCCAAGCGTCGCGCAGGCACAGGTTCTGCGCGGTCAGCACGCCGCTGTGACGCAGCGGGTCGAACGCGTCGCGATGCAGCTTGTCGATATCGAGCGCGATGGACTTGCTGTCGCGACTCGCGCCGAATGCCGCGCGCAACGCGGCCAGGACCGCGCGGCGTTGCCCCAGCGGCGAAATCCCCTTGCACCATTCGACGATGCGCAGGCCCGCTTCACGCGTCCAGCGCGCGTGCAGCACGATGCCTTCGGCGCGGCCGTCTTCGGCCACCGTGATCGCGTCGCCTTCCAGATACGCCGCCAGCGACGGTTGCTTGAACGTGTTCATGTCACTCCGTATGAAATCAGCGTGCATCGCGCACCTCCGTAGCCGGTTCGCGTGCTTCCTGTTCGATGTTCGCGTCGAGTCGCAGCGCCAGCGCATGGGCCACGCTCGTTAGCGTTTGATGGACGAACACGTCGTCGATCGTGATCGCGTAGCCCGCCGCGCTCGCCGCATCGACGAAGCGCACGACGTCGAAAGACGTCGCGCCTGCTTCGAACAGGTTGTCGTCGTGATTGGGCGCGTCACCGTCGAAGGTATTGGCCCAGATGCGTGCGAGCGCATGCATGAGTCGTTCGGTACGCGGCGAAGGATCGATGGACGCTTGATGCGCTTTCGTCTGCGCGGTGATGGGCGTCTCGCCCGAAATGACAATCGCTTCTTCTGGCGCTTCAATAAAGCGCGTGACGTCGGCCAGATAGTCGGCGCACAACCGCGCAACGAACTCGCCAGCCACCAGTTCGCGTCCATACGAGAACGCGCCCGTCACGCGGCCATCCGGATGCTCGACGATATCGAGTTCGAGATCGAACACGACGCGATGACGCACGTCGTTGAACTCATCCACTTCGATGCCATGCCATTGGCGCGTATCGCTTTGCGCAGGCCGCAGATAGTTGAACATCACCTGGAAGAGCGGATTGCCGTTCGCGGTGCGCGACGCGCGCACACTATCGACAACCTGCGCGAACGGCGCGGCGACATGCGCATACGCGCCCAGCGCGGCTTCGCGCACGGCGGCAATTACTTCGCGCGGCGATCCCGCTTCGCGCATCGCCGTGCGCACGACGACAGCGTTGATGAAGAGACCAATCACGTCGTCGGTGCCGGCATCGCGCGTCGATGCGAGTACGCCGACAGCCTGATCGAGCGCGCCCGTCTGCCGTGCGAGCACGACGTTCAGCACCGCGTGCAACAGCATCGGCAGTGTTGCGTGCGACGACATCGCCAACGCCTTCGCGCGTTCGACCGTCTGCGCGTCGAACTCGAACGCGATGCGTCCCGCGCTCCATTCGGGCGAAACGGGACGCTCGCCCGAAGGCTGCGGCAAACGCATCAACGGTACGTCGCGCAATGCGTCGCGCCAGTACTTCAGGTCGACTTGCCTCGGCTTCGTGCGGGAGGCGAATACGGGTTTCAGCGGCGACGTGCTCAACGGCTCGCCTGTTGCGGGTGCCGAATAAGCGCTCTGCACGTCGTTGAGCCATACGTCGATCGAATGACCGTCTGCAACGATGTGATGGATCACGACCGACAACACATGATCGTCGTCGGCGAGACGGATCAGGCGCGCGCGCCACAGCGGCGCTTTGGCGAGATCAAACGGCGTGAGCGCGTCTTCATCTGTTAGCTGCGTCGCTGCAGCAATGCGTTCATCCATCGACGCCAGCGCTCGCAGATCGACGACGGGCAACGTCACGCGACGATACGCGTCGATCACCTGACGCGGTTCGGCCGCACCCTTTGCCGATACCAGGCGCGCGCGCAACGCGGGATGCTTGTGCGCTGCGTGATCGAATGCGTTTTCCAGCGCGGCCGCATCCACGGCGCCACGCAGGTGCAGCGCGACGGGAATGTTGTACGCCGCGCTTTCCGGCTGCGCGCGCCACAGAAACCACAGCGCGCGTTGCGCATCGCTCAACGCGAGGTCGCTCGCGTCTTTCGATTCCGGCTCGTGACGCTCGTTCTCACGCGCCCCGACACGCGGCGCTTCGGCCACGCGTTGCGCGTACGCAGCGAGCGTCGGCGCTTCGAACAGCGTGCGAACGGGCACGTCGTGCGCGAGCCGTTCGCTGACGCGCGTTGCCACGCTCACGGCCGCCAGCGAATGGCCGCCCAGTTCGAAGAAGTGATCGGCGCGGCCCACGCGCTCGACGCGCAGCACTTCGCACCAGATCGCCGCGAGCGCCGTTTCGATGCCCGCTGCGGGCGCATCGAACGCACGCTCGACGCGTACCGGTTCCGGCAACGCCGCGCGGTCGATCTTGCGGTTCGCGTTGCGCGGCAGCGCATCGAGCACGACGATATGCGGCGGCACCATATAGTCCGGCAACGCACGGCGCAAATGCGCTGCGAGCGCATCGCCATCGACCCGCTCGCTGCGCTTGCGTGCCTCGTCGCTGAGTTCGACATACGCAGCGAGCGCAGCGTCGGCGCCGCTGCCGCGCACCACGGCCACCGCGTCACGCACATCGTCGTGCGCCATCAGGCGCGCTTCGATCTCGCCGAGCTCGATACGCAACCCACGCACCTTCACCTGATGATCGATACGCCCGACAAACTCCAGCACGCCATTCGCACGCCGCCGAACCAGATCGCCCGTTCGATACAGCCGCGTGCCCGGCGCCCCGAATGGATCGGGCACGAAGCGCTCAGCCGTCAACGCAGCGCGCGCGTGATAACCGCGCGCGACGCCCGTGCCGCCCAGATACAGTTCGCCCGTCACGCCAATCGGCAACGGCCGCAGGCTCGCATCGAGCACATGCGCGGTGCGCTCGCCGACGGGCGTGCCAATGGGCAAGTAAGCGGCATCCGCGATATCGCTCGCGTCTTCGTGCGCGTCGATCATCCACAGCAACGGCGTAATCACCGTCTCCGTCGGACCATAACCGTTCACGACGCGCACATCGGGAAACGCCTGACGCAGCGCGGCGAACGCTTCGCGCGAGGTCGCCTCGCCGCCGACCGTGAGCGAGCGCAGCGAACGCGGCGCGCCATGCGCGCGCGCCCATTCGGCCATTTGCAGCGCGTAGCTCGGCGGGAATGCAGCAATCGTGATCCGTTCGCTCGCGATCGTTTCGCAGGTTTGCGCGGGTGGCCACAACGCATCGTCGGTGATGCGGATGTCGACGCCCGCCGTCAGCGGCGCGAGCCAGCATTCATGCGCGCCGTCGAAATTGATCGACATGAAGTGCAGCACGCGGTCCTTCTCGCGCATGCCGTAGCGCGCGGCAATCGCCGCGCAGTGCATCGCGATCGATGCGTGATCGACCACGACACCCTTCGGCTTGCCCGTCGAACCCGACGTGTAGATCAGATACGCGGCCTGCGTCGGTGCAATGGCCGGTTCGTGATAGGCAACGTCGTCTTGCGCTGACTCGTCTTCCGCGTCAATCAACCATAGGCGGGTGCCGTGCCGCAGCGGAAGCTTCGGCACATGGCGCCGCTCGGTGACGACATGCTCGATCGACGCGTCGTCGACGATATGCGCAAGGCGGTCGCGCGGATGCGTCGGGTCGAGCGGCACGAACGCGCCGCCCGACTTGAGAATAGCCAGCAGCCCAACGAACAGATCCGTCGAGCGGCCCACTGCGATGCCGACCCGTGTTTCCGCGCCGACACCCGCCGCCATCATCCGCGCCGCGAGCCGCGCGGCGCGTGCGTCGAGTTCGGCGCGCGTGAGCGTCTTTTCGGCGTTCATCACCGCGCTCACGTCGGGCTTTTTCTTCGCGTGCTGGGCGAGCTTCACATGCACGGGGACAAACGGCCCGTCTGCATGTTCATACGCGTTCCACGCATCCAGTTGCTCACGTTCGTCCCGCGTCAGCCATTCGAGGTCACCCACGGGCGCGTGCGACGACGCAAGCGCGCTGTCGAGCAACTGTGCGTACTCGCCCGCGATCCGCTGCACGGCCTGCGCGTTGAACAGATCGGTCGAATAGACGAACGCGGCATCGAGCGCGCCGTCTTCGCGTTCCTCGAAGCCGAGCGTCAGATCGAACTTCGCATACGGCGCACCAAACGGGAGATCGGTCACGCGCACGTCGTCGAATGCGGGCAATGCGCGGCGCGCCGCATACGACGCCATCACCTGAAACAACGGATGATGACTCGCGCTGCGCGGCACACCGAGCGCTTCAACCACCTGCTCGAACGGCACGTCCTGGTGCGATTGACCATCGACGAGCGCGCGCTGCACGTTGTCGATCAATGCCTCGAACGGCTCGCGCATATCGACGTGTGCGCCCACCGCGAGCGTATTGACAAAAAAGCCGATCAGCCCCGCCGTTTCCGCGCGCTCGCGATTCGCGGCGGGCACGCCGATCTGCACGTGCGACTCGCCGCTCGCCCGCGCGAGCAATGCGTGCAAGGCCGCGAGCAGCACCGCGAACGGCGTCGCGCGACGCGCTTGCGCGAGCGTGCGAACACGTTGTGCCGTCGTTGCATCGACGGTGAAGTAATGACGTCCGCCGCGCGCGCTGCGCTGCATCGGGCGCGCGCCGCTGCCGGGCAATGCGATCACACCCGCGTCCGCTCGCACCTGCTCGCGCCAGAATTGCAGCTGACGTTCAGCCTCGCCCGCGTCTAGCCAGCGGCGCTGCCACAGCGAAAAGTCCGCGTATTGAACCGGCAGCGGCGCGAGCGCAACGGTGTCGCCGTTGGCGTACGCACGGTAGAACGCGGCCAGCTCATCGAGCAGCACGTCGATCGACCAGCCGTCGGAGACGATGTGGTGCATCGTCAGCACGAGCCAGTGTGTCGAGTCGTCGAGCGCGATCAGATGCACGCGCACGAGTGAGTCCTGGGCCAGATCGAACGGTTGATCTTCGTCTTTCGCCGCAATGTCCGAGGCGATGCGTTCGCGCTCGTCGTTCGCCGCGCGCGACAGATCGGTGAAGCGCCACGGGCAACGCGCAGGCGCTTGCACGACCTGCTCGACGCCGCCATCTGCGGATTCGGCAAAGGTGGTGCGCAATGCTTCATGACGCGCAATCAGCGCATCGAATGCGTGCCGCAGCACCGCGCGATTCAGTTCGCCGTCGAGCCGCAGCCGGCTCGTCACGTGATACGCCGCCGGCTCGTCGATCATGCGCGCGTGCAGCCACAGCCGCGTCTGCGCGAACGATGCGGGCACGGCCGACGAGCGGTCCGCGCGCGCCGGAATCGGCAGCACGCGAAAGTCGATGCCCGCTTCACCGAGCTTCGTGATGAACAGCTTGCGCTGCGCGTCCGGCAATTGCGCGAAACGCGCGGCGAGCGCCAGCAGATCGGGTTTGAATGTCATTCGATCGTTCCTCATTGCGCTTCGAGTTCACCGAGCAGCGCGTCGATCGCGCGCGCTGCGTCGTCGAGTGAGTGAGCGCCGCGCGCTTCGAGCGCCGCGTCGATGGCAGCCGCGCAGCGCGACAGCGTGCGGGCATCGAACAGCGTGCGCAGCGGCAGCGCGAGCGACCAGTGCAGATTGATTTGCGCGTTCGCCTGCGTCGCCAGCAGCGAATGTCCGCCTAGCGCGAAGAAGTCGGCGTCGCGGCCAATCGCGTGGCTCGCGTCGATGCGCAGCACGCGTGTCCAGATCGCGGCGAGTTCGCGCTCGGTGTCGGTCTGCGGTTCGGCCACTTCTGTCGTTTGTAGCGACGGCGCGGGCAATGCGTTGCGGTCGCACTTTCCGTTCGGCGTGACGGGCAGCGCGTCGAGTTCGATCACATGCGCGGGCACCATGTAGGCAGGCAACTGCGCGTTCAACGTCGCGAACAGCGCCGCTTGATCGAATGATTCTTCGGCGCGTCGCGCGACATAGCCGATCAACTGCTCGTCGCGCACGATCACGACGGCGTCATGCACGCCGGGCGCAGCGCGCAACAGCGCTTCGATTTCGCCCGGCTCGATACGCAAACCGCGCAACTTGACCTGCTGATCGGCCCGGCCGAGATAGTCGAACACGCCGTCCGCACGGCGGCAGACAAGATCGCCCGTGCGATAGAGACGCGCGCCCGGCGTGAACGGATCGGGGATGAAGCGCTCTGCCGTCAGCGCGGCGCGCCCGAGATAACCACGCGCGAGCCCGACGCCGCCCAGATACAGTTCACCGATTGCGCCCGCGGGCAACGGATGCAGCGACGCATCGAGCGCATGCAGTTGGATGTTTGCAATCGGCTTGCCGATGGGGACTGCGACGGCCTGTGCATCGGCCTCCGTGCAGGTCCAGTGCGATACGTCGATTGCGGCCTCCGTCGGGCCGTACAGGTTGTGCAATTGCGCTTGCGGCAGCAGCACGCGCGCGCGCGCCACGAGTTCGGGCGACAGCGCCTCGCCGCTGGCCACGATGCGCGCGATGCTCGTGCATTGCGCGGCGGCATCGAAGTCCTTCAGATGGCCGAGGAACGCGCCAAGCATCGACGGTACGAAATGCAGTGTCGTTACGCCAAAGGTTGCGATGGCGGACGCGAGGCGCGCCGGGTCGCGATGATCGCCTGGTGCGGCGATGGCGAGCGTTGCGCCGACCGACAACGGCCACACGAATTCCCACACCGAAACATCAAAGCCGAACGGCGTCTTGTGCAGCACGACGTCCTGCGGCGTCAGCCGATACGCGTCCTGCATCCACGCAATGCGGTTCGCGAGCGCGCGATGCGTATTGCCCGCGCCCTTCGGCTTGCCTGTCGAGCCCGATGTGTAGATCAGATACGCAAGCTGATCGGGCTCGACGGCGATGGGCGTTTCGAGCGCGGCTTTCGCATCGAGTCCTTCGACGCACAGCACATGCGCGCTGCCGCTGCGGATCGAAGCGACGACGCGCGCATGCAGCGCCCGTTGAGTCAACACGACTGCGGGCTGCGCATCGTCGAGCAGATAGGCGATGCGATCGGCGGGATAGTCGGGATCGACGGGCAGATAGGCGGCGCCCGCCTTCAACACGCCGAACAGCGCGACCACCATGTCGATAGAACGCTCGACGCATAGCGCGACCACGCTGTCCGCCTTGACGCCTGCATTCAGCAACGCAGCGGCCACGCGGTTCGCGTGGTCATCGAGCTCGGCATACGTGACGCGCGTGCGGTTTGCGGTGGCGTCGATGAAATCCAGCGCGATTGCATTTGGCGTCGCAGCAGCATGCCGTTCGAACTGACGATGAAGCGCCAGTTGTTGTTCATCGCGCCACGTGTGCGCGGTATCGTTAAAGCGCGCGAGTTGCGTGCAGTCGTCCTGCGTCGCGATCGACACGCTTCCGAGCAGCGCATGTGGATCGGCGATGAACGCTTCAATGCTGGCATTGAACGCGCGATGCAGCGTCTGCACGCGCGCTTCGTCGATACGCGCCGTGTCGTAGCCGTAGTCGATCGTCAGCGTGTCGCCGGCCTGAACGACCAGCGTGACGGCCAGATCCGTCGATTCGACGCTGTGAATGTCCGACAGGCGCAGCGCGCGTTCGTCGGTCGCCGACCACGCCGGATCGACGGGATAGTTTTCGAACACGACAAGCGTGTCGAACATTGCGCCGCCGCCCTGGCCGGCCCAGCGTTGAATGTCGAAGAGCGGCGTATGCGCATGCTCGGCATTCGCCGCGTTGTCGCGTTGAAGATCGGCGAGCCAGTCGGCGATGCGCCGTTGCGGCGCAGGCGTGGCGATGACGGGCAATGTGTTGATGAACAGGCCAAACACGCTTTCCACGTCGGGCAGCGAGTCGGGCCGCCCAGCGACGGTCGCGCCGAATGCGACTGTCGCGTGATGGGTCATGCGCTGCAATGCGAGCGCCCACGCGCCCTGCACCAGCGTGTTCACGGTCAGCCTGAGGCTGCGCGCAAGCGCGGTCAGCTTCGCGGTCGTGGCGGCATCGAACTGCGCGCGCCAGACATCATGCGGCGCAGCGGCGGCCGACTCCGGCGACACGTTCGGCGCGACCAGCGTCGGTTCGTCGAACCGGGCGAGTCGTTCGATCCAGAATGCCTTGTCGGCATCGTGATCGCGGGCATCGAGCCATGCAATGAAATCGCGGTAACGCAGCCGCGCCCCCTGGCCGAACGACAACGCGCGGCGCTCGCTCATGTAATCGCGCAACACGTCGGCAAACATGCGCGCCGTGCTCCAGCCGTCGAGCAGCAGGTGATGACGCGTCCACACGAGACGCCATTCGTCGTCCGTGAGGCGGACAAGCGTCACGCGCATTAGCGGCGCTTGCGACAGATCAAAGCCTTGCGCACGATCTTCCGTCAGCCATTGCTCGAAGTTCGCGTCTTGCGCATCGCGGCCACGCCAGTCGAGCACGGCGACCGGCAACTTCGCCTGACGATGCACGATTTGCAGCGGCACGTCGGCGTCATGCCAGAAGCTCGTGCGCAAGATGTCGTGCTGCGGCACGACGCGATTGAACGCGTCCGTCACGCGCGTGATATCCGGCGATTTCAGCGTCGCGACGAGTTGGTTGACGTACGTGGTGCGGTCGGGCGCATACAGCGAGTGGAACAGAATGCCCTGCTGCATTGGCGACAGCGGATAGATATCGTCGACGGTGCGCAAATCGAGGTCGAGGCGCTCGAGCATCGGTTGCGAGAGACCCGCGCGCTGCGCAAGCGGAAAGTCAGCGGGCGTGGCGCTCGCACCGCGCTTCGACACGCGTTCGATGCAGCGCGCCGCGATATCGCGCAGCGTGCTTTCGAATGTGCGCGCAAGTTTTTCGACCGTGCCGGCCTCGAACATCGCCGCGCTATAGACCCAATGCACCTTGAGCTTGCGCGCGCCGTCGATATGCGCGTGAATCGCCAGTGCATTCGACATCGGCCCGGCTGGATCGCGCTCGCAGCCTGCGCCTCCGAAGCGTGCGTTCAGCGCGCGCTCGGTCGATGTTTCGCCGAACTGGCCCAGGTAATTAAAAGTCACGCGCGGACGCGGCAGCGCGGCAAGCGTCGTTCGCGTCGCGTAATCGGCGAGATAGCGCAGTACGCCGAAGCCGACGCCCTTGTTCGGTACCGCGCGCAATGCGTCCTTGACGGCCGTGAGCGTGTCGGTGCTCGATGCGCCGATGGGCAGCGCGACAGGATAGTGGCTCGTCAGCCAGCCGATCGAGCGGCTCGCGTCAAAGTCTTCAAACAGCGCTTCGCGTCCGTGGCCTTCGAGTTCGATCAGCAGCGAATTCGCTTCGACACTTGCGCCCAGCGTGTGAGCGAGCGCAGCGACGAGCAGATCGATAGTCTGCGTACGCCATGCGGCGTTCGCATCGGTCAGCAGCGTCTGCGTGAGCGTGGCGTCGATCGTCCATTCGACCGTGCATGCGTCGGCATTGGTCGCCGTGCCTTGCGGATTGTCGAACGGCACGGCGGCGTTCGCGTGCTGCATCGAGGTCCAGTACGGCAGTTCTTTGCTGAAAAGCGCCGCTGCGTTGTTGGCGAGACGTTGCGCCCAGCCCGACGCATGCGCGCCTTGCGCCGCGAGCCTGATGGCACGCCGCTCGCGTGCCGCGACGTAGGCGGCATCAAGGTCTTCGAGCAGCACGCGCCACGACACGCCATCGACGATCAGATGGTGAACTGCGATCCACACACGCGGCGTGCCATCGGGCAACACCGCGACGAGCGCGCCCGCAAGCGGACCGCGCGCGAGATCGAAGCTGCGCTGCAACTCGTCGAATTGCGCGAGCGCGTCGTGCGCGTCGCGCGCTTCAATAGCGACGAGAGGCAGCGTGTCGAATGGTTTGTCGGCGTAGCGCCCGCTCCACGAAGAGGACGCGTCTTGTGTGAAGCGCAGGCGGAATGCGTCGTGATGTGCAAGCGCCGCGTCGAATGCCTGCGCGAATGCGTCGAGATCGAAGTGTTCGGTCGCATGCAGCTCGATCGCCTGATTCCAGTGGTGACGAGCGGGAATCGTCAACTCAAAAAATCGCCGCTGCGCGGGTGTCAACGTGACATGCGAGGCATCCGGTTTTGAAACAGCGCGCGTTTCCGCTTTCGGCTCTGCGACGGCAACCGCTTGAGCGACTTGCGCCAGTTGCTGGACGGTCGGCTTGTCGAACAGTTGTTTTGGCGTGAAGCGCACGCCGCGTTTGCGCGAACGCGCGATCACCTGCAACGCGAGAATCGAATCGCCGCCCAGTTCGAAGAAGTTGTCGTCGCGGCCCACGCGTTCCGCGCGCAGCACTTCTTTCCACACGTCCGCGAGAATTCGCTCTATGCCTTCGAGCGGTGCTTCGCTTGCCGATTGCACGACAGGCTGTTGCGCAAGCTCGCGCAGCTTCGCACGGTCGATCTTGCCGTTCGGCGTGACGGGGAAGGCGTCGCACAGCGTCAACGTCGCGGGCACCATGTAGTCGGGCAGTCGCGCGGCGAGTTGCGTGCGCAGCGATGCTTCATCGCTCTCACCTTGCACGACGACGAACGACGCGAGGCGCGCGCGCCCGTCTTCCTGGATCGCCAGCGTTTCCGCCTGCCTGACGCCGCCGAGCGCGCGCAACGTCGCGCTCACTTCGCCGGGCTCGACGCGATAGCCGCGAATCTTCACCTGATCGTCGAGACGGCCCAGATAGTCGATCGCGCCGTCCGCACGCAGGCGCACGCGGTCGCCCGTGCGGTACATGCGCGCGCCGCTTGCGTCCGGCACGAAACGCTCCGCAGTCGCGGAGGCGCGGCCCAGATAGCCGCGCGCAACGCCCGGTCCGCCCAGATACAGTTCACCGATTCCGCCCACAGGAACGGGCGCGCCGTTCGCATCGAGCACGAACGCGCGCGAGTTCGGCAACGGACGTCCCGTGGGTACGCCCGCCGATGCGCTCGCGCCGCTCATGTTCGCGGTCGCGTCGAACGTGAGCGCGCCGACGGTCGCTTCCGTCGGGCCATAGTGATTGATCACGCGGCACGCCGGCCGCAACGACGTGATCCGTTCGACCAGCGTCCACGGCAGCGACTCACCGCCCAGCACCAGCGCGTGCGCCGGCAGAACATCGGCGGGCTGTTGCGCTTCGAGCAGCGCATGCAGATGGCTCGGCACGATCTTCAACACCCCGACGCCACGCTCGCGCATCGTCGCGGCAAATCGATCGGGATCGAACGCGGCTTCTTTCGGCAGCAGATGCAGCGTGCGGCCCGAGCACAACGCGCCGAACAGCGTCGTATGGCCGAGATCGGCGGCAACTGTCGATACCATCGCCATGCTCGCGCCGGGCACGAACTTCAGTTCGTCGAGCATGCCCTGCACGTAGTCGGCAAGCGCGCGATGCGAAACGACGACACCCTTTGGGGTGCCCGTCGAACCCGATGTGTAGATCAGGTAAGCGGCCTGTTCTGGCGCAATCGGAGCGCATGCGGCTTCGCTGTGTGTGTCGATCAATTTATCGAGCGACAGCACAGGCGCTTTGGTTTCGATCTGTAGTGCATTGGCGGCCACGAACACGCCGCATGCGTCACATGCGGCGATCGACGCTTCGATACGCTCACGCGGCGCCGCGGGATCGAGCGGCACGGCCATCGCGCCCGACTTCAAGACGGCGAGCAATGCGACGACGAAATCGACAGAGCGGTCGATGCACAGCGCAACAGCCCGTTCCGCGACTGCGCCATGTTCGATCAACGCGCGGGCGGCACGCGACGAAGCGCGGTCGAGTTCTTCGAATGTGAGTTGCCGTTGCGCGTCCGTGACGGCGATCTGCTTTGGCGTTGCGTTCGCGTGATGCGTGAACGCTGCAACGACATCAGCGAACTCGGACGTCTGCGCGCGGCCTTGCAGCAGGTTGCTGCGAGGCTCGGCACAAGCGAGCGAACTGACAGCCAACGCAGGATTCGCCACGCTATCCGTCAGAAGCGCAACGAAACTGTCGAGCCATGCCTGCGCGGTCGCATCGTCGATGCAATCCGTCGCCCATGCGGCGACCAGTTCGATACCGCGCGCGTCGTCGGTGAAATCCAGCGCGAAGTCGAAGCGCGCCGCGTTGTCGGGGCCGGGCGTCAACGTTGCGACGGCACCCGGCAACGCGACGGGTTCGTCGAACACGAACTGCTGCGCGAACTTCACGCGCAGCCATTCTTCGCCGCGCCGCACGGGCGGCTTGACGGCATCGATCACCTGATCGAAAGGGATGTCCTGGTTTGCGTATGCGCCGAGGGTCGTGTCGCGCACTTGCGCGAGCAACGCATTGAACGGCGCGTGGGGCGACACGCGAGCGCGCAATGCCACGGTGTTGATGAAAAGACCGAGCAGATTCGCCACTTCGGCGCGCTGCCGGTTGGCGACAGGCGCGGCAATCACGACATCCGTCGCAGCCGTCAGCCGATGCAGCCATGCGTGCAATGCCGTCAGCAGCACGATGAATGTCGATGCGTGCGCGCCGCTTGCGAGATCGCGTACAGCCGCCGATACATGCTGATCGAGACGCCGCGAAGCGCGCTTGCCGATGAGCGTGCGCTCTGCGGGTATAGTCCGATCAACGGGCAATGCGAGCGGCGCGGGTGCATCCTTCAACGTGTCGCGCCAATAACCGAGTTGCCGCTCTCGTTCCGCGCCGTCGAGCCATTCGCGCTGCCATTGCGCGAAGTCCGCGTATTGCGCGGTGAGCATGGGCAATGCAGCGGCGCGGTTTTCCGACAACGCAGCGTAGGCTTCCGCCAGTTCCGCGAACGCGCAACGCGACGACCAGCCGTCGCTGATCGCGTGATGCGCCGTCAACATCAGGCAATGCTCGTCATCAGCGAACGTAACAAGCGATGCGCGCAGCAACGGGCCGCGCTGCAGATCGAAAGGACGCGTCGCATGTTCATCGGCGAGTTCGCTTGCACGTGCCTTGCGTGACTCGAGCGCGATGCCGCGCAAATCGGGTTGATCGACCGGCACGGCGGTGCGCGCATGAACGCGCTGCATCACGATGCCGTCGTCGTCTTCGTGCAGCGTCGTGCGCCACGCTTCATGACGCTCGATCACTTGCGCGAGCGCCTTTTTCAGCAACGCGTGATCGATCGAACCGCGAATGTTCCAATGCGCTGCGATGTGATAGGCATCGCCGGCGTCGCGCGTTTGCGCGAGCACCCAGAAACGCTGCTGTGCAAATGACGCGCGATAGTCCGTGTAATCGGTCTCCATCGTGCTTCGCGCGGGCGCTTTCAATGGAAGCGGCTGCGTAAGGTCTTCCACTTCGCTCGCATCGACGAGCGCCGCGAGTTCTTCGAGCGAACGATCAACGAACAGCGCATCCAGCCGCAGATTCACGCGCAGTTCCGCGCGGATCGCGGCTTGCAGGCGCATGATCGCAATCGAGTCGCCGCCGCGCGCATGAAAACTGTCATCGAGGCCGACAGGCTCGTCGCCCAAAATTGCCTGCCAGATCGCAGCGAGCTTGCGCGCCGTTTCGCCTTGCGGCTCGCGATACGACGCAACCGCCGTTTGCGACGCAACGCGTGCGCGCAGCAACTCACGATCCAGCTTGCCATTCAGCGTATAAGGCAGTGCATCGAGCAGCGCAAAGCGATGCGGCTGCCAGGCTTCCGGCAAGTGCCGCAACAGATGCTCGCGCAACGCGCTTTCATCAGCTGCGCTTTCAATCACGACACAGGCGGTCAACTGCACGCGCGTTGCACTCTGTTCAACGAGCATAGCCGCATCGCGCACACCGGAATGCGAACGCAGACATTGTGCGATCTCGCCGGGCTCGACGCGCACGCCACGAATCTGCACCTGATCGTCGATGCGGCCCATGTAGTCATAAGCGCCGTCCGCGCGCAGACGTGCGAGATCGCCGGTGCGATACACGCGCGAGCCTGGCGCGCCGTCCGCATCGGGGATGAACCGCTCGGCCGTTTGCGCCGCGCGTCCGTGATAGCCGCGCGCGAGACATGCGCCACCCAGCAGCAGCTCGCCTGTCGATCCATCTCCGATCGACGCGCCATCAGCCGATCCCGGCGTGCTGACGCGAGCCGTGCGCAAACCAATCGGCCTGCCGATCGGCAACGATGCGCAAGACGTGTCGCTGAAGGCAGCTTGAGCATCGAGCGGCCACAGCATCGGCGAGATCACGGTCTCCGTCGGACCATAGCCGTTGATCAAACGCACGTCGTTAAACGTTTGCCTGATATCGGCGAATACATCGCCGGGCATCGCTTCGCCTCCGAACGCGAGCACGCGCAATGCAGCGGGCACGCCATGACGCCGCGCGGCTTGCGCGAATTCACGCAGATAGGCAGGCGGAAACGCGGCGATCGTCACGCGCTCCTGCTCGACCAGCGCACGCGCATCGTCGGGCGCGACCGTGCCGGGCGCGGTAATCGCGATGCTCGCGCCTGCGGCCAGCGGCGCGAGCCAATACTCGTGCGCGAGATCGAAATTCACGGAAGCGAAATGCAGCACGCGGTCTGCGTCCGTCATCGGATAAGCATCGATCACGGCATCGCAATGCGCGGCAAGCGCACCATGCTCGACGACCACGGCTTTCGGCGTACCCGTCGAACCCGACGTGTAGATCATGTACGCAGCCGAACGTGGATGAACCTGCGCATCGTCGAATATAACGGCTTGCGTGCTGTCGATCGCATCCACTTCGATGCAGTGCTCGAACCTGGCGCGCATCGTTGCGTCCGCAGCGCGCGTGACGATGCCATGCCGCAGACCCGCGTCGCGCGCCATCCAGTCGAGACGTTGCGCGGGATGACGCGGATCGAGCGGCACGAACACGCCGCCCGCCTTCAGCACGGCGAGCAACGCGACAAACAGATCGCACGACCTGTCGATGCACACGCCCACCCGCACTTCCGCACCGACGCCACGCGCGCGCAACACCGCTGCGACGTTCGACGCGCGAGCGTCGAGTTCGCCGCGCGACATGCGCACGGTATGCGGCGAAAACGCGGCGAGCGCGGGTGCGTTGGGTGTACTGCGCGCGAGTTCGCACAGTCGCTGATGCAAGGCAGTCGGAAAAGTCGTCATTCGTGTGAAGTCCTTCGGCAAGGCCGCTATGCCGCTGCATCGGGGCACGGTTTGTCCCGGTCCCAATTTCAGCGGCTTCACACAGGTGACGAATCGCACGAAAAAAAATTTACCCCTTTTGTGGAATAAATTCTGCGGAGTCCTTGATTGCTCGCGCTCGCGGCGATTTAACTAAAGTTTTGCGATGCCCAAACGTCTATTCGATTGATGACCCTTCATGCGCTCTGCGCGCCTTCACTCTCACGCCCGCTTTCGATGACTGCTTCCAACGCACCGCCCGTGAATGGTTCGGATCGCCCGAACAAACCCGCTACCCGTCTGCTGTTGTCGCTATTACGACGCTCGCGCGGCGCGCTTGCGCTCGCGCTGGTCGCATGCATTGCGAATGGCGTATCGAGCGTGCTGCTGGTCGCGACGCTCAACCGAGCGCTGAGCGCGCCCACCGCTGCAGATCTTCCGCTCGCGTTGCGTTTCGCCGCGTGCGCGCTGGTCGCGCTGATCGCACGCATCGTTTCGGGCGTGCTGTTCGCGGGGCTTTCGCAGGACACGATGGGCCGCATGCGCGAGCATGTTTCCGCGCGCGTCGCGGCTGCCGAGTTGCGCGACGTCGAGCGTGTCGGCGCGGCGCCCGTGCAATCGATCCTCACCGACGACGCCACCAACGTATCGATGCTGTTCTTCGCGCTGCCGAACATCGTCATGCATGGCTCGATCGTCGCGGGCTGCCTTGCGTATCTCGCGTGGCTGTCGTGGCCCGTTTGCGTGCTGGCGCTCAGCGCGATCGTCGTCGGCTCGCTGGGTTATCGCTTCGGCGATATTCGCGCGATCGCGTCGCTCGAAGCAGCGGGCAGCGCGCAAGACAGGCTGTTCGATTACCTGGGCTCGCTGTTCGCGGGTGCCAAGGAACTGAAGCTGCATCGCGAGCGCGCGCGGCAATTCGTCGACGGACAACTGGGCGCAGCGATCAACGAAGTGCGCGACCATCGGCGCCGCGCATTCGTTGCCTATGCGATCGGCGTGGGCTGGATCATCTTTCTGTTCTATGTGTTCCTGGGCGCGGCGACTTTCCTGCCGTCCATCGGCGTGCATGCCGATGCGCAAGCGGCCGCTGGTTATGTGATCGTGTTCCTTTTCATGCTGGTTCCGCTCGATGGGCTGCTGAACAATCTGCCGACAGTCAACGCGGCTCGGGTGTCGCTCGAACGCATCGAGCGCGTGCTCGCCGAATTCGAGGAGCCGCATCGCACGGCGGCGGCCTTGCCGGCTTCCGGCGCTCTGGCTTCCGCCTTCGACACGCTCACGCTGCGCGGTATCACGCACGCGTACTTCCACGAGCGCGACGAGCGCATGTTCCGCATCGGGCCGATCGATCTGACGTTCAAGCCGGGCGAGCTGGTGTTTATCGTCGGCGGCAACGGCAGCGGCAAGACGACGCTCGCGAAGGTGCTGACGGGTCTATATGAGCCGGAAGGCGGCGTCATCGAAGTGGATGGCTCGCCAGTCACGCGGGACACACGGCCCGCATATCGCGAGCGCTTCTCGACGGTGTTCAACGACTTCCATCTGTTCGACACGCTGCTCGGCATCGTCGATCCCGACGACACGAACGACGGCGCCCGCGCCGCCGCCGATGCCCGCGCCAATGCACTGATCGCCAAGCTTGCGCTCGATCACAAGGTTAGCGTTGAAAACGGCACGTTCTCGACTCGCGCGCTGTCGACGGGGCAGCGCAAGCGCCTTGCGCTGGTCGTTGCGTATCTGGAGGATCGACCGTTCTATCTGTTCGATGAATGGGCGGCGGATCAGGACCCGTCGTTCAAGGCTGTGTTCTATGAGCAACTGTTACCGGAGTTGCGAGGTCGCGGCAAGACGGTCGTCGTGATTACGCATGATGACCGTTACTTTCCGCTTGCCGATCGCGTGCTGAAGCTGGATAACGGCGCAATCGTTAATGAAACGCACGGTGTGCCACGTGCAGTTGCTGGAAATGGCACAGTACGTGTGCCGTACGTTCGGGGGGATGTGCGGCAGAGCAGGATTGATGCGGGCTGAAGGTTGGGGTTTGTTTTTTGCTTTTGGTGGCATCCGTGTTGTGCCTGCGCGGCGCGGGCGTCGCCGTTTGGTGTTCTGGGCTTTTCGCTGCCGTCCGCGTTATGTCTTCGTGCTTCAAGCGTCCCCCTGTGCGGGGCGGCGCCTACTTTGTCTGCGACGCTGGCGGGATTGTTGGGCATTTGTGCTGGCATCCGCGTTATGTCTTCGTGCTTCACGCGTTGCCCCTGTGCGGGGCGGCACCTACTTTTCTTTGCCGCCGCAAAGAAAAGTAGGCAAAAGAAAGCGGCTAACACCGCCAACACTTGACCTCTATCCACGGGCCCCCAACGTCCCCGCGCTTCACACGGCAGCATTTCTGTTCGTGCTTGTTGCCAACGCTTTGAATGAATGCCTCACCCGCTTCGAATGCTTCTGCACGGGCCAGCGGCAGCGAACGGTATGTGCCGCCCAGGTGGCAAACTGTGTGTAGGTTGTCGCGACGTACACGTTAGCGCTCTTACAGGGTGGGACGCATGCGCAATCGGTCCGAAGTGACGCGTGCGAAGCACAGGAAGCCGACACACAGTTTGCCACCTGGGCGGCGGTGGACTGTCTGGCGCGGCATACTGGATTGTGGGTGCGTGAAGCGGATGAGGCGCTGATTCAGAGCGCTGGCAACGCGCGTGGGTCACGTGATTGCCGTGTGAAGTGTAAGACCCTGTGGGGGCCCTCAGGCAAATACACGAGCTGGCGGTGTTAGCCGCTTTCTTTTGCCTACTTTTCTTTGCGGCGGCAAAGAAAAGTAGGTGCCGCCCCGCACAGGGGCGACGTGTGAAGCACGCTAACAAAGCGCGGATGCCAGCGAAAAGCAAAACCAAAACCAAACCACCAACACCATCACCGCGAAGCGGAAGCTTCCGATTGCAAAGCCGCCGCCGGCAGCAAAAGCAACGCATCCGTCATCGCATGCGACAACTTCAACGCCGACATCGGCCCACCAAACCCCCACACATTACGTTCGACCAACGTCACGCGTCCTTCACGCCGTGCAGGCACAAACCGCCAAACCGGCGAATCGAGCTTCGCCTCCAGCTTCACTTCCGGGCCAGTTGCGCTCGTCAGCAACACACTCGTCTGCGGACGTTTCAAGAAATCTTCCGACGTCAGATAGGTCGTACCTTCGCGAGTCGGCTTCGAAGGCCATAGCGTCACGCCGAGCTTCTTCGCGACACCGCCCGCCATACTGTTGCTCGTATAGGCCCAGTACCGGTCGGGCAAACCCAGCTCCTGCAACAACGCGAAATCGACATGCGTACGGCCCGCATCGGCGAGACGCTTTGCATCGCGTGCAAGGCCTTCGTCGAGCTGCCGTTCGATGGCTTGCGCCTGCATCGTGCGCCCCGTAATGCACCCAATCGTATCGAAGATCCTGCGCGCCCATTCGAGCTGCGTCGCCTGCGCGCCGTCGAGCTTCATCTCGGGGCTGAACTGGAACAGCACGGTCGGCGCGATCGTTTTCAGCGCGCCGAAAATCGGCGCATGCCGGAAGCCGACGCCGATGATCAGGTCGGGCTTGAGCGCGGCAATCGCTTCGAGGCTCGGCTCCTGGCGCGTGCCGACGTCGGGCACCGACTGCATGCGCTCGACGTCATAGCCGATCCACGACGGGTAATACGCGGTGTCGACCATGCCCGCAGGCGTGACATCGAGCGAAAGGAGCGCTTCAGCGAAGAGGAATTCCAGTACGACGATACGCTTCGGATGCGCGGGCAACGTGTCGCTCGCCTGCGTCACAGTGGGATTCGCGGACAGCGGCGTACACGCGAGCGCGGCCGTGTCGCGAGGCACTGGCGTCACGCCTGCCGCGCTCGCGGAACAGGCGAACGCGAGGCACGCGGCGCATACGGTCGCGCGCAGCATCTGCTTCATCGTATTGCCTCTTGCCGCGCGAGGTCTTCGTCGCTCATCGTGAGTAATAGCGGGCAACTCGCACACAGTTGATCTTCTCCGGGTATTTCATAGCGCACGCAGCAGACACGTCGCGCGCGAAACGGCGCAGGCAACAGCGCCGAACGCGGCGTCACGTTGCGCACGGGCACGCGCAGCGGGTTCGGCTCGTCGCCACCGAACAGCGCGCACGATTCGAACATCCACGTGGCGTCGCGGGCCGCGCCCGGCATCGCCGCGCATTGCTCGAACAATGTGTCCAGCAGATTGCCGACGTTGCTCCATAGCACGCGCGGCGCGATCTTCGTCATGCTCGCGAGCAGGTCTATCACGCCGCGCAGATGCTCATCGATCAACGACGCGTAAAGCCGCGTGGGATCGTCAGTCGAGTCCGCGAGCGCATCGTGCGGCAGATACAGCGCTTCGGGCATGCCTTCGCGCAGCAACAGCACGCAGCGCGCAGGGTTCATGTCGAGCGGTCTCTGCAAGACGAGCGCGGACACCAGTGCAGCGGGCACCGCGAGGCCGAAATAGTATTTGCTCCACTGCGACAGCAACGCGCGCGCATGACGTTCGGGATCGCCGCCGTAGCGCAAGAGCATTGCATCGAGGATCGCTTCGCGCTGCGTCGCGAGTTGCGTGAGCGGCACGCGCACTTGCGCGGCGTCGCCGGTGTTTGAAGTTTCAGCGGGCACGCCGAGCCACACGCGTTCGATATACGTGGCGAACGGCGAATCGGCAACGAGCGACGCAAACGGTTTTGCAGCAGAGGACATGTTCACCGTCCGCGCTTGCGTTCGCGCCTTGCCTGTACGATCAGCAACGCGAGCAGATACGGCGCGCCGATCAGTGCCGTCAGCACGCCCGCAGGAATTTCGCGCGGCGCGAGCAGCGTGCGGGCGCCGATATCGGCAGCGGCGAGAACCGCAGCGCCACAGGTCGCCGCGAGCCACAAGCGCACCCGATGCGCACGCGCCCCCAGCAAGGCCGCCAGATGCGGCGCCATCAATCCGACAAAGCCGATCGGCCCAACAGCCGCAACGGCCGCGCAAGCGGCGATAGTCGCCACCGTCAGCGCAAGCGGACGCAGCAACGCGACAGGCAAACCGAGCGACGCGGCCTGATCGTCGCCTAGTGCGAGCAGATCGAGCGGACGCGCCAGCAGCACGAATGCAGGCAACGCGACCGCGCACCACGGCAACAGCGCAAGCACATCGCTCCAGCTGCGTCCGTAGGTGCCGCCCACCAGCCACACGACGAAGCGCGCGGGTTGCACGCTTTCCTGCACGATCACCCATTGCGCGAGCGTCGTCCACAGCGTGCCGACGACCAGTCCCGTCAACGCGACCGCAAGCGGCGCATAACGCATGCGCCGGTTCAGCGCGAGAATCGCGACGAGCGTGACGCCGCCGCCGATCAGCGACGACGCCGCAATCGTCGCGTGCGCGGCGAGCGGCCAGAACAGCAGCGCGACGAGCGTCGCGAGTGAAGCGCCTTGCGTAACACCGAGCACTTCCGGCCCGGCAAGCGGATTGCGCACGACGCTTTGCATCAGCACGCCGCTGGCCGCGAGCATCGCGCCCGCAAGCAACGCGCACACCACGCGCGGCAAACGCAGATCGAGCAGCATGCGCGCGACGCTGTCGCCGCCGTTCAATGCGGCGAGCCAGCGCGACGGATCGAGCCTGGTCTCGCCCAACGTGCCTGCGGTATAGATCGAAATGGCCGCAACGGCAATGACGATCAAACCAGCGCCAAGCGGAGAACGTCCCGTGATCCATGTAGCGAAACGGCCGCGCGCCGATTGTGCGGGCGCGTCGGCAGCTTGCGTAAGCGCCGAGGTCCATGCGCCGCCGTGACGGATCATCGCGAGCATCAGCGGCGTGCCGACGACCGCGATTGCCACGCCCGTCGACAGCGTGCCGTCCAGATCGAGCGCGAGCACGGCGCTATCGGTTGCGAGCACGAGCAGCGCGCCGACCAGCGCGGACAACGGCGCGAGTGTGGCAAGTCGCGTCGAGCGCGAGCCGCGCAGATGACGCAACAGATTCGGCGCAATCAGCCCTACATACGACATCGGCCCCGCAACGCTCACCGCGACGCTCGCGAAGCCGATCGCGACGAGCAGCGCATAGAAGCGCGCTGCATCGACGCGTACGCCGACGGCAAGCGCGGCGTCGTCGCCGAGCGCGATGGGGTCGAGCGGACGCACGACGAAGGGCAGCGCCGCGAGCGGCAGCAGCAGCCACAGCACCGCGGTAACCAGTCCGTCCGCGCCCGGTTGATAAAGACTGCCGCTCGCCCACAGCGCGACGCCCGCGATGCTTTGCTCGAAGAACGCGAGCGTGAGCGTCGAGATGGCCGAGAACAGCAACATGCAGACACTGCCCGCGAGCACCATGCGCAACGGCGTCGCGCGCCAGCCGCCCGCTGCCGCCGCGACGCACGCGGCGGCGACCAGGCCGCAGCCGAACAGCAGCGGCACGGAAGCCGTGCCCGCCAACGCCGGTATCAGCATCGCGGCGAGCAGGCCGAGCTGCGCGCCGCCCGTGATGCCAAGCAGATCCGGCGACGCGAGCGGATTGCGCGTCAGCGACTGGAACAGCGCACCCGACACACCAAGGCATCCACCCGCCACCAATGCGGCCAGCACGCGCGGCAAATGCAGATTGAACAGCAGCACATGCGCGAGCGCGTGTTCGTCGGTGTCATGCGCTGCATTCGACGTTGCGGCGTGCAGCAGCATCGACAGATCCGGGGCGAGGCGCAACGCGGCGACGATCACGATCAACGCGAGCAGCGTACACGTCAACACGCCGACGCGGCTATGCTGTGCCTCGCGCCAGCGCGGCAGCGCGCGTGTCTGCGCGCGCTGCATGCGTTTTCTTGCGGCCAGCGTGGTCATGCGGCAAGGCCCTTGTCGTCGGATGCGCTTGCCAGTTCGTCGCTTTCGGCATGCGCGGGCACGCACATCGGCGCGCCTGTCTGCGGATGCGCGATGCGCAGCATCGGCACGCCGAAGGTCGCTTCGAGATGCTGCGGGTCGATGATCGCGTCCGGCGTGCCTTGCGCGACGATGCGGCCCGCGCGCATCAACACGATTTCATCGCTGTATGCGGCAGCCTGATTCAGATCGTGCAGCACCCAGACGATCGTCAGACCGCGCTCGCGATTCAGCCGGCGCAGTTCGCTGAGAATGTCGAGCTGGTGATGAATGTCGAGATACGTGGTCGGCTCGTCGAGCAACACGATGGGCGCGCGTTGCGCGAGCGCCATCGCGATCCACGCGCGCTGGCGCTCGCCGCCTGAGAGCGCGGCGACATCGCGTGCGGCATCGTCGGCGATACCGGCTGCCGCGAGCGCGTCGTCGATCGCAGCGCGATCTTCCTTCGACAAGCCGCGCATCCAGCCGCCGTGTGCGTAACGTCCGTACGCGACCAGATCGCGCACGGAAAGACCGGCGGGAATCTGGTTGAACTGCGAGAGCATCGTCAGCGTGCGCGCGAGATCGCGCCGCCGATACGACGCGAGCGCCTTGCCCGCGACCGTCACCTCGCCCGCCAGCGCGGGCTGCAAACCGGCGAGCGAGCGCAGCAGCGTGCTTTTGCCGCAACCGTTCGGCCCGCACAACGCGGTCACGCGATTCGCGCGAATGTCGATGTCGAGCGAATCGATCACGACGTGATCGCGATATCCCACCGTCAGCGATC
This sequence comes from Paraburkholderia steynii, assembly GCF_900100565.1. Classification (NCBI taxonomy): domain Bacteria; kingdom Pseudomonadati; phylum Pseudomonadota; class Betaproteobacteria; order Burkholderiales; family Burkholderiaceae; genus Paraburkholderia; species Paraburkholderia steynii. Next base: position 110,953 of record NZ_FNDI01000008.1, on the reverse strand, counting down.
GCGCCGACAGTGCCAGGTTGGAACTGCTTTTCATTGGATCATGTAGCGGTGGCGAATGTTCTTGGCAGTCGCGCGCTTGCCGGGACGCTGTAGCTTTCCGCCATCGCGACGACGACCTTGCGCGGGCCTTCGAACGGATCGCGTGCATGTGCCGTCAGCATGTTGTCGAGCATCACCACATCGCCGCCCGTCCACGGAAACACGATGCGCTGTTGATCCAGCACGCCGCGAATCTCCGCGAGCGCGTCCGCTTCGAGCGGCGCGCCGTCGCCGTAATAGACGTTGCGCGGCACGTTGTCGAGGCCCACTGCATCGACGAGCGCCTCCTGCATGTCTTCATCGAGCGCGGACAGATGGAACAGATGCGCCTGGTTGAACCACACGCGCTCGCCCGTGCGCGGATGCACAGCGACCGCCTGGCAAAGCTCTCGCGTGCGCAGCAGCGGTTCGCCGTCGTCGTCCTCGCGCCATTCGCAATCGATGCCGCGCGCCGCGCACATCGCATCGACGGTGCGTGGGTCTTCGGTGCCGAACGCCTGTTGCCACGGCAAGTCGAGTCCCTGGCCGAAGTTGCGCACGTACAGCAGTTCGCGTCGCGCGAAGCGTTCGATCAACGCGGGGTCGAGCGCGCGATAGATCGCGCGGCTGTCGGCAATCGGCGTCGCGCCGCCGGAACGCGCGGCAAGCGCGCAATGGAACCAGATGCGCATGGGCCATTCGCGCGTGTACGACTGCTCGTTGTGCAGCGGTATCGAGCGATGCGGCGGATATTCCGTCGACGTGTACACGGCGCCTTCGACCTGGCTGCGCGGCGTCGACGCGAATTCATAGCCGATCAGCGGCGAGCCGAACGAGGCGGCGAACTGCTGGAACGTGTCGATCGACGGCACGGCGAAGCCCGTGAACAGCACGCCGCCAGCGCGCTCGATGCAGTTGTTCGCGATGTCGCGCAACAGCGGCGCGGCGGCTTCGAGCGTGAATGACCTGTCAACGCGCGGCGAAACGATGGTCGGCAGGCCGGGCTCGATGCGCAAATCGTCGAGTGTCGGGAGAGACGCTGTCATGACGTGTCCTCAGTGGCGGGCCGCGCCGATCATGCGTTGATAACGCGTCGGCGTGGCTCGAAGAACGGTCTCGCGCGGCGCGCTCGTGGCGCGCGAGAATCTTTGCTGCGCTCTGCTGTTGCAGGGCGGCAGCGTAAGGCTCAGCGCGTGTTCAGCGCGGCGTCCATGTGACGGCGCAGGCTCGCGGGGCGCATGTCGGTCCACACGCTTTCGATATGTTCGAGGCACGCGGCTTTCGCTCCGCGCACGCCGACTTCGCGCCAGCCGGCGGGAACGTCGCGGAACGTCGGCCAGATCGAATACTGTTCTTCGTCGTTGATGACGACCGTGTATTGAACGTCGTCCTGTGCGTCTTGATGCGTGTTCTGGGTCATGTCGTGTCTGCTTGCGTATCAGGTGAGATGCAGTTGAACGTTTGCCTTCGTGAATTCACGAGGCCGTCATCTGCTTGACGTTCGACGCGCAGCTTTTTTTACTGCGACCCGCCGTCTTTGCATACGCGACGTTTTGCGCGCCCGCGTGCATGCAGTCCGCGCAATGCTTCGCGGCGTCGCGAACCATGAAATGCACGAGCGTCTGCGAAACGTTCAAGGCGCGGGCGGTTTCCTGCAAGGTCTCTTCGCGCAGACGCACGCGCTCGAAGGCGCTGCGCGTGCGCTCGGGCAATTGCGCGAGCGCGTCGAACGCGTGGCGCAGCGAGTCGCGCGTGACGAGCGCGGACTCGGGCGACGGTTCGGGCGATGGCACATCGAGCCCATCTTCCTCACACGCGTGCCACGTGTTTTCGAGCGACTGGCGGCGGCACGCGTCGATCGATGCGTTGCGTACCATGCGCGCCACGTAGGCGAGCGGCTGCCGCACGTCGTCCTGGTTCGAAAAGCCCGTGAGCTTGATGAATACGTCGTGGACCACGTCCTCGGCACGGCTCGAACAACCGACGAACGACCGCGCAAGCTGAATCAGCGAGCGGCGGTTTTCGATCAGCACGTCGAGCAGCAATCCTTCGCAGCCGCGTTCTTCGCTTGCGGTCGTGTGCGCTTCGGACGGCTCGCAATCGATGTCGTCCAATGCGCCTTGTGCGAACGCCGCCGGATGACGGTCGATCCGTGCTGCAAACCTCGCCATTGATTCAGCCATCGAATCGTCTCCATGTCGCTATCGGTCAGATGGAAGCGAATCTAACGTAAACGCGAATCATTCTCAATCATATATCCGACTATTCTTATTATTTTTTGGTGACATTTATGCTTGACGGATGGTTTTTTGCGAAGCCATGGAATCGGGCGATGCAGGGCGCATAGCCTTGTGTGGATTGGGGCTGGGCGGCTGGCCAGCCCTTCACTTGGCGTGTTGATGAAGTCCGCGTCATTGCCCAAGATGCCCCTAGGTCTCGACCGCCGGGCATCGTCTTGGCCGAAGAGCGTTCGGGTGACTGGAGTGCCTGCCTACGCGTCCATGGAATGAGCAGATATGACGAGTTTTGAGCAGATAGTGAGCTGATTGAGCAGATAGCGAGCTGATTGAGCAGATTTCCTCGCGCACTGATGGCAATCGTCTCTACGTTAAATGATGGGCAAGGAGCCCCGTAAGCGAGGCATACATCTGTGGGCGCCGCGCCGACGGACGGTTAGTTGCTTGAAATGCACTGAATTGTTGACGCCTTCGGTCAAGATTCCGGTCGCAGATAACGTCGAACGCATAGCGGCAAAGCAGATCGCGTCGTGACGACGATGGAATCCGCCCACGCGTTCGCGCTCGTCGACAGATAACGTCGCGAGCGCGGATGCGGCGAGCCGCATGAACGTTGACAAGGAGGAGGCGCGCTTTTATCCCACGACCCGCTTCTCCGGCACCCCGCGCAGCAGCGCAATACCGCTCATGAACAACAAAGCCGTCAGCAGATACAGCGCGTTATCCATGCTGCCCGTATGCGTCTTGATGAGACCAATCACCCACGGGCTCACGATGCCGCTCGTAATCCCAATGCTGCTGATCAACGCAATTCCAGCCGCCGCCGCCTTGCCCGACAGATAACCAGACGGCACCGTCCAGAAGATCGGCAGCGCGGCGAAGATCAGCACAGCGGCGATCGAAAGAATCCCGAGCATCGCGGCAAAGCTGCTCAAATGCAGCGTCAACAGCGAAAGCGCGATACCGCCGCCGATCGTACACGCCGCGAAATGCTTGCGCCGCTCGCCATGACGATCCGAATGTCGCGCGATCAGAATCAGGCCAACCGCGCCGATCGCATTCGGAATCACCGTGTACAAACTGATCCACAGCACGTCGTGAACGCCGAAGTCGCGGATCATCAGCGGCATCCAGAAGTTGAGCGTCAACGATGCGCACGTCAGCGAGAAGTAGATGAACGCGAACAGATAGACGCGCGGATTGCGCAATGCCTCGACGAACGCGCGCGACGAATGCGAACTGGCAGGCCGATGCTCGCTGTCGCGCTGCTCGATCAGGTGCGCCTTTTCCTGCTGCGTGAGCCACGTTGCATGTTGCGGGCCGTCGACCAGCCAGAATGCCGCAAGCAGACCCAGCACGACAGCGGGCGCGCCTTCGATAGCGAACATCCATTGCCATCCGTACAGGCCCATCACGCCCGCCATGTCGCGCATGATCCATCCTGAGATGAGACCGCCGAGCACGCCCGCGACCGCAACGCCTGCGAAGAAGATCGACAGGATCACAGCACGCCGACGCGCCGGATACCAGTACGTCAGATACAGCACGATGCCTGGAAAGAAACCCGCTTCGAACACGCCGAGCATGAAGCGCAGCAGATAGAAATGCGAAGCCTGCGACACGAACATCATGCACACCGACGCAACGCCCCAAAGCAGCATGATCCGCGTGAACGTGCGGCGCGCGCCGAAACGCGCGAGCAGCAGGTTGCTAGGCACTTCGCACAGCACATAACCGATATAGAAGACAGCCGCGCCGAGTCCGTACATCGCATCGCTGAAGCCGAGGTCGTGCTTCATCTGCAACTGCGCGAAGCCGATGTTGATGCGATCGAGAAACGAGATGACGTAGCAGAGAAACAGAAACGGCACGATCCGCAACGTGACCTTGCGATACAGCGCGGTGTCGTCCTGAAACGCGGCGGCGGCCTCGCCGGGCTCATAGGCATGCGTGATTGACTGACTCATCAAGATCTCCAGGCAATGCGGGTCCATCGGACCCATTGGGTCCGGCGTCTGTTGCGCCGTGTTGTCAGGGAAGACGGCTCGCGCTTCGTTTAACGGGCGAGCGGCATCGAGGGATCAGGCGGCGACGCGCGGCGCGTCGGCCGTGTGCTGCGCGGCGGATGGATTCGGCTGATCGACGCCTTCGCGCGCGTATCGGATCGCTTCCATCAGCGTCGCGTAATCGCCTATATGATTCGCGAGCAGCAGAATCAGCTGCGCATTTGCGGCCTGGCTTTGCGCTTCGTCGAAATCGCGGTGCATGTCGATCAGCGCTTCGTAGAAGTCGTCGGGCTGCGTCAGATTGAGTTGCGTGATGAGTGCCACGTTTGTCTCCAACTTTTATCGTATCGATGTGCGCTACTGCGTTCAGGCAACGCCTTCCACGCACAACGCCCGCTTGAGCGCCGCGTCGACTTGCGTTGCGTCGAACGTGCGCCAGCGCGCGCACACGTGCTGGTCCGGACGAATCAGATAGAACGTGCCCGGCGTGGCGTCATAACGCGACCATGCGAGACCTTCCGCGTCTTCGAGCACGACGGCATCTTCGAGATCGTGCACGGCATGGCGAATGCCATGCGACGCAACGACAACCACCCTGAACGGAATCGAACCTGTCTGCAGCGTCTTCAACGCGCGTTGCGTCGCCGCGTCGATACCATCCTTGCCGCAAAAGACGATGCCCGTGAACGCATTGCCGAGTTGCGCGAGCAGCCACGCGGGCGCGCCATTCGATAAAACAGGTGCATCCACGCACGAAGCGCCCGGCACCATCTTGCCTTCGAAGCCGTCGTTATCGGCCGAGTTGAGCGTCGAATCGCGCAGCACGGCGGGCACCGAAAGCCGCCCGCTATTAGCGAGCTGACGCGCAAACGGATGCTTGCGCGCAAGCTTCAATACGGCATCGCGGAACGTACGGCTGACGGGCGACTTGGGCGTAATGAAATCCGTCGAGCGCGTCGAGTTGCGAATGTTCTCGTCGGCGGCGTATTCGCGTTCGCTTGCATAGGTGTCGAGCAACGCATCGGGCGCGCGGCCGTCCAGCACCATCGCGAGTTTCCACGCGACGTTCTCCGCATCCTGAAAGCCGCTATTCGCGCCGCGCGCGCCGAACGGCGAAACCAGATGCGCGGCATCGCCGACGAACAGCACGTTGCCATGCCGGAAGCGCTCCATGCGCAAACACGAGAACGTATAAACGCTGACCCATTCCAGCTCGAATTTGACGTCGGGCCCGAGCAGCGCGCGCACGCGCGGCAGCACGCGTTCGGGCGTCTTTTCAAGCGCAGGGTCCGCGTCCCAGCCGAGTTGAAAGTCGATACGCCACACGTTATCCGGCTGCCGATGCAACAGCACCGATTGATTCGGATGAAACGGCGGATCGAACCAGAACCAACGCTCGCTAGGAAACTCCGCTTCCATCTTCACGTCGGCGATCAGGAAGCGGTCCTTGAAAACGCGGCCTTTGCTGTCGAGGCCCATCATGTTGCGGATCGGACTGCGCGAGCCGTCGGCGGCGACCACATAGCGGCCGCACAACGCGTACTCGCCGTCGGGCGTCTCGACGGTCAGCGTGACGAACGCATCGGCGGAACCCGGCTCGCCGTGCTGCTGCAGGCCGACCACCTTGCTCTTCCAGCGGATGTCGATATTCGGCAACGACTGCGCGCGTTCGAGCAGAAAGCCTTCGACGTAGTACTGCTGCAGATTGATGAACGCAGGCCGATGATGCCCCGCCTCCGGCAGCAGATTGAACGTGTACACCATCTCGTCCTGCAGGAACACCTTGCCGACGTTCCAGCTGATGCCCTTCTCGACCATCCGGTCGCCGCAGCCGAGGCGGTCGAAAATATCGAGCGAGCGCTTCGAAAAACAGATTGCGCGCGAACCTGTGGCGAGCGAACAATCGTCGTCGACGAGTGCGATAGGTACGCCTTGCTGCGCGAGATCGATCGCCGTTGCGAGACCGACGGGCCCCGCGCCGACGACAATCACCGGATGCCGCGCCGCTGCCGCATCCTGCTCGGCGCAGCGCCGGTATTCGAACGACAAGGTCTGATAGTTGATGCTGCTCATTCTGCTGTCTCCATCCATCTGCGCTGTGCTATTGCTGCGTCATCACGCCTGCAGCGCGTCCCACATGTCCTTGTCGCGCTGCGCGGTCCAGATGCGCGGATGCGTGATTCCGCTCGCTTCGTCAAACGCGCGCGATACATCGAACGGCAAGCAATGCTCGTAGATGAAGACATGGCCGAACTTCGGGTCCATCGACTTGCGCGTGTGCGCCATCGCGGCTTTCAGATCGAGCTTGTCGGCAACGGCTTCGCGGCCGCTTTGCAGCAGCGTCGTGACGAAGTCCTTCGTATAGTCGAGGCCCTTGTTCACGTCTTCCGGCGTGGTCAGCGCGGGGCCGCGGCCCGGCACGAGCTGGTTGGCGTTCAGCGCACGCAGCGCTTCGAGCGTGGCGGGCCACTGTTCGAGTTGCGCGTCGCCGCAATAACAGGCGGCGTCGTATTCGACCAGGTCACCCGAGAACAGCACCTTCTGCGACGGCAGCCACACGACGGTATCGCCCTTCGTGTGACCCGCGCCCAGATGCGCGATGCGCACTTCGAGCTTGCCGAGAAACAGCGTGATTTCTTTCTCGAACACGAGGGTCGGCCACGTGAGACCCGGCACCGTTTCGACGCCCGCGAAGAGACGCGGAAAGCGCTCGATCTCCGACTTCATGTCGGCCTCGCCGCGCTCGACGATCATTTCATACGTGCCGCGGCTCGCGATGATCTGCTGCGCGCCTTCCTCGAAATACGCCGATGCGCCCAGCACGCGCACCGCGTGATAGTGCGACAGCACGACGTATTTGATCGGCTTGTCGGTCACGCTGCGGATCTTCGCGATCAGGTCTTGCGCCATTGCCGGCGTCGCGGTGGTGTCGACGATCAGCACGCCGTCGTCGCCGATCACGACGCCCGAGTTCGGGTCGCCTTCCGCCGTGTACGCATACGCGTTCTCGGACAGCTGCGTCCACGTGATCTTCTTTTCTTCGAGGTCGGCTTGCGATGCGAATGCTTTGGCCATGCTCGTCTCCGTTGATTGAGGGGCGACGGGCGAGACGCGGCGCACGCTGGCGCAGCGGTAAGGAGGTGTCTCGTCCAGTCTGATTGGAATGATGTCCGGCGACTATTAGGCCGGAGTGATTTCATCTTAGACTCTGCCGATTATTTGTCAATAGCGAAACGTATCGCTATACGCTAATTTTTCGTATACCCTGGGCGTTTCCAGGATCGAACGGGGCGAAGGTTGGCGTTCGTTTAACATGGACCTTTTTTCGATACAGACAGGCGACGTGAGCGGCATGGCGAAGACGGCAAAAGACGACGAGACGACGGGCTCGGGCAAGCAGCAGCGCGGTATCCAGAGCGTCGAGGTCGGCGGACGGCTGCTGCATGCGCTCGCGAGAGCACGCGCGCCGCTCGCGCTGTCCGATCTCGCCGCGAGCGCCGACATCGCACCCGGCCAGGCGCATGCGTATCTGGTGAGCCTCACGCGGCTTGGTCTCATCAAACGCGACGAACTTTCGGGGCGCTACGAGCCGGGGCCGCTGTCCTTAAGGCTTGGTCTGATGCAGTTGGCGAACCAGCCGGCGTTTCGCGCCGCCGTGCCGCGCGTCGCGGCGCTCGCCGAAGAGATCGGGTTCAGCGTCGCGATCTGCACCGTGGGACCGCAAGGCCCGACCATCGTCCGATACGAGCATGCGGGGTTTCCGCTGCATGTGAACCTGCATGTGGGCACCGTGATGTCGTTGCCTGCGACGTCGACGGGGCGCTTGTTCTGCGCCTACCTCGTGCCCGAGACATTGCAGACGATGTGGGCGAACCAGTCGGGCGGAGCGAGCGATATCGTTGCGCCTTCAGAACGCAAAGCATTCGACGTGACGCTCATGGGGATCCGCGAGCGTGGCATCGAACGAGGCATCGATGCGCCGAGCCCCGGCATCAGCAGTCTTGCCGCGCCCGTGCTCGATGCCCACGGGCAGTTGTGTCTCGCGTTGACGGTGATCGGGCCGAGCGGCGCAATCGATGTGAACTGGGACGGACCGATCGCGCGCGCGCTTCGACAGGCGGCGCGCGAAATCGGCGCGGATATCGCGGCGAATTGAACATGAAAGAATCACTCGATAACACATCGTCCGCGAACACCGACGCGAAACAGCAGCGCGGCATTCAATCGCTCGACAGCACGGGCGAATTGCTAGCTGCTTTGGTCGCGGCGGGAAAGCCGTTGTCGCTGCGCGATCTCGCGGCGGCTGCGGATATGCCGCCCGCGAAGGCGTTTCCTCATCTGGTGAGCTTGCAGAAGATCGGCTTGCTGAGCCGCGATACGTCCGGCTGTTTCGAAGCGGGACCGCTTGCGCTCGAACTCGGGCTGATCGGCTTGCAACGTCTGTCGCCGACGCGCGAAGCCGAACCGGAGATCGTCGATCTTGCAGTGACGACGGGCATGAGCGTCGCGATGGCCGTGCTCGGTCCGCTTGGGCCGACCGTCGTGCGGCTCGAAGAATCGGCGCGGCCGCTGCACGTGAGCTTGCGCGTGGGTACGGTGATGTCGCTCGTGAATACAGCGATTGGCCGCGTGTTCGCCGCGCACGTTGCCGACGATGTGCGGCATGGTCTGCTCGCGCAAGATCATCTACGGCTGGCGGGCGCGTCGACGACCGATACGCGCGATGCAAAGCTCGCGCAGCCGTATGCGGAACGTCTCGCGCAAATTCGCGAGCAAAGCATCGACACCGCGCTCAACAAGCCTATTCCCGGCATCAACACGCTGGCGGCGCCCGTGTTCGATCACACGGGCAGCATCGTGCTGGTGATCGCGTTGATGGGCACAGCGGGAAGTTTCGACAGCGATACACAAGGCGGCGCAGCGAAGACCTTGCTGGCGGCGACTCAGCGGTTGTCGCGGCGGTTTGGCTACGTTTCGGGCTGAGCGCGCCGCAGATTACTGCGCCCCATCCTCCGCCGCCGCATCCGTCTCCTGCGACAGCCTCGCCTTCGCGTGCCGCATTTTCTCCAGCGTATGCGGCTCCAGCCGCAACGCCACACCAATCGCGAGCGCATCCATCACGCACAGATGCACGAGCCGCGACACGCCCGGCGTGTTCGGATCGATGGGACTCGGCACGCGCAGCAACAACGGAATATCGACCAGCCACGCAAGCCTCGAGCCGACATTCGTCAGCGCGATCGTCGTCGCGCCGCGCTCCTTCGCGATCTGCATGCTCTCGTTCACTTCGACGCTGCGCCCCGAATGCGAAATCGCGAACGCGACATCGCCGGGTTCGAGCAGGCCCGCGTAAAGACGCTGCAAATGCGCATCGGTGAAAGCGCTCGCGGCGATGTCGAGCCGCAGGAAACGCAGTGCCGCGTCCTGCGCGACAAGTCCCGAGCCTGAGCCGACACCGAAGAAATACACGCGGCGCGCACTCGCGAGCGCAGCCAGCGCCGCATTCACCGCAACAGGATCGATCGCGCTGCGCGCCTGCGTGATGCCCTCGACAGCCGCTTCGCCGACCTTGTCGATCAGCGTCTGCGTATCGTCGCCGCGCGCCACGGCCGTCGACGCATACGGCATCCCGCCCGCGACGCTCTGCGCGAGCTGCATCTTGAAGTCGCGCAAACCGTGTGCGCCCACCGCGCGGCAAAAGCGCGTGACGGAAGGCTCCGACACGTCCGCGCGCTGCGCAAGCTCGGTGATGCTCGCGCGCATCGCGAAGTCGACATCGGACAGCACCATGTCGGCGACCTTGCGCTCGGCGGGCCGCAGCGATTCGAGCGCGCTGCGGATGTGAGGAATCAGGTTCGGTGCGGACACCCGTGCGTTCCTTTGGATGGAGGATGAATCAGCGGCATGTCTTGGTGCCCGTCTGATGCTGTCAGCCCAGTCTGTTGCCGCTCTCCGTGTCGAATAGATGCGTGTGCTGCTCGGGAAAGCGCACCGTCACGCGCTGGCCCGGCTCGATCGACGCGCGTTGGCGCATCGTCACGCACCACGCCGCGCCGCCGATCTTGCCGTACAGATGCGTTTCCGCGCCCGTGGGCTCGACTACTTCGACATCCATCGGAATGCCTTCATTCGACGCTTCGATATGTTCGGGCCGCACGCCTAGCGTGACCTTCGCGCCCAGTTTCGCCGCCGCCTGACTCATGCCCGCAAGGGGAATCAACGCGCCGTCCGCGAGTTTCAATGCGACACCCTTCGGCGCGCTCACCACTTCGCCCTCGGCGAAATTCATCGAAGGCGAGCCGAGAAAGCTCGCGACGAACAGATTCGCCGGCCGGTCGTAAAGCTCCAGCGGACGCCCGATCTGCTCGATGCGCCCCGCGTTCATCACGACGATGCGATCGGCCATCGTCATCGCTTCGATCTGGTCGTGCGTGACGTAGATCACCGTGTTTTTCAGCCGCTGATGCAGCGCCTTGATCTCCGTGCGCATCTGCACGCGCAGCTTCGCATCGAGATTGGACAGCGGCTCGTCGAACAGGAACAGCGACGGCTCGCGCACCACCGCGCGGCCCATCGCGACACGCTGGCGCTGGCCGCCCGACAGCGCGCGCGGCAAGCGGTCCAGATAGCCGCTGAGGTTCAGCATCTTCGCAGCGGCTTCGATGCGCGGCTTGAAACTCGTCGACGCTTCCTTGCGGATACGCGGACCGAACGCGATGTTGTCGTACACGGACAGATGCGGATATAGCGCGTAGCTCTGGAACACCATCGAGATGTTGCGCTGCTGCGGCGCCAGGCCGTTCGCGCGCGTGCCGCCGATCATCAGGTCGCCGCCGCTGATTTCCTCCAGGCCCGCGACCATCCGCATCAACGTGCTCTTGCCGCAACCGGACGGGCCGACCAGCACGACGAACTCGCCGTCGTCGATATGCAGGTCGATGCCATGCACGACCTGCGTGTCGCCGTAACGCTTGTAGATGCCGCTCAGTTGCACTGCTGCCATGCTGTCCTCATCTTCGGTTGCGGTTGTGTCGCGTGCTTGCTCTCGGCGTTTAGAGCGATTCGAGCGTCAGTTCTTCGGCCATCAGCCGGTTGCCCGCCATCAGGCCGCCATCGACGGGCAACACCACGCCCGTGATCACGCGCGCCATCGGCGACGCGAGAAACAACACGGCGTCGGCGATATCGTCGGGCGTCGCGAAGTCACGCAGCGGATACCACTTCTTCAGGTCCTCGAAAACTTGCGGGTTCTTGTCGACGCGCGCCTGCCACGCCTGCGTCTTCACCGTGCCCGGACAGACGATGTTCGCGCGTATGCCATAGCGGCCAAGCTCGATCGCCAGCGACTTCGTGTAGCTGATCAGCCCCGCTTTCGCCGCGCTGTACGCGGGATGTCCAAGCGCCGCCAGGCCGTTCACGGAGCCGATCAGCACGATCGATCCGTGCTGCCGCTCGATCATCGACGCGCGCACCGCTTCGACCGTGTGATACGTGCCGTTCAGATTCAGCTCGACGTCGCGCCGCCAGCTTGCGGCATCCGTCTTCGCAAGCGTCAGCCCTTGCGCCGCGCCCGCGTTCGCGACGAGCACGTCGACGGGACCGCGTTTATCGACAGCTTGCGCGACACGTTCGCGCACGGCGTCGGCATCGCAGAGATCGACGGCGATGGGCGTCACGCTGTCGGTGCCCAGTTCCGCAGCCAGCTGATCCAGCGCGGCCGCATCGACATCGAGCGCGAGCACCGTCGCGCCGTCCTGCACGAAACGCCGGCACAACACGCTGCCGATTCCGCCGCATGCTCCCGTCACCAGCACGACACGCTTCATGTCCTGTCCTCTTCGCGATTTTCGCAATTGCGGCGGGCGGCCTTCGCGTAAGCCAAAAGCCACTCCCGTCTTGTAAATTTCCTACATATTGCACATTTTCACGGACTGCGGACCATTCGGACGCTACAAATGACGAATACCCCGCAGCGCACAAAAAGCCCATCCTTTACAGCATGTTATGCAAAAAACCGCGCGATAAAAAATATGGTCAGCCCTACGTGACAAGCTTTTTTTTCGTGTGTAGGATTTTTTCAAACAATTTAACCCAAGCAGCCGGCTACGGCGGCAGACCACCCCAGGAGAGACGAAATGTCGTTGCATGCACGTGCTTCCCTTACGCTCGGCAAAGTCGCCGCAGCGCTCGCGTTTGCAGGTCTTGCCCTATCGGCGCACGCCGATACGGTGCGTGTGACGGTCGCGCATTACAGCGACGCGACGGCACCGTACTTCGAGAAAATGGCACGCCAGTTCGAAAAGGCTAATCCCGGCACCACGATCAAGATCGAGGACGTGAACTGGGACACGCTGCAACAGAAGCTGCAAACGGATATCTCGGGCAACGCCAACGCCGACCTCGCGATCGTCGGCACGCGCTGGCTGCTCGACTTCGTGAAGGACGACGTCGCCGAGCCGCTCGACCCGTACATGGACGCGAACTTCAAGAACCGCTTCATTGGCCCGTTCCTCGCGCCCGGCCAGATCAACGGCAAGACGTACGGCCTGCCGATTGCCGCTTCGGCACGCGCGCTGTATTACAACAAGGATCTGCTCGCGAGCGTCGGCTATCCGAATGGCCCGAAGACGTGGAATGACGTGATCGACGCGTCGAAGAAGCTGAAGGCAAAGGGTGTTGCCGGTTTCGGCCTGCAAGGCAAGGAAATCGAAACCGACGTGTACTACTACTACGCGCTGTGGACCAACGGCGGCGACGTGCTGAACAAGCAGGGCAAGGCTGGCTTTGATTCACCCGCGGGCATCAAGGCGGCGACGCTGTACAAGTCGATGATCGACCAGGGCCTGACGCAGCCGGGCGTCACGGGCTATAGCCGTGAAGACGTGCAGAACCTCTTCAAGCAAGGCCGCGTCGCGATGATGATTTCCGCGCCGTTCCTCGCGAAGCAGATCAAGAAGGAAGCGCCGAACCTGAAGTACGGCATCGATCCGCTGCCCGTCGGCACGAATGGCGCGACGTATGCCGTCACCGACTCGATCGTGATGTTCAAGAACTCGAAGGTGAAGAAGGACGCCTGGAAGTTCCTCGACTATCTGTTCACGAAGGAGCCGCGCGTCGAGTTCACGAGCACGGAAGGCTTCCTGCCGACCACCAAGGCCGAGGCCGCCGACCCCGCGTTCAACGATGCGGACACGAAGGCGTTCATCGCGCTGCTGCCGCAAGCGCGCTTCGCGCCGACGGTGTCCGGCTGGGAAGACACCGCGAAGGCCGTGACCAACGCGATGCAGGCCGTGTACCTCGGCAAGTCCAAGCCTGACGATGCGCTGAAGCAGGCCGCGAGCCAGGCGAATCAGGCGCTCGGCCAGTAACCGCGCGTTTTGATGCGCAGTTTGATGATCCGTTAGCGTAGTACCGGAAGCCGCATCGGCTCGACGCCGATGCGGCTTCACATTCGATGAGCGCGCTTCCTTTCGTGCGAATTTAGATGCCAACTTTCATGCGAAGCGGCGTGTTGCATCCGGCCCATTCCGTCCCGAGGGCTTCATGAGTTCCAACGCCCAAGCATCCGTCGATCAGGCACGCATGAGCCGTTCCATTGCCCCGCGCGCCGCCGCGCCCTGGTGGCTGATCGCGCCGAGTCTGATCCTGGCGCTGTTCATCATCAGTTACCCGATCTTCAACATCGTGTATCAGTCGGTACACGATGTCTCGCGCTTCGGCGCGATTCGCGATTTCACCGGATTCAAGAACTTCTTCACGGTGTTCGCCGACCCCGTGTTTCTCGATTCGCTGCGCCGGACCATTGTGTGGACGGCAGCCGTCGTCGGCGGCACGGTGATCATTTCGGTGCCCGTCGCGCTCGTGCTGAATCAGGATTTCCACGGCCGCGGCATCGCGCGCACGATCATCATGCTGCCGTGGTCCGTGTCGCTGACCATGACAGCCGTCGTCTGGCGCTGGGCCTTCAACGACGACTACGGGATGGTCAACGTGACGTTGCAGCGGCTTGGGTTGATCGGCGGTCCGATTCATTGGCTGGCGACGCCCGAGCTCGCGTTTCCCGTCGAGATCGCGGTCGGTATTCTCGTGTCGATTCCGTTCACGGTGACGATTCTGCTCGGCGGCCTGTCGTCCGTGCCCGGCGATATCTACGAAGCCGCGCGCATCGACGGCGCGAGCGCGTGGCAGCAGTTCCGTCAACTGACCTTGCCGCTGCTGCGCCCGTTCGTGAACATGGCGATCCTGCTCAACGTGATCTACGTGTTCAACTCGTTTCCGATCATCTGGGTGATGACGCAAGGCGGCCCCGACAACGGCACGCATATTCTCGTCACGTATCTGTACGAACTCGGTTTCAGGCTCGGGCGTCCCGGCCAGGCGGCTGCCGTGTCGCTGGTCATGCTCATCATGCTGTTCGTGTTCTCGGTGCTGTATCTGCGCATTCAGCCGTCGAAGGAAGGAGAACCCGCATGAACGCGAAGATGAAACGCACCGTGTGGTGCTGGCTCGCGCTGTCGCCGCTGATCGTGGTCGTGCTGTTTCCGTTTGCCGTGATGTTCTTCACAGCGCTCAAGCCCGCGAACGAAGTGTTCGTCTATCCGGCGCGCTGGTTGCCCATGCACTGGCAATGGCAGAACTTCGTCGACATGTGGACGGCCGCGAACTTCGGCGTCGCGTTGCGCAACAGCACCGTCATCAGCCTGCTTTCGACAGCGCTCGCGCTCGCCGTCAGCCTGCCCGCCGCGTACGCGCTCGCGCGCTTTCCGTTTCGCGGGCGCGGGCTGTATCGGCAGTTTCTGCTCGTCACGCAGATGCTTTCGCCGATTCTGCTCGTGGTCGGCCTGTTCCGTCTCGCCGCGATGATTCCGTATGGTGACGGCAATCTCGTCGATTCGAAAATCGGCGTGATCGTCTCGTATGCGGCGTTCAATATCGCGTTCGCCGTGTGGATGCTGTCGTCGTATTTCCAGACCGTGCCGCGCGATCTCGAAGAATCTGCGTGGCTCGAAGGATGCAGCCGCACGCGCGCGGTGTTCAAGGTGTTTCTGCCGCTCGCTGTGCCCGCTATCGTCGTGACGGCCATCTTCACGTTCATCAATGCGTGGAACGAGTTCGCCGTCGTCTATACGCTGATCCGCTCGCCCGAAAACAAGACGCTCACCGTGCAGGTGACGGATATGGTGGCGGGCAAGTACGTCGTCGAATGGCATCTGGTGATGGCCGCGACGCTGTGCGCGACGTTGCCGGTGTCGATCGTGTTCGCGTGGCTGCAGCGCTATCTGGTGAAGGGCCTCGCGCTCGGCGCGGTCAAGTAAGGTCTTCTTCCTGTCACACAAGGGCCGTCGCGCGGCGGCGGCCCTTCGTCTGCATCGTTCCCCGCTGCCTTGTAAAGTTGTTCCGCAACAGTTCAGAAGTGGTTACCTCAAATTGCTCAAAATTGGCCATTTCCTGCGGCCAGTTTCGCGCCTAATCTTCATGTGTCGCGCAGCTAAAGCGCACTCTCACTGAGGAAACGATCATGGAACAACGTCTCGACTTCTACAAAGCCAACCCGCACGCGATCAAGGCGATGCTCGCGCTCGAAGAACGCATCGGCAAGAGCGACCTCGAAAAATCGCTGACGGAACTGGTGCGTCTGCGCGCATCGCAGATCAACGGCTGCGCGTTCTGCGTCGACATGCACACCACCGATGCGCGCAAGGGCGGCGAGACGGATCGCCGTCTGGCGACGGTCGTCGTGTGGCGCGAAACGCCGTTCTTCACGGCACGCGAACGCGCAGCGCTGGAATGGACGGAAGCCGTGACGCTGGTGTCCGAGAATCACGTGCCCGATGCAGTGTGGGAAGCCGTGAAGCCGCATTTCAGCGAGGCCGAGCTGGTCGATCTGACGTTGCTGATTTCGGCGATCAATGCATGGAACCGCTTCGCGATTTCGTTCCGCAAGATGCCGGCGTAACGAGGCTTTAAAGCGCTTCGGCGGCTTGTGAAGAAAGCGGGCAACAATGCCCGCTTTTTTTATGGACAGGATTTGCGAGCCATATGCCGCCAATCGCACCAAGTCAACAGAACAACAAACAGAATTTGACCTCGCGCCGAATCTCCGCGAAATCGGAAAATCCTGACGAGCGCTGGACACAGATCTGATTAACGAAGCTCACTCCTGTCAATAAAGTCTTCCGTACGGTGACACCTCGATGAACGGTGCATCGTGATCTTCAGATAACAACGGAGCATTTGACATGAAAGTGAAATCTGCGTTACTTGCGTTGCTCGCTTCATCGATGTTGTCGTGTTTCGCCCAGTCCGCATCGGCAGCGCCGAACGCGCTGGAAGCGCAGCCGTTCGCAATGAAGTCGGACGGCCCGAAAAGCGCTTCGGTCGCCGATCAGAAGCTCGCATTCGGCTACTGGATTTGCGATCCAAGCTGGAATCCTTCGGA
This sequence comes from Paraburkholderia steynii, assembly GCF_900100565.1. Classification (NCBI taxonomy): domain Bacteria; kingdom Pseudomonadati; phylum Pseudomonadota; class Betaproteobacteria; order Burkholderiales; family Burkholderiaceae; genus Paraburkholderia; species Paraburkholderia steynii. The sequence continues at coordinate 94,253 of NZ_FNDI01000008.1, read as the reverse complement.
TTGCTACTGGCTTCCAGGCGACTAAAGAATCCAGAATTCGCGAGTGAAGTGCGACACCCTGCAAGCGCTCAGGCTTGCAGGGTGTTTTCATTTCTGACAAGGCCGTAGGCCTGCATTCGGCCGGCATTGGCGCTATGCTAGTGGCCCATTCAACAGGAACACGCCCATGAACACGACCCCAGGCTCCATGATCACTTTCAGCCGCCCAGACGGTAAAGAACTGCAAGGTTATCTGGCCACGCCCGAGAAAACGGATGGCGCGCCCGCGGTGGTCGTCATTCAGGAATGGTGGGGCTTGAACGACCAGATTCGCGGCGTCGCGGATCGCCTCGCGGCAGCCGGCTACTTCGCGCTCGTGCCCGATCTGTATCGCGGCAAGTCGACGGTCGAGGAGGAAGAAGCGCATCACCTGATGGACGGTCTCGATTTCGGCGATGCCGCATCGCAAGACGTTCGCGGCGCGGCGCAATATCTGAAGCAGCGTTCAGGCCGCGTCGCCGTGATGGGCTATTGCATGGGCGGCGCACTAACCCTGCTCACGCTGGGTCAAAGCCCGGAAGTGTCGGCGGGCGTCGTGTTCTACGGCTTCCCTCCGCTCGACTATATCGACGCGTCGAAAATCAAGGTGCCGGTTATCGGGCACTACGCGACGCAGGATGCGTTCTTCCCGATCGCGACGGTCGAAACGCTCGAATCGAAGCTGCGTGACGCGAACGTCGACGTCGAGTTTCACCGCTATCTCGCGCACCACGCGTTCGCCAACGAAACCGCCGTCGGCTTCAGCCGCATCGCCGGCACGCAGTTCGACCCGGTGTGGTCGGAAATGGCGTGGGACCGGACGCTGACCTTCCTGGGACGCAAGCTCTGGGAGAAGTAAAAGTCGTGGCGCGCGATGTGCGCGCGTGAGAAGCGTCCGGCGAGCGCAATTCACCGCGCCCGTCGCGGATACCTCAACAGATCATCGGCAACGGGCACGGCCGCCAGCACCAGCAACAACGCCGCAAGCGGCAGCGTCGCGATGAACCCGACCTGTTTGAACGCAATCGCGCCGGCAAGCCCGCCCGCGAGAAACATGCCGAGCAGCGAGGCGAGCAGACCGAGCCGCCGCATGTCGGCGCCGACGTAAGCCGCTTCCGTCGACGGCACGCCCCGGTTCCAGTACAAGCCCTTGCCGATTTCGATGCCGAGATCCGTCACCAGTCCCGTGACGTGCGTCGTGCGGATTTCCGCTTTCGATATCTTGGTGATCATCGCGTTCTGCAGTCCCATCACGTAGCAAAGCAGCGTGACGGTAGCGGGCACGAACAGCAGACGGTGCTGCTCCAGGTTCGCGCCGAGCACGCCGAAGCACAACAACAGAAGCCCTTCGAGCACGAGCGGCATCGCGTAGACGCTCTGCGTCCCTCTTCGTCGGCCCCAGTTGATCAGAATGGCCGAACTCGCCGCACCGGCGAGAAACGCGAAAATCGAACTCGCCGCCGACAGCACGAACGCGAGGTTGCCGAGCGCGAGACTGTCAGCGAGCGACGACACCATGCCGGACATGTGCGACGTGTACTGGCCAATCGCCAGAAAGCCGCCCGCGTTTGCCGCGCCGGCAATCCCGGCGAGCGCGAGGCCAAGCCGCCGGTTAGCGGCGTCAGTGCGAGCGGCAGATGTAAAACCGCGAAGATAGTCAACGGGCACGATGACGCCTGCAAAAGAAGGGAATTTCGACAATCCTACCTTCAAATGGCGCTTATCTCGTTTTTGATCCGCGACAATTCCCTGCGATGATTTGTCGCACAGCGCTTGCGCCGCCGCGCCGTCGTGCCCGTCCGACCCGCGAGTTCGCCGTTCAATGAACTCGCAAGGCCGTCAGCTCGCCAATCAGTCGTCGTAGTGACGATGCTTGTGCTTGCGCTTGTACGAACTGTGCGAACCGTACGAACCGTGCGAATAGTCGTCGGCGTACGAGTTGGAACGCGAGATGTTGCCGCCAAGCGCCGAGCCGGCACCGCCGCCCAGCGCCGCGCCGACCAGACCGCCTCCGCGTCCGCCCATCGCGTTGCCCGCCGCGGTGCCCGCACCGCCGCCGAGCGCGCCGCCGATGATCGCGCCCGTGCGCTCACGGCGGTTCGACGTGACCGCGCCACCCGCGCCGCCGCCCACCGCGCCGCCGATCACGGCACCCGTGCTGCCGCCCACCGCGCCGCCCAATGCCGCTCCGGCGACGCCGCCGAGCGCGCCGCCAAGCGCATTGTTCATATCGCCGGCCATCGCCGGCAACGACGCCGCAGCCGTCAGCGCTGCAATGGCCACCATCTGAATGATTCGCTTCGACATAGTTTGATCAGTAGTTTTTGAGACGGGGCGAGTATAACCAACGTCTGAAAGGCGTTCGTAACACCGGTCAATCCTTCCAGTAAGAGGTGTAACAATTTCCGCCCGGCAAACGCCGTCCGGCCCGTCAGATAAGGCGGGAGCGGCTTTCGGAGGGATCGTTGCGCTCAGCAGGACACACTTTTTCGTCGTTTTAACGTTGTGCTGTGACGACGTGCGCTTGAATCCTTCCGTCGATTGCGCTAGCGCCGAAACGCTTGCGCAGGGCGGTTGCGCAAACCGCTGTCGCTTCGTCGAGCGTTGCGCCCGAACGGGCTTCGATTTCGGCCCGCATCGGCGTGCCCTGGCAGAACGCGATCGCGGCAGCCTGCGCCGACCCCGCGCCGCTGCGTTTCGCGATCGTCTCGATACGCGGCGGCGGCGCATCGAAGCCGCCGTCCGCGAGATCGCGCGCAATGATGTTCGTGTCCCAATAACCGTGCGGCACGCGCTGCAAGAAACTCGGCGGGTCCGCCGCATACAGCTTGCCGAGCGCGTCCGAAACGGTGACGGCAAATGCGTTCTCCTCGATGCGATCCCAAACGTTGAATAGCAGCACGCCGCCGCTTCGCAGTACGCGCCGCGCCTCGGCAAACGCGCGCGCCTTGTCGGGAAAGAACATCGCGCCGAACTGGCAAACGATCAGATCGAAGCTCGCATCGTCGAATGGCAGTTGCATCGCGTCCGCCTGCTGCCAGGTCACGGGCCTGTGCGTGCCGAGTGTCGCGGCGCAGTCCAGCATCGCCTGATTGAGGTCCGTCGCGACGATCTCGACATGCTCGGGCAGCGCTTCCGCCAGCGCTCGTGTGACGACGCCCGTGCCCGCCGCGATTTCGAGCACGCGCGACGGCTGAACCGACGCCGCCCTGCTCGCGAGATCGCGCGCGTACGGCTCGAAGATCATCGGCACGAGGTAGCGCTCGTAGATTTCAGGAATCGAGCCGGTGAAGCCGGTGTCGTTGGGTGTGTTCATCGAACGCCTCCGTTTCTCAGGTTTCTCGCGATTGACGCTCAACCCATGCTGATAGCTTAGGTGCGCGCCCGTCACTACGTACGCCTTCGCCGCGCCGCCATTTTTGCACTATACTTAGCCATATGGCTAACTATCATGCCGCAGTAAGCGAAGTGTTCCAGGCGCTGTCCGATCCGACCCGTTGCGCGATCGTCAGCATGCTCGGGCGCGGCGCGCAGACCGTCTCGGTGCTGGCCCAGCCGTTCGACATGGCGCTGCCGTCGTTCATGAAACACGTCGCCGTGCTGGAACACAGCGGCCTGATCCGCACGCACAAGATCGGCCGCGCGCGCACCTGCGAACTGATACCCGCGAAGCTGACGGAAGTCGAAACATGGCTGGCCGCGCAGCGCGCCGTGTGGGAAGCACGATCCGACCGGATGGTCGAATTCGTCGAACAGCTTCATCAAGAGGAGCAAGCTGATGTCAACAAAACCCGTCGAAAGCGCTGAGTCGAACGATCTCGTCATCACTCGCGTGCTGCGCGCGCCGGTGGCTGCGTTGTGGCGCGCGTGGACCGAACCGGATTTGCTGAAGGAATGGTGGTGCCCGAAGCCCTGGACCACTGAAGTTCGCGCGTTCGATCTGCGTCCGGGCGGTGCCTTCCACACCTTCATGCAAGGTCCCGATGGCGGCACGAGCGACAACCCCGGCTGCTTTCTCGAAGTCATCCCGCAAGCGCGCATCGTGTTCACGTCGATGCTCACGGCGGGCTGGCGTCCAAACACGCCGTGGCTTGGCTTCACCGCCGACATCGCGATGTCGAAAGAAGGCGAAGGCAGCCGCTACGTCGCGCGCGTCATGCATCCCGACGTCGCGACGCGCGACCGGCACGAACAACTCGGCTTCTTCGACGGTTGGAACACCTGCATCACGCAACTCGACGAATTTGCGCTCACGCTCGGCCAGGCGTGAGCATCGGCGCGGGCACGGCGGCGGCGCGAGCGGCCCTCGCGCGCTGAACGTCAAACCGTATCGGCGGCAAGAGGCGCCTTCATCGCCTGGCAGATCTGCCCGACGTGCCGGTGATCCGTGCCGCAGCATCCGCCAACCACCGTCATGCACGGCAGTAGATGCCGCAGCGCGCGATAACTGCCGCCGAGTTCGTCCGGATCGCCGTCGTCGAGATCATCGGCTTCGTCGAGTTCGGCATGACTGCGCTTCGACGCGTTTGCGCGCACGCCGCGAATGCGCTCGCGCCACGCGCCCGCGTCGGCGAGCATCGACGCGAAGTGCGACGGGTGTGCGCAGTTGATCATGAAGTAAGCCGCGTAGTGATCTGTCGCGGCATCGGTGCGCGCGATCGCGTCGGCTAGCGACTCGCCCGACGGTAACCGTCCATCCGTCTCCAGCGTGAACGATATCGCGACAGGCATCGCGCACGCCTGCGCCGCCTGGATCACGCCGATTGCTTCGTCCGCATAGTTGATCGTGAAGGCCGCGACCATGTCGGCGTCCGACGCCGCGAAGGTTTCGATCTGCGGCTGATGATAGGCGCGTGCTTCGCTCTGGCTCATGCGCGCGTCGGCGCGATAGCCGTCGCCGCGCGGACCGAGGTTGCCGCTGATGACGATCGGCGTCGCCGGCGTTTCATACGCGGCGCGAACGCGCGCGAGCAAGGCGATCGCGCGGCGGTTCGCATCGGCAAGCGAGGCCGCCGTATAACCGAGCCTGGCCGCCCAATCGGGATTCGCGCGCCAGGTCGGCGATTCCAGCACGAGGCCGACGTTTTCGCGGCGCGCCAATTCTGCATAGCGCGCGAAATATCGCTCCAGCATCGCCGTGCCTTCTTCGTCGCGCAGCAGCGCGAACGAGGCGAAGCACGGCAGGTCGATGCCGTCATGAAAAATCAGCGTGGTTTCGAGGCCGCCGTCCGTGATGAACAGGGAATCGGCGAGTTGCGGCAGGTGCTGGCGATACGGACTCATGGAAGCTCCTTCGAACGATCGCGCCCATCCATCGACGCGACGAGACAAGCGCGACAAACGCGATAAGCCAGCCGTCGCCGGCCTGGCATAAACGCGATCCTTACACTTAAATTACATCTACGACGCCGTCACGATACGGCGTACGCACGCTTCCGACTAAAGCGTTATCGGCCACGAATGGGACGAATCGGCCATGAAAGAGAAGACCCGCACCTCCGTGCGCGTCGCCATCCTGGCGATGCCCGAAACCTCGGCTTCCGTGGTGTACGGGATGTACGACATGTTCATGTCGGCGGGAAGGGACTGGGGCCTGATCGTCGAAGGCGCGCCCGGCGTTGCACCGTTCGCCCCGCAGGTCGTGTCGCGGCACGGCGCTTCGCTGGTCGCCGCGAACCATGTGCGCATCACGCCCGACGCGACGCTCGATGCCTGCGCGCACGCCGACGTCGTTTGCGTGCCCGAGCTGATGGTGGCGCCGGGCGAAGCGCTCGAAGGACGCTTCGTGGAAGAGATCGATAGCCTGCGACGCTGCTACGCCGACGGCAAGATTCTCGCGACGGCCTGCTCCGGCGCGATCCTGCTCGCCGAAGCCGGGCTGCTCGACGGTCACGAAGCGACCACGCACTGGGCCTTTTGCGATCTGATGACGCGCCGCTACCCGGCCGTCAAGGTGCGCAGGCATCGGGCGCTCGTCGCGTCAGGCGACGGCCAGCGTCTCATCATGGCGGGCGGCGGAACCTCATGGCTGGATCTCGCGCTGTATCTGATCGCACGGCTCGCGGGTGTAGAAATCGCGATGCAGACGGCGCGCATCAACCTGGTCGTCTGGAACGATGTGGGCCAGCAGCCGTTCGCGCGGCTTGCGCGCACGCGGCAGGTCGAGGACGCCGTGATCGCGCGCTGTCAGGCGTGGATCGCCGGGCATTACGCCGAGGCGTCCCCCGTCGCGGCGATGGTGCAACTGAGCGGCCTGCCCGAGCGCTCGTTCAAGCGGCGCTTCCAGCAGGCGACGGGCATGTCGCCGCTGGTCTACGTACACACGCTGCGGCTCGAAGAGGCCAAGCAGATGCTCGAATCCAACCAGCAGCCAATCGAAGCGATCGCCAATGAAGTCGGTTACGAAGATGCGAGCTTCTTCAACCGGCTGTTCCGCCGCAGTGTGTGCCTGACGCCTGCACAATACCGGCGGAAGTTCGGTGCGATGCGTCTCGCACTCGATGGCGGCGGGTGAGGAGTTGACGATGTATCCGCCGCCCTGGATGACCGCGCGCAGGGTGAAACGCGATACGTGCTTCCCAGATCCGCAGGACCACGGACGCATTGAGCGTCGCCTCGAACCGAGCCCAACGACACCGAGCCATCGCCCGAGACGTCCAGGCGTCAACCTGTTGCACAGCAGATTGAGCACAACAAAGCCGGCCGCCGTTGTCGGCGCGAAGTGGCGCGTTCACCCGACAGAGCAAGCGGTCGGCTTTCGATAGTCCTTGGCGGAAGACGACGTACACCAACGCTTCAGCAAGCGTTCAACCCGCCTCGACCATTCCCCATCTCGACGGCGACCCTCGCGAAGTCTCTTCGGCATATCGCGCGGGCGCGCCCGGCACTGCGCGAACGCGTGCAGGCGTGCGCGACAAGCGGTACGGCACCTTGAGAATCGGCCAGAACGCGCCACTCGCATCGCGCGCGACGCTCAGCACATCGGCGAGAAAATCGCCGTCTTCGATCAGTTCATCGACGCGTGCCACAGGCACCGCGCTAACGCCCGCATTCGCAAGCGCGGCAACGGCCAACGCACGTGACAGCGAGCCGCACCGCTCGCGCCTGGCGCTTGCCGCGAGCGCAGCCACATCGAAACGCTCATCGCTTTCGAGCCACACATGACCGTCGATACACGCGACCGCAATCCCCTCCCGTTCGGGATTGCCCGATGCGAACAGCGCGCACCACGCAGCCACGTCCTGCATCGATATTTCGACGAAGGTCCCGGCCTGCCGCGCAGGATCGGCGAGAAGCGCAAGGATTGCCAGCAGCGCCGCCTGCCCGCCCAGAATGTCCGCGCCCGACGCGCCGAGCTTCACCGGCTGCCCGTTGCTGCGCGTCAGGTCCATGAGTCCGCCCATCGCCTGGATGACCGTGTCGAACGCGGGTCGCGCTGGGTAGGCAGACGCGATGCCGAAGCCCGAGATCGAGCAATAGATCAGACGCGGGTTGATCTCGCCGAGCGCCTCGCGCCCGAAGCCGAGCTTTGCGAGCGCACCCGGCCGCAGGTTTTCGACGAGCACATCGGCATCGGCGAGCAGCGTGCTCAGATGCGCGCGGTCGGCCTGCTGCTTCAGATCGAGCGCCAAGGTCTGCTTGTCTGTGTTGTTGAGCGCGAAGAAGTAGCTCGTGCCCGCCTGCCCCGGCGTCCACGCGCGCGCGACCTCGCCATCCGGCGGCTCGATCTTTACGACTTCCGCGCCGAGTGCCGCGAGATGCTTGCCGACCAGCGGCGCCGTCGTGTACTGGCCGATCTCGACGACCTTGATGCCTGCGAGCGGCCCGGCCTCTTGCGTTCGCGCAGCGATTTCGACGCCTGCTTGCAGCTTAAAAGATGCGTCGTCTGTCAGACGCGCCATGCTGAAAATCGACATCTGCCGATACGTCTCGCCATCGATGCCGCACGCGTCGATCTGCGCCGCCGCATTCGCGTGCCGCATGCGAAAGTTCGGCTCGCTGGACAGCCCCGCGACGGACACGATCGGCCCGGCCGCCACGCCGATCTGTTCGCACAGATGCGAGCACTCATCCGTGGTCAGCGTGGACGTCCACGTTTCGATCAGCGCATCGAGTTCATCGACGTTCGACACGCGCGCTCGCAACGTGTCGAAGCGCGAGTCCTCGAGTTGCGGCACGTGAGCCACGCTCTTGATCTTGCGCCACTGTTCTTCGGTGCTGGTGCAAATCAGAACCCAGCCGTCGAGCGTCCGATACGCATTCCACGGCGCGCAAGCAGGATGACGATTGCCGACGCGGCCAACCGTCCGTTGCGCAAACGCGGCGGGCAGAAACGTCGTGAGCGCGCTCGCCGCGCAGCCGAACAAGGTCACGTCGATAGTCTGCGCGATGCCGTGCAAACGCTTCACGCGGACGGCTGCCGCAATCGACGCGCACGCATACAGCGCCGCCGATATCTCCGTGAACGGCACGCCGATGCGCACCGGCTCGCCCTGCGCAAAGCCCGTCGTGTCCATCAGGCCGCTGATCGCCTGGATCTGCGCATCGGAGGCGCACATGCCCGCGCGCGCGCCTTGCGGTCCCGTCGCGGTGATATCGCAGACGATGTGCTTGCCCGCCGCCTTCAACTCCGCGATCGTGCTTCGTTCGCTCGCCGCCCTCACATCCGATGAAACGACGATCACGTCATACGCGAAGCCACCCGCTGGCTGCGCCTGCGCAAACGTGACTTGCGCGCCGGCGCGTTCGAGCAGCGTTGCGCCGAGCCTCACTGCCTGGCGCGAGCCCCAGGCCAGAATTCGCACACCGTCCAGCATGGTTGTCTCCTTCAGTCTCACAGATTGCCTTTGAATCAACGATACGGCGCGCAACAGGCACGCTCAAACGACATTTGCTGCGCACTCGATTGAGTTTTGCTGACGCGAGCGCAACGGACATGCAAACGCGCTTCTACGTAGCAATCCCGGCATGCAGCTTGCAAAGCGCGTGCTACCATTTTTCGATGCGAACCCTTCCGTCACTCAACGCGCTGCGCGCCTTCGAGGTCTGCGGCCGCCTGCTGAGCGTGCAGCTCGCCGCGAACGAGCTCAACGTCACGCCCGCTGCCGTCAGCCGGCAGATCAAGCTGCTCGAAGACCAGCTTGGCGTGCTGCTGTTCGAGCGCGGTCATCGCGCGATCGCACTGACGCCGATGGGCGAGCGCTACCTCGCCGACGTCGTGCGCGGCTTCGAAACGCTGCGCACCGCGACGATCAATCTCACGGAAGCCCGCCGCCGCCGCACGCTGAAGATTCGCGGCTACACGACGTTCTCGATGAACTGGCTGCTGCCTCGTCTGTCGACGTTTCATCGCGAGCATCCCGATATCGAAGTCAGTCTCACCACCTCGCTGCAACCCGTCGACTTCAACACCGAAGACGTCGACGCTGCGATCCGCCTGTCGCATGCGCCATCGTCGGATCTCGGTTTCGACCGGCTCGTGCCGAACGAACTGGTGCCCGTGTGCAGCCCCGAGTTCCTGCGCGCGCATCCCGATCTCACCGACGCGACGCCCGAAGCACTGCGCAACGTGCCGCTGCTGCATTCGCTGGCGCGGCGCGAAGACTGGGCCAAGTGGCTCGACGCGGCAGGCGTGCGCGGCGTCAATCCGTTGAGCGGCCTCAGCTACGAAAGCTCGATCCTCGCGTACTTCGCGGCGACGCAAGGCGTGGGCGTCGCGATGGCGCAGCGCGTGCTCGTCGCCGATCAGTTGCGCGACGGCACGCTCGTGATGCCCTTTTCGTTCGTGCTCGATCAGGGCGCGTTCACGTACTACCTGATCTATCCGCGCGAGCATCTTTCGAATGCCGAGTTCGCCGAGTTCCGCAACTGGATTCTCTCGATTGGCGAAGCGCCCACCGCCTAACGCATCTGACGCGTCTAGCGGCCTTTGAACTGCGGCTTGCGTTTTTCGGCGAACGCCTTGCGCCCTTCCACGCGGTCTTCCGAATCGCGCATCGCGCCCCACGCCAGCTCGGTAAATTCGAGCGCCTGCGCCAGCGGCACGTTGCTGCTCGTTTCCGCGACCTTCTTGATCATCTGCACGGCAAGCGGACCATTCGATGCGATCGTGCGCGCGAGTTCGAGCGCCTTGTCCATCAGCGCTTCGGGCGCGACGACATCGGATATCAGGCCGATCCGCTCCGCGTACGCCGCGTCAATCTTGCAGCCCGTCAGCAGCATCTTCATCGCGATCGCCGAAGGCACAGCCTTTTGCAATGCCTGAATGCCGCACACAGCGGGAATGCTCGCGACGACGGCTTCCGGCAAGCCGAACACCGCATCCGTCGAGGCGATCCGCAAGTCGCATTGCAACGCGAGTTCGAGTCCACCGCCGAGGCAATAGCCGTTGATCGCGCCGATAACCGGCTTGAAAAGGCGCAGCGAACTGAGATCCATCAGGCGCACATAGATGCCTTCGGCAGCAGCGCGGTCGATGGATCGCACGAACGACGAACTGAAGCTCGTCGAAGGCGGCAGCGTATTTTTCAGGTCCGCGCCGACGCAGAACGATTTGCGCCCCGCGCCGGTGAGCACGATCACGCGCACGTCATCGTCGTCGCGCGCTTCGGCGAGTGCCGCGCGTAAATCCTTGAGACTGTCGAGGTCGAGCGCATTGAGCGCTTCGGGACGGTCCAGGCTCACCGTCGCCACATGGTCCGACACGCTGTAGTGAATCGTCATGATGTGCTCCTCAAACGCTCGGTGACGACAGCGAACGGCCGCCGCATACATAGAGCGTCTGCCCCGTGACGTACGACGCTTCGCGTTGCGCGAAGAACAAGACAGCCTGCGCGATATCGTCGGGCGTGCCGATGCGCTGCACGGGTACCGATTTCTTCAGCCGCTCCTGAAGGTCCGCATCGAAGGCCTGAAACAACGGCGTATCGACGATGCCCGGCGCAATCGCGTTGACGGTGATGCCGGCGCTCGCCCATTCGAGCGCGAGACTGCGCGTGAGGCTCACCACGCCGCCCTTCGCGGCCGAGTAGTTCGACTGTCCGACACCGCCCAGCCAAGCGCGCGACGAGATGTTCACGATGCGCCCATAGCGCGCGACGCTCATGTGTGCAAGCACGGCGCGGCAACACAGAAACTGCGACTTCAGGTTCACGCCAATCACAGCGTCCCAGTCGTCGTCGCTCATCTTCGTGATGCGTTTGTCGCGCACGATGCCCGCGTTGTTCACCAGCACGTCGATCTGGCCAAAGCGTTCGACGACAGCTTCGACCGCCTCGTTGACGGATGCGCTATTCGTCACATCGACGGGCAGCGCGATCACGTCGACGCCCGCCGCGGCCAGCGTGCTGGCGGCGTGATCAAGGGCCGTACGGTCAAGATCGAAGAGCGCGATGCGCCGGCCATTGCGAGCCAGCGCAGCCGCGATGCCGAAACCGATACCCTTCGCGCCGCCCGTGACGATGGCGACCTCGGCGGCCGGGTTGTGAGGTGATGCGTTCATGACGTGTCTCCATGGAATGAAAAGCCTGTGCATCCCATGCTAGGGCGCGCCACACCCCACGTTCAAACGACTTTTTTCGCGGCTTCGATTGACTTTCGCTCAATCGAAACCGCTCGCGCCCACGCGTCGGCCGTCTGCCGCCCGGCTGCAAAAAATATCAATCGAAAGCACAGAAAAAGTCGTTTGCGTGGCGCGTCAGGCGAAACCTAGGATGCGTCCATGTGCCGGATCAAGCGATACGTCCAGCACTTTTCACCTGCGTTGCGCAACCAGCGCGCGCTCACCACAAGAGACACGGAGACAGCATGGACACCATCCTTCCGGGCGTTGCGCACGAAGAAGCCGCTACGCCGCTCACGCGAGCGCAGAAAAAAGCAATCGTGGCGGCGACGCTCGGCACGGTCGTCGAATTCACCGACTGGATCATTTACGCGACCTTCGCCGCACTGTTTTCACGGCACTTCTTTCCCGCCAACAACGACCGCGTGTCGCTGCTCTCCGCGTTTGCCGTGTTCGCAGTCGGCTTCGTGATGCGGCCTATCGGTGGCGCGCTGCTCGGCGCGTATGCCGACCGGCACGGCCGCAAGAACGGTCTCGCGCTGTCGGTTGCGTTGATGGCGGGCAGCTCGCTCGTGATCGCCGTGTGTCCCGGCTACGAATCGATCGGCATTGCGGCGCCGCTGATACTTGTGCTCGCGCGGCTGATTCAGGGCTTTGCGGCGGGCGGCGAGTTCGGCTCTGCGTCGACGTTCCTGATCGAATCGTCTGCGCCTTCGCGGCGCGGCTTCGCGGGATCGTGGCAGCACTTCGCGGTCAACGCGGGCGTGCTGGTGGCGGCGCTGATCGGCGCGATCCTCACGTCGATGATCGATCATGCGGGCATGGCGAAGTGGGGCTGGCGCGTTGCCTTCACGATTGCCGGTCTGCTCGGCTTCGTCGCGCTGTGGGTCCGGCTCGCCGTCGCCGAAACCGATGCGTTCAAGAAGAGTGCCGCGACGCATCAACGCACGCGTCATCCGTTTCTCGAGATCGTTCGCGAGCATCCTCGCGCAGCGCTGCGCGTGATCGGCATCGCGATGGCGGGCAACCTCTGCATCTATCTGTGGCTCGTGCTGTTTCCGACGCTCGCTCATCTGCGCACAGGCTTGCCGCTGCATGACGCGTTCAACGCGAGCGTGATTTCGATCGTCGTCTCGCTGATTGCGATTCCGTTTATCGGCAAGTTGTCGGACCGTATCGGCCGCAAGCCCGTGCTGCTCGTTTTCGCAGGCGGCTCAGCGCTGTTCGCATGGCCCGCGCTGCACTTCCTCAGCAACGACTTCTGGAGCGCCACCGCGATCGTCACGATCGGCATGCTGCTCTCGTCGGGCTTCGCGGCAACCTGCGCGACGGTGATGGCCGAGCAGTTCCCGGCGCGAGTGCGTGCGACGGGTGTCGCGCTGCCCTATGCGGTATCGGCGGCGCTGTTCGGCGGGACGCTGCCGTACATCGTCACTGCCATGTCGAGTTCCGGTCTGGCGCAATACCTGTGGGTCTATGTCGCGACCGTGTGCGCCGTGGGCTTCGTGGTCTATGCGCGGATGCCGGAGACGCGCGGGAAGGTTCTCGATTGAGCGCTGGCGAAGGTTAAGCAGACTCGCTCGTCGTCGCAGGTTCTGAAGTACTTTTATTGGAGGCAGCAATGCGCAAGGTTGTAATTGGCGGCGTCGGCATGACGTCCTTTGGCAAGTTCCTGGAGCGCAATCTGAAGTCGCTCGCTGAAGAATCGGTCTCGCTCGCATTGAAGGATGCGCGCGTCGGCGTCGACGACGTGGACCGTGTGTTCTTTGGCAATGCGGCGGCAGGCGTCGTCACGGGTCAGGAAATGATTCGCGCGCAGTCGTCGCTGCGCAATACGGGGCTCGACGGCAAGCCGATGTTCAACGTCGAGAACGCGTGCGCGTCGGGCAGCTCGGCGTTGAATCTCGCATGGCTTTCCGTCGCGTCGGGACAGTCGGAAACGGCGCTCGTGGTCGGTGTCGAAAAGCTCACGCACGAAGACAAGGCAGTCTCGTTCGGCGCGTTCGCAAAAGCCGTCGATCTCGAAGAGCCGCTGCCCGAAGGCGTGACGACGGGAACGGGCTCGCTCTTCATGGATCTCTATGCGGCGAAGGCGCGCAAATGGATGGAGAAGACGGGCGCGCAGGCGAGCGATTTCGCGCGCGTCGTCGTGAAGAGCCGGCGCGCCGGGTCCCTGAATCCGCATGCGCAGTTCCGCAACGAAACCAGCGTCGAAGAAGTGCTCGCCAGCCGGATGGTCAGCGATCCGTTGACGCTCTTCATGTGCTCGTCGATCGGCGACGGTGGCGCGGCTGTGTTCATCTGCTCGGAACAATTCGCGGCGAAGCGCGACATTCGTCCGGTGTACATACGCGCGAGTTCGATCGTGTCGGCGAAAGCGGATGGATCGGGCGAACTGGTCGCGGTGCGCGCGGCGAACACGGCGTATGAACAGGCGGGCATTGATCCGTCGGATGTGCATGTCGTCGAATTGCACGACGCTTCCGCGCCTGCCGAACTCATTCACTACGAGAACCTCGGTCTGTGCGCGCCCGGCGACGCGCCGAAGCTGATCCGTTCCGGCGATACGGATATCGGCGGGCGGGTGTCCGTGAATCCGAGCGGCGGCTTGTTGTCGCGCGGTCATCCTGTCGGCGCGACAGGCGTCGCGCAGATCGTCGAGCTGACGCAGCAATTGCGCGGCACGGCGGGTGCGCGGCAACGGCCTGGGGCGAAGGTGGCGCTGGCCGAGAATAATGGCGGGCAACTGGCGGGGGATTCGGCGGTTGCGCTGGTCACTATTCTGTCGACTTGATTGCAGCTTGCCTCAACGTCGCGCCGCATGGAGCATGCGGCGCGATGTTCAGATGCAGCACAAGTTCACGCCACCGCACTCCCCCGCTTGCCAACCGGCAACTCGCGCACGACGACATACTCGGGATCACGCCGCTGCCTCGCAAATATCACCAGAATTTCGCGCCACGCAGACCACAATCCCGCATACGGTTGCGGCATTTGCCCAGCAACCGCCTCGTGAAATTTCGGCAGTGCATGAAACGGCACACTCGGGAACATGTGATGTTCGATGTGGTAATTCATGTTCCAGTACAGCAAGCGCACAACAGGGTTCAGCTTCACGGTACGGCTCGACACGCGATGATCGAGCACGTTCTCCTTCAGGCCAGTATGCTGGGTCAACGCGCACAGCTCATGCAACCAGGTTCCATAAGCACGCGCCAGGAACAGAAACACGATGGGCAACCAGCTATGCGCAAGCACGGCCCAAACGAACACTGCGACATAGCACGCAAGCAGCACACGCGAGTTGTCGCACATCTTCTTGTACTCCGCCTCGGGCACCACCTCTTTCGCGCCCTTCGTGATAATGCCGAAGCTGTGCAGAAAGATCGCGCTGAGAAACTGCACGCCATGCGATATGCGAACGAAATCCGTCATCAGCTTTACATAGCTATGCGGGCGATGCTTGAACGCCAGTTCAGGATCTTTATAAGGCGCCGCCGTCAGATGCGTGTACGTGTGATGCTTTGCATGAAGCCAGCGGCTGTACACCTGCTCGCGCCACGACATGAAGCAGATCGCCCAGTAGACCGCCTCGTTCAGCCAGCGCGTCTTGAACACCGTGCCGTGCCCCAGTTCGTGCGCGGCGGCCTCGCTGAACGCAAACACCGTTCCGTACAAGAGAAACGCGGGAATCACCCACGCCGTGCCGAGCGATGCCCACGCGAGCGCACCTGTCGCAACAACGAGCACGAAGAAACCGCCCGCCTGCGCGAGTCCGCGTGCATCGGAACGCGTTGAAAAATCCTTGAGCATCTTGCGATCGATGTCGACCCGGTGCCACGCGTGCATATCGATGTTCATTGCGTTGTCCCCACACGATTAGCGATATGAGCCTGCGTACTTCTGCACAGGCGCGAGGTTGTCCTTCGTGACGAAGCTCGGCCCGGAACTCACCGTCGAACCCGTATACACCGGCTTCAGGTCGTATTTGGCGAGGCGCGCCGCGACTTTTTTGTCCTCTCTCAATGCCGCGACGATCCGCGCGGAGTCGTTCGTCTTGTCGCGAATCGCAATCGCCATTGCCGCGACGGACAAATAGCCTTGCAGATACGGCTGCTGATCGATGGCGAATGCGATCTGCCCTGCCTGAATCGCCTTCAGGATGTCGGGAGAAAGATCGAACGTGGCAACGTAAATCTTCCCGCTCAGGCCCGCGTCTTTCACGCCGCGCAGCACGCCCGTCGCCTGATCGGGACCGAGCGCGAGAATCGCTTGCGTCGTCGGGTGCGATCTCAGGTAGGCGGCGACCTTGCTTTCGATCACCGTCGGATCTTCGCCGCTATCCATCGTCGCCTTCTTGTAGTCGACGCCGATCGCATCGGCGAAACCCTTGCAACGGTCCCACAGCGCCTGAATGTCCGCGCCGTGGTTCACGCACAGAAACTCATGGATGCCCGCCGCTTTCGCGCGCTCGCCCGCCGCCTTGCCGGCATCGTATTCGGGCTGCCCGATGTGCATCAGCGCGCCGAGCTTCATGCCCGATTCGGGCCCGCCGTTGATGGTGACAAGCGGAATGTGCTTCGCCTTCACGCCTGTCAGTCCCTTCTGGATCATGTCGAAGTTAGGCACCGTCGTGATCACGCCCGAGTAGTTGCGTGCCGCCGCCTGTTCGAGAATGCGGACCATGTCGCCCGTATCGCCCGAAGGGGGATTGCGGTAATCGACGGGCACGTTGAAATCTTCGCTCGCGTCGCGCATGCCGTTCTTGACGGTGTTCCACCAGACGTTCGAGTCCGAGCCATGACTGACCATCACGAAGCGCTCGTCGGCGGCAGCGCTGTTCGCGGCAAAGCCGGTGACGAGCGTCAGCGCTGCGAGCGCAGCGGCGATTCTTTTGACCGCGCGTTGAGTTGCGCGAAATGCGGGCTTGTCCATGATGGTTGTCTCCTGACATGGGATTGGCATGGCGGAATGCGCGTCTGCGTGTATGCGCGGCGCTGGGCCGCCGGGTCTTTGTCGCCGGGGCTTTATCGCTAACGCCCGGTCGCTTCCGGTGGTTAGAATCTAGTTGATCGAATCTCCGCTCTCAAACGGTTTATTGAGGATATTTCTTCAAACTGGAGGGACCGCATGAACGTCAGGCGCAAGCCGACCATGGAAGATGTCGCGAAGGCTTCGGGCGTCAGCTATTCGACTGTCGAACGCGTGCTGAACGGGCGTGGCGGTGTGGCCCGCGAGAAGGAATCGCGCGTGCTCGAATGGGCGCGCAAGCTCAAGATGGATCGCGCGCTCGACGAAGTGTCCGTACGCTGGCTGCGCATCGCGATCCTCACGCAACAGCCTTCGTCGCCGTACTACGTTGCGCTACGACAGGGGTTCGAGCTAGCGCAAAAGTCGTTCGAAACGCATCGCGTGGTGTGTCATCTGACGTTTTTCGACGACCTCGAACCGAAGTCGCTGGCGGCCGTCATCAATCGCGCATCGCAGAAGGCGGACGCGATGATCGTCGTCGCGTATGAGCACAGCGTCGTCGTCGATGCGATCTCGCGCGTCGCGCGCAAGATTCCTGTCGTGACACTTGCGAGCGATCTGCCGGACACGGGGCGGCTCGCGTATGTCGGCATCGACAACCGCTGCGCGGGGCGAACCGCGGGCGAACTGATGGGCCGCTTTATCGGGCGCGACGGCGGGCAGGTCATCGTGATTGCGGGCTTGCGCACGTATCTCGGGCACGAAGAACGCGAAGCAGCGTTCCGCTCGGTCATGCGCCGCAAGTTTCCTGCGTGCGACGTGGTGGCGACTGTCGAAAGCCGTGAAGACGAAAAATCAACCGAGCGTCTGACGCGCGATGCCTTCAAAAAGTACCCTCATTTGCGAGGCATCTACAACCTGTCGGTTGGCGACGAGGGCATCGCGCGTGCGCTCAAGGCGCTCAAGCGCGAGCATTCGACGGTACTGATCGGCCACGAGCTGACGGAGATCAGCCGAGCATTGCTGATAGAAGGCGTGATGGACGCCGTGCTCGATCAGAGTCCTTTTGTCGAAGCAGTGCGCGCTGTTGAAGCGATACTGGGTCACTACAACCGGGGCACGCCTTCTGGGCTTCCGTTACAAACGCCGATGTCGATCTATCTGCAGGAGAATCTGCCGCCTGCTTCGTGATCTAGAAAGCGTGATTAGTGATCGTCGGTTGCGGGCTTCTTGCGCGCCTGCGCTTCGATCAACTGCAGCAACACCTTCACAGGCTCGCTTAAATGCTGCGGCGCGCGATGCACGAGGCCGACGTCGCGATGAAACGTGTGATGCTGGAGATCGATAGCGCGCACCTTCGCGGGCCAGCGCCGATACGTCGCCGTCTGCGGCACGAGCGCCACGCCGACGCCGTTTTCCACCAGTCTGACGATGGCTTCCAGTTCGTCCAGCTCGCACACTTCTCGCACGGTGAAGTGCATGCGGCGCAGGAACCGGTCCACTTGTCGCCCGCCGAACGACGCGCGGTCGTAGCGAATGAACGGCTGATTCGCCAGCAGTTCCGCCCAGTCCTTACCCTTCACGCCACGCGGCACGATCAGCCTGAACGGTTCTTGCACGAGCGTCGTCCAGCGCAGATCACTTTGGAACGAAAACGGCGGACGAATGATCGCGGCGATGTCGATCTCGCCGGCATCGACCAGGTTGACGAGTTCCATCGACACACCGGGAATCACACGCGTCGTGCATCCCGGACATTGCGCATGAAACCGCGCCAATGCATCGGGCAGCAACGAGCGCTGCACCGACGCAATCGCACCGACCGTCACGCGCACGGTGGCGGCTGGGCCTGCCGCCGTCGAACTGAGATTGTTGTAGAGCCGGACGACTTCCTGCGCCTGCACGAGTATCTGCTGACCACTCGCGTTCAAACGCGCCGTTCGCCCTTCGCGGTCGAACAGTGCAACGCCCATTTCCGCTTCGAGCCGTTGCATCTGCGCGCTGACGGCAGCCTGTGTCAGACCGATCCGCTTGCCGGCAGCGGCGAATGTACCCTCCTGGGCAACGGCGATCAGCGTTTTCAGTTCACGGATCATTGATAAATTTCATTTGTGTTTTACGAAATTATATATTGATTCTATTTTCCAATTCCGCCGCGTACTATGAGCGGTCTGCGAGCGCCCCACATGGAGACAACAGTGAGCCTTTCCCCTTTTCATCTGGCCATTCCCGTCTACGACCTTCTCGCCGCGCGCGACTTTTACGGACGCGTGTTCGGCCTCGAAGAAGGCCGCTCCAGCGCGCAATGGGTCGACTTCAATTTCTTCGGTCATCAACTCGTGATTCACGAGCATCCGAAGACGGCTTCGCAAGAAAGCGTACACAGCAATCCCGTCGACGGTCATGACGTGCCCGTGCCGCATTTCGGCGTCGTGCTTGCGTGGGATCAATGGGAAGCGCTCGCGGCACGGTTGAGGTCGTTCGGCACGAAGTTCGTGATCGAGCCGTATATCCGCTTTCAAGGGCAGGTCGGCGAACAGGCGACCATGTTCCTGTTCGATCCGTGCGGCAACGCGCTGGAGTTCAAGGCGTTCAAGGATATCGGCCAGCTCTTCGCGAAGTAAGGCGTCGAGCCACGCAGTCCAGGCGCTCGACGCATGGGGCCTGTCCTATCGCGCGCCGCTGACGGCGGGCGTCACCGTGTGTCGCCTGCACGCCGACGAGCCCTGGCTCGACGGCACCGAGATCATGTTCAAGGGCGGACAGATGGGCGACGTCGATGTCCTCGAGCGGCTGATCGAGGGCTGAATGCGCGTGGTGCGCGTCAGCCCTCCAGCTTCGACATCACAGCCGTCGCCGCATCGTACTGGTAGCCTTTCTGCGCGAGTTGCTGGGTCATCGTCGCGCCGATCAGCTTCTTCTGCGCTTCCCTGAACACCAGTTCGTGGTCGGGCTTCAGGCGCTCCAGTTCGAACGAGAGCCTGCGCAGGAGCGCGACTTCGCCGGTGCTGCGCGCATCGATGAAGAGGATTTTTTCGTTCGCCTGGTCGAGCCGCTGCTTGATGTCCTTCGCGTACGTCACCCATTGCTCGGCGTTCGCACGAAGCTCGTTGTAGGCCTTCGTGTGAGTCTTCGCCTGAGCCGCGATCTGGCGTTGCAAAGAAGCGAGTTCTTCCGCGACATCGGCTCCGCCCGTCAGTTCACCGCCTTGCGCGCCCTTCGCCGACGCCGGTTCGTGCGGGCGCTCGGCCTGGCTTTGCGCCAGCTCGGCTGCACGCTGTTCCGCTGCATCCGCCCGCTCCTTCGCGTCGAACGCGTCTTGCGTCGCGCGCGCCAGTTCGGCGCTGGCCGCCGTCTGCGACTCGCTCATCGCGCTGATCTGCGCGCGGGCTTCGTCCAGTTCGCGCGTGACGCGCTGCAACTCTTCGAGCTGCGTCGACGCGTTGTCGCTTTTCGCTGCCGCCGCCTCGCGCTCGGACGCAAGGCTCTGCTCCGATTGCGCTGCCTGCCGTTCGGCTGCGTCCGCCCTTTCCTTCGCCGCCGATGCTTCTTGTGCGAGCCGCGCCAGTTCTGCGTTGGCCGACGTATGCGCGTCGGTCAGCGTGCCGATCTGCTTGCGGGCTTCGTCGAGTTCTTGCGTGACGCGTTGCAGTTCGTTGAGTTGCGACGACGCTTCGCTGTTGCGCGTCGCGGCGGCTTCGCGTTCCGCTGCGAGGCTTTGTTCCAGTTGCGCTGCACGATGCTCGGCTGCGTCTGCTCTTTCTTTTGCTGCGGATGCTTCTTGCGTGAGCCGCGATAGCTCGGCGCTTGCAACGGACTGGGCATCCGTCAAAGCGCTCACATGTTTGCGCGCTTCGTCGCGTTCCGCTGCGAACGTTTGTTCCAGTTGGACTGCACGATGTTCGGCCGCTTCCGCGCGATTCCTCGCCTCGGATGCGTCTTGCGTGACCTGTGCCAGATTGGCGTCGGCGGCCGTTTGTGTCTCGGTCAGTGCGTTGATCCGATTGCGCGCTTCTTCGAGTTCATGCGTGAGGCGTTGCAACTCGTTCGATTGCGCCGACGCTTCAGCGGTTCGCGCTGTCGCTGCCTCACGTTCCGCAGCGAGGTCGCGTTCCAGACGGGCCGACAGTTGCGCGGCTGCATCGGCACGGCGCTTCTCGGCGGATGCATCTTGCGTCACCTGCGCCAGTTCAGCGGCTGCCGCCGTTTGCGCCTCGGTCAGCGCGTTGATCTGAGTGCGTGTCTCTTCGAGTTCGCGCGTGACGCGTTGCAATTCGTCGAACTGAGCGGACGCTTCGCTGTTACGCGCCACGGCTGCTTCGCGCGCGACGGCAAGACTCTCGTCCAACTGGACGGCGCGCTGTTCGGCGGCTTCGGCCCGCTGCTGTACGGCGGCGGCTTCCTGCCTGGCGTTCGCCAGTTCGGCGCTTGTCGCCGTCTGCGCCTCGGTGAGCGCGTTGATCTGTGTTCGCGCTTCTTCAAGTTCATGCGTGACGCGCTGCAGTTCGCTGGTCCGCGCCGCCGATGCTTCCCGCTCGCTCGCGAGGTTCTGCTCCAGTTCGGTTGCGCGTTGCTCGGCGGTTTCTGCCCTTTGCTTCGTGGCGGTCGAGTCTTGTGTCAACGCGTCGATCCGTACACGGGCTTCGTCCAGTTCGCGCGTGACACGCTGCCGTTCGTCGCTTTGCGCCGCCGTGGCCTCGCGCTCCGCTGCCAGGTTTTGCTCCAGTTCCGCTGCACGCTGTTCGGCCGACTCCGCGCGTTGCTTTGCGGATGATGCGTCTTCCGTAACCCGCGCCAGTTCGGCGCTTACGGCCGTCTGCGCCTCGTTCAGCGCATTGATCTGCGCGCGAGCTTCTTCCAGTTCGGACCTGACACGCTGAAGTTCGTCGCTGTGCGCCGCCGTTGTCTCGCGCTCTACCGTCAGGCTCTGCTCGAGTTGCGACGCGCGCTGCTCGGCGGCATCGGCCCTTTGCTTCGCGGCGAAGGCGTCCTGCGAGACCCGCGCCAGCTCCGCGCTTGCGGCCGTCTGCGCCTCGGTCAGCGTATCGGCGCGCGTCCGTGCTTCTTCCAGTTCGCGCGTGACGCGCTGCAGTTCGTCGCGCTGCGCAGCCGTGGCCTCGCGTTCGACCGTCAGGCTCTGGTCCAGCTGCGCTGCGCGCTGTTCCGCTGCGTCGGCTCGTTCGTTCGCGGCAGACGCGTCCTGCGTCGCGCGCGCCAGTTCGGCTGCCGCCAGCGTGTGCGCCTCGGTCAGCGCGCCAATCTGCGCTCGGGATTCGTCCAGTTCGCGTGTGACGCGCTCCAGTGCGCCACGCTGCTCGGAGAGGTCAGCGGCATGTTCAAGGGCGGCGTCGCGTTCCGCGGCGAGTGCGTTGCGAGTCTCGCTCAAGTCGGCCTCGACCGATGCGAGGCGCGCGGTGCTCTCGTTCGCCTGCGCCGTCGCTGCTTCGGCGCGTGACACTGCTGCGGCCGCTTCCTGAGACCAGCGCTCCGCTTCTTCCGACTTCGCCTGGCAAGCCTCGTCCAGTGTCGAGATCTGCCGGCGCGCGTCGTCGCGCTCGCGGCCAAGCCGCGCGATCTCTTCGTTTTTGCCCGAAACCGTCGCGGCGAGCCATTCGTTTGCCCGGTGCTGATCCTCTAGCGTGCTCTGGATCGCCGTGAGCTTCGCTTCACCCGCCGATGCGCGCTCGGTCAGGTTCTGGACGTTCGCCTCGGCGGCATCCGCGCGGGCGGTCACTGTTTCGAAGTCGGCGCGAACCTGTGCGGCGGATTCCTGCAACGCGTGGAGGTCGTGGCGCAACCTGTCCAGCCGCTCACGCCCCGTCGCGGCTTCTTCACCCGTCTGCTGATAAGCGGCAAGCGCCTCGTCACGCTCCCTGCGCACGACATCGAGCTGCTGGCTCGCCGCGCCCAGACCTTCGCTGAGCAACCGCCCGGCGTCGTCCTGTGAAGCGGTCCAGATGCGGCGCGCGGCTTCCATCAAGGTTTCCGCCAGTTCGCCCGGCAGCGCCTTCTGGGCCTGCGTCTCCGGTGCCGGCGGCTGCGGCTCGCGCGCCTCGCGCCAGCGTTGCAGCGCGGCGGCGACGGCAACGATCGAACCGCTGCGGACCTCCGCCCAGATCGTGACGGGGGAAACCAGACGGCCTTCTTCGGTCATGCGGTCTGCAACGGCTGCGACCTGCTCATCAGTCATGGTGGTGTCGGTATCGGTGGACATATGCGCCTCGAGAATCAACTGGCCAGGCGAAAGACAAAATTTTCGATACGTTACTACGATCGGCGGCATCCGCGACGTAAGAAACGTGCCAATGCGCATCCAGCAAGCATTTGACGGACGATGCAGGCGTACGCCGAGCCGTGATTTTGACAGGACGCACCGGCGGGATGGGCGATGGCCTTGCACCGACGGTCGTCAGGCCCGTGCAACGGCGCGCCGCGGGCGTTCAACGCAGCCGCAGGACGTATGCCCACGCGCCATTCCCGGCGGCAGGCGAAGCACGCGCGGGAAATTTGATCGCGTGCAAGACGGCATTCCCTTGTGCGACAATACGAATAATTCTCATTTAGTAGCTTTACTTTTGCTTACTGGACTCGTCCGGAAGACCGCGCATGCCGGCAGACAATCTCTCGTTGCGTCTCGAGGTCGAAGACCTCTACGTCGCCCATCATGGCTGGCTTCATACGTGGTTGCGCCGCAAGCTGGGATGCGCGCATCGGGCGGCCGACCTTGCACACGACACCTTCATGCGCCTGCTCGCGCGCGACGAACCGCTTCAATTGCTCGAGCCGCGCGCCTTCCTCACGACGGTCGCCCAGCGCGTCCTGGCGAATCACTGGCGACGTGAGCAGATCGAGCGCGCCTATCTCGAAGCGCTCGCGCTGGTGCCCGAGCCGCTTGCGCCGTCGCCCGAAGAACGTGCTGTGCTGCTCGAAACCTTGTGCGAGATCGACGCGTTGCTCGACGGTCTGCCCGTACCCGTCAAACGCGCGTTCCTGATGGCGCAACTCGACGGCGCGACACAGACGGAAATCGCGGCCACGCTTCGTATCTCCCTCGCGACGGTGAAGCGCTATCTGCTGAAAGCGGCAGCGCAATGCTTCTTCGCGATGAAACTGGAATAGACGCGTGAATATCGGCAGTCCTCCTGGCATCGCTCCGAATGTCGCGCGTCGCGCGGTCGAATGGTGGCTCGATCTGCAGTCCGGTGACATCACCGACTCGCAACGACGGGCCTTCGAATGCTGGCGAGCCGAACACGCCGATCACGATCGCGCGTGGCGGCACATTCAGTCTGTGAGTCAACGTCTTCAAATGGTCAATGAAAGCCCGGCCGCTCGGGCCGCGTTGACGCGTCCTCGTTCGCCCGCACGGCGCGCCGGCGTCAAGGCGCTCGTTCTGCTCTTCTTTGCGGGCGGAACGGCCTGGCTTGCCCGCGATCAGATCGCGTGGCGCGGCTGGAACGCGGACCTGCGCACCAGCACGGGCGAGCAGCGCAACGTGACGCTCGCTGACGGCACGCGGCTCATGCTCAATACCGCGAGCGCCGTCGATGTCCGCTTCTCGGACACCGAGCGTCGCATCGTTCTGCTTCGCGGCGAAATCATGGTCATCACGGGACACGACGACGGCCCCGCGCCGCGTCCGTTCGTCGCGCAGACGGCACAAGGTGTTTCGATACCGCTCGGCACGCGCTTCTCGCTCAGACAGGAAGATTCGACGACGCGGCTAGACGTGTACGAAGGTGCGGTCAAGGTCGAACCGGGCCGCGCGCCGGGCGTGTCCAAGGTGGTGCGTGCAGGCGAGCGCATGCGCTTCACCGCCACGCAGATCATGCCGATCGAACCGGCAAGCGCCGATACGGCCGCATGGACACAAGGCATGCTGGTCGCGAGCAACATGCGTCTCGCCGACTTCCTGTCCGAACTCGGGCGCTACCGGGACGGCTACGTGCGCTGCGATCCTTCGATCGCGGACTTCCGACTGTCGGGCACCTATCCGCTATCGGACACGGATCGCGTGCTCAACACGCTTGCGAGCACGCTGTCTGTCGAGGTGGAGTACATCACGCGCTATTGGGTAACGGTGAAGCCAGCGCGTTCCTAGCGCGGCAATCATTACGCGGTAAAAAATTTTCGTCGGTATTGAGCTGTTTTCGATTCTCGCGGGACAAGGCAGATGAGAACACCAGATCATCTACCTCCTCGAGCTTCGTAAAACATGGGACTTTCTGCAAGAGCCTGCGCGAATAACGCCGCACGTGAATTA
The DNA here is from genome assembly GCF_900100565.1 of Paraburkholderia steynii. NCBI lineage: Bacteria > Pseudomonadati > Pseudomonadota > Betaproteobacteria > Burkholderiales > Burkholderiaceae > Paraburkholderia > Paraburkholderia steynii. The sequence goes on along the minus strand of NZ_FNDI01000008.1, from coordinate 69,441 downwards.
CGTCGTCGCGCGTTCCCCGGGCGGCACATCATCGGTATCGCGACGGCAACGATCTTCGCGACCATCGCATCTCCCGCCGCTTTCGCCGCCGATGCAACTGAGATGGCCCAAGCCTCGCCGCGCAAGTCTTTCGACATCGCCGCTGGGCCGCTCGAAAGCGCGCTCAACCAGTATGGGCAGCAAGCGCGAATCATGCTGTCGTATCCGAGCGCGCTCACAGCGAATCGTCATAGCGCGGGCCTGCACGGCGAATACGATACGCAGCAGGGGCTCGTGCGCCTGTTGCGCGGCACGGGGCTGTCGTCCGTCCAGCAGACCAACGGCAGCTACACGCTGGTCGAAGATGCGAGCAATGTCGAACTCGACGACAGTGCCGTGTTGCCCACCGTCAAGGTCGCCGCGACAGGCATTCGCGCGGGGAGTTACCGACCGCCTCCCGAAGCAAATGTCACGCGCTCCGACATTCCCGTCATCGATGTGCCGCAAGCCATCAACACCGTGCCCGCGCAAGTGTTGCGCGATCAGCGCCCACGCAATCTCGACGACGCGCTCGCCAACGTCAGCGGCATCGTCCAGGGCAACACGCTGGCGGGCACGCAGGACACGTTGCTCAAACGCGGCTTCGGCGGCAACCGCGACGGCTCGATCATGCACAACGGCATGCCGCTCGTGCAGGGCCGCGGCCTCAACGCCGCAGCCGATAGCGTCGAAGTGCTCAAGGGACCGGCATCGCTGCTCTACGGCATCATGGACCCGGGCGGCGTCGTCAACGTGGTGAGCAAGCAGCCGTTACTCACGCCTTATCACGCCATCTCGTTGCTCGGCTCGACTTACGGCCACGGCCGCAACGGCGCGGACGGCACGCTCGATCTGACAGGGCCAATCGGCGATTCAGGCCTTGCGTACCGTCTCGTCGTCGACCAGGTCAACGAACAATACTGGCGCAACTTTGGCGAACATCGCGAGACGCTCGTCGCGCCTTCGCTTGCCTGGTATGGACGCGATACACAGGTCGTACTGTCATACGAGTATCGCAAGTTCCTTTATCCGTTCGATCGCGGCACCGCGCTCGATCCAAAGACCAACAAGCCACTGGCCATCCCCGCGCGCGAGCGTCTCGACGAGCCGTTCAACGAAATGGATGGCGAATCCAATCTCGCGCAACTGACTGTCGATCACCAGATCGACGCGAACTGGAAGGCGCATTTCGGCTACAGCTACAACCGCGAAACGTACGACGCCGGCCAGCTGCGCGTGCAAGGCGTCAACAGCACGACGGGTGTGCTCTCGCGCAGCAACGACGCGACGCACGGTGCGCTCAGCACGGATAGCTACGCGATCGCCTATATCGATGGACATTTCACGGTGGCGGGTTTGCGCAACGACCTGCAGGTGGGTGTCGATGACGAATACCGGCGCATCTATCGCAAGGACCTGTTGCGGCAGGCGACGAAGTACACGTTCAACTACCTGCACCCCGTCTACGGACTCGAAAGCCCGTCGACCACCGTATCCGCCAGCGACAGCGACCAGACCGACACGTTGCACGACGCATCCGTGTTCTTTCAGGATAGTCTGCATCTGACCGACAAGTGGATACTCGTCGGCGGCGCGCGGTTCCTGTCGTACAACCAGGTCGCAGGACGCGGCCGTCCGTTCCAGGTGAACACCGATCTGAACGGCACCAAATGGCTGCCGCGCGCGGGTGTCGTCTACAAGTGGACCGATACCGTCTCACTGTACGGAAGCTATACGCAATCGCTGAAGCCGACGTCGACCATCGCTCCGCTCAGCTCGGGTGTCGTGATCGACTCATCGGTGCTGCCGGAAGAAGCGACCTCGTGGGAAGTCGGCGCGAAAGTCGCGATGCCTGCGGGAGTGACGGGCACGCTCGCATTCTTCAATATCGACAAATCGAACGTGCTGGTGTCGCAGTACAACGACACGACCAAGCAAACCGACTGGCGAACGTCAGGCAAGGCGCGCTCGCGCGGCATCGAACTCGATGTCGCCGGGCAGATCGGCCAACGCTGGAGCGTCATTGCGAGCTACGCGTACATCGACGCGAAAACGACGGAAGACCCGCTTTATGCGGGCAACCGGCTGTGGAATGTCGCGCAGCATACGGCGTCGCTCGCCGCCGTCTACGACTTCGGCGCGATCTTCGGCGGCGATCAATTGCGCGTGGGCGCGGGCGCGCACTATGTCGGCGAGCGGCCCGGCGATTCCGCAAACAGCTTCACCCTGCCCGCCTATACCGTCGCCGATGCGTTCGCGAACTACAACACGAAATGGGGCGGACACAATGTGTCGTTCCAGTTGAATGTGAAGAACCTCTTCAACAAGACCTATTACCCGTCCAGCGCGAATCGCTATTTCGTAGCGGTCGGCGATGCGCGGCAGGTGTCGCTCCTTTCCACGCTCGAATTCTGAACCCGGCTACGAGGAGTTCACCATGAAACGCAATCAAACGGCCACGATCGATCACACGCGACGTTACGCGCTCTCTTCCCTGCTGGGTCTGGCGACTGCCGCGCTCTTACCTTCCATCGCTCGCGCCAACGCCAAAGACACGCAGAAAAGTATCGTGATGGTCGTACAACTGAACGGCCCCAACCTTGCAACCGATCAGCGCATCGCCGCGCATCTCGGTACACGAGGCTATTCGGTTCAACTCGTCGATCAGGATTACCGTCCCGAACTCGCGCGTGACGCGAGACTAATCGTCATATCGTCGACGGTATCGTCGAAGGATGTGCTGCCTGGGTGGCGCACGCTATCTGTGCCGCTCGTCACCTGGGAAAACGATCTGCTCGACGATCTGGCGATGAGCGGCAAGCGCCATGATGTCGATTTCGGCGAGACAGAAAAAGAGCGTTACCTGTGGCTCGTGAATGCGCCGCATCCGATTGCTGCGGGCTTGCCGGCAGGCATCGCCAATGTGTACGGGAAGCAGGCGACGATGAGTTGGGGCAAGCCGGGCCTCGGCGCATCCATTATCGCGAGCGTCTATGGTCAGCCCGACAAGGCTGCCATTTTCGCCTACGAAACGGGGGCGACGATGGATTACGAAACGCTCGCGCCTGCCCGACGCGTGATGTTCTTCATGAGCAACGACTCCTTCGCGAACCTCGCGCAGTCAGGCCAGCAATTGTTCGATGCCGCAATAGACTGGGCCATCAAACGTTAGACATGCGCTACTCAGCTGCACACTGTTCATCAATGATGTTCGAACAGCTTGCTATCGCTCATGCCTTTCGCCGGTGATCCCGACTGCGAAAAATTCAACGGCATCGTTCCGTAGTCGCTTGCCGATTGCCGGGCGGCCGTAGCTCCGTTCGCGTTGTAGTCGGGATAATGTACCTTCGATTGATGCAGCGTGCCGTCTTTCTCGGCTTGCACAATTTGCGCCTTGACTTCGGCGCGCGTCGTACTTTCATTCGAATCGATCTTCGCATACGAGATTGCGGGCACTAAAAGCGCGGCAGTCAGCATCGCGACGGTGATTGAGGTTTTCATCGAACTCTCCTTCCTTGATGAGCGGGTTCAAAAGATGCCCGTTCAGATTAGGTCCAAAACACTTAACGGTTCCTTATTCGCTCACAGCGATTTCAAGTTGCCGTTGGGCATCAGGCTTGGGACCAGGTATGTGACGGTTAGATTATTGTCGAGCGCGGATGACCATAATCTGGCCGCTCGATTACTAATCTGTTATCTGCAAGGAAGGCCATCGAATGAAGCTGACACCTGGGAGGTGTCAATCAATGGCGTACGTTTGGCTGTATCCGAAGCGTCAATCTGCCGATGAACGTTCGGATAAGATAGATTTTCCTGGTGCTTCTGATGCGTTAGAAGCGACAGTCACACGATACAGTGTGCCCGTCGCTTCCTTACCTCTCTGCGCTGATTATTGCGGCGCCCTGCTTAGAACTGCATCGTCGCGCTAGCCACCGCCGTACGCGTCGCGGACGGACTGACGTAGTAGCCCCACGCGGTCGTCCAGTAACGGCGGTTCAAGAGATTGTTGATACCCGCGCGGAACGTCACTTCTTTCCCCGCAATACGCGTTTCATACTTGCCGCTCAGATCGAACACCGTATATGCCGGTACGAATTGCGTGTTGGCAGCATCCACGGCCATATCACTGACGTAGCGGCCACCGAACGCCAGCGTAAGACGACGCATGTACGACGGGTTGTATTCGACACGGCCCGTCACCGTCCATCGCGGTGCCCCATAGATGCGCTTGCCCTCAATGGTCGGATCGTCGATATCGACGGCCTTGGTATCGAGCCACATCACGCCGCCCATCACGCGCCAGTCGCTGGCAAGCTGAAGCCAGCCGCTCGCGTCGACGCCCGTATAACGCTTGGTGCCGTCCTGAACGAAAATGTTGGCGGAGTTCGTGTAGTAGTAGCCCTGATCGACGCGGAACAGCGCCAGATTCGCGCCCCACTTGCTACGATCCGTCTTGAAGCCCACTTCGTACTGCTTGCTGCGCAGTGGACCGAATGTCGCCGGGTAGTTGAGATTGGTGTTCGCAGCCGAACCGCCTTGCTCGAGCGACTGGACGTAACTGACGTACAGCGTCGAATACGGATCCGTCTTGTACATCAGCGCCACAGTCGGCGTCACCGGGGACGCGCTGTAGTTCGCCGTGGTCGCACCCGTCGGATCGTACGTGAACTGATGGAACTGCGTGTACCGCAAGCCGAGCAGCGCCGAAATGCGCGGTGTGAACTGCACGGTGTCGCTCGCGTAGACCGCGGCCTGTGTCGTGCGGGACTGCTTGTAGAGGTTCTCGCCGATATGCACGTCGGCATTGGTCAGGAACGTGCTGCTATAGATGTTACCGATGCCGAGGCTATACCCGTCGTTCCAGCCTTCGCTATTGTCGTACTCTGTGACTTGCGATTGATATCCCGCACCGAACACGACATCGTGCTTGATGCTGCCCGTGTTGAACTTGCCTTCCACCATCGCATCGACGTTCTGATAGAAGTATCGCGTCATCGCCGCATATAGCGTGTTGGAGTAGTCGCCCGCCGTGTTGTACACGTACAGCAGACTGTCCGAGTTCGTGCGGTTTTCCTTCGCGAAGCGGTACTTCACGCTCGCGTGCCAGTTCTCGGAGAGCCGATAGTCGAGACCCGTTCCGAACGACGCCATTTCGACCTGATAGTAGTTCTGCGGCTGCGACAGGTTGTGCGTCACCTTGCTTGCGTCAGGAATGCCGCCCGCGTCCGAGCCGAACATCAGGCCGAAGATCGTGCCTTCCTGCTTGCGCTTCGTGTAGAACGCGTCCACCGTCCAGGTCAGATCCGGCGTAATACGGAAGTCCAGAGCCGCCGACGCCACCTGGCGTCGCAGATGACCATTTGCCTCGGCCGTATTGCCTTCTTCGTTGACGAGGTTGAAGCGGTAGCCGAACCGGTCGTCCGTACCGAAGCGGCCGCCGACGTCGAGCTTCTCGCTGAAGACACCCGCCGACTGATAGCCCACCGAAAAACTGCGATACGGCGTGTCGGTCGGACGCTTCAGTACGTAGTTGACGATACCGCCCGGCGAGCCGAACCCGTACATGAAGCCGGACAGCCCTTTCAGCAATTCCACCTGCTCGAACGGTTCGAGTGCGAGATCGGTATCCCACGACGGGAAGCTCTGACCATCGACCTTGATGCTGTTGAGCGTGTCGATCGGCAGGCCGCGCACGTTGAACATCGAGTTTTCGCCGATGGCGTTGGTGCTCGTGATCGACACGGCAGGGTCGTACTGGAACAGGTCGTTGGCCGTATTCGCGAACAGATCCTGCGCCTCTTCGCTCGTCACGACATGCGTCGAAAACGGCGTGTCGACCTGCTTGAGCGTGCCGAGCGCACCAGCACTGATCTTGTCGGCCTGCGCCCCATTGTTGTCAGCCGACGCTTTCACGCTGACGGTAGGAAGTGTCGCGTCTGCGGCAACGGCGTCCTCCGCGTGTGCGCGCGACGGCGCAGTCGATAGCGCAAGCCCGACGCTGATGAGCAGCGCCGCGCCGAGAACCGACTGGTAACGGGAAAAACGGTGAGTAGAAAGCGCGTGGTGGTCAGACTTCAGAATCTTCATTCGTTGTTATGGCAGGCGGGTTGCGAAACACCTGGTGTAAACGGTGGCGAAATTTCGGGTGAATGGTAATGACAACGATTCGCAATTGCAATGAAATTTGACCGTTTAGTACATTTAGTAGTCACCGCGCCACAGTGTGCTGTTCGTGCGTCGTTGGCGCTTGCGCCGACTGGTGGAGGCTCTCGACTAGCCGAGCCGCATTTCTTACCAAAACTATCAAATGCGACTCATTCGCATTTACGAAGGAAATGTGATATGGTGGCGTAAGGTGCGTGTTTGTCACTTGACGACGTATCGCGGCACCTGACGGGCGGCGGCCGGATCCATGTTCCCAACGTCATCGGCCTCGCGATATTGTTCGGAGTGCAAATAATTTATTGCTTGTCATTTTGATAGCCGAATGCGCAAAGCTTGCCACCACCGCTGACCGCGCTGGAACGTCCACGCACCCGTGACAGTCGGGCGATGTATGTCCATCACGGGTTGAAGCAGACACCGGGAGTGAAACGATGAACGTATGGTTCAACGGTAGAAATGTGGATGCTCGCCGGCCACGCGGAAACGCTGCACGTTACATTCGCCGTGCTGCCGGATTCAGTATCGTGGGCGCCGGTGCGCTGATCGGTATTGTTCGACTAGCAGCGTGGTTGTCGAACGCTACGTGACGCCTGGACGAGGAAACGCAAAAAGACTCGCGCAAGGTCCGACGTCACCGCCCACCAGCGATTGTTTCCAGGCAACTACGCCACTCCACACGTAAAGGCATCCGACGCCTTTATTTCCAGGCAGGATCAAATCACAGGATCTCAATCCGCCTTCCTGTCGAACTTTACTTGACATCTAAACTATCAAAACCTAAAGTAAAGCCGAGCACACACGTTGGGGAACCAGCATGCGCATTGTCTGTATCGGCGGCGGCCCGGCTGGGCTGTATTTCGGGTTGTTGATGAAGCACCGGCATCCGGCGCACGAAGTGGTTATCGTCGAGCGCAACCGGCCGTACGACACCTTCGGCTGGGGCGTCGTGTTCTCCGACCAGACGCTAGGCAATCTGCGCGCCGCCGACACCAAAAGCGCCGACATGATCCTCGACGCGTTCAACCACTGGGACGACATCGAAATCAACTTTCGCGGCGCGAAGGTACGCTCGTCGGGACACGGCTTTTGTGGCATCGGCCGCAAGCGGCTGCTGAACATCCTGCAGGCGCGTTGCGAAGAACTCGGCGTAAAGCTGGTCTTTGAAACCCAGGTCACGAACGACGACGAATACGACGCCGACCTCATCATCGCCAGCGACGGCCTGAACAGCGCCATCCGCCAGAAATACGCGGCAACCTATCAACCCGACATCGACATGCGCGACTGCCGCTTCGTGTGGCTCGGCACGAAGAAGCTCTTCGACGCCTTCACGTTCGCGTTTGAAAAAACCGAATGGGGCTGGTTCCAGGCCCACGCGTACCGCTTCGACGATGAAACCTCGACGTTCATCGTCGAAACGCCTGAGCGCGTGTGGCGCGCGGCCGGACTCGACGAAATGAGCAAGGAAGACAGCATCGCGTTCTGCGAGCGGCTCTTTGCGAAGTACCTCGACGGCCATCCGCTGATGTCGAACGCGAGCCATCTGCGTGGCTCGTCGCAATGGATCCGCTTTCCGCGTGTCGTCAGTCGCGAGTGGGTACACTGGAAAACAGGCGCCGACGGCAAACGCGTACCCGTCGTGCTGATGGGCGACGCCGCGCACACCGCGCATTTTTCGATCGGCTCCGGCACCAAGCTCGCGCTCGAAGACGCGATCGAACTCGCGAACAGCATCGACGCGCATCCGCACGACCTCGCCGCCGCGCTCGCGCACTACACCGAAGTGCGCAGCGTAGACGTGCTGCGCATCCAGAACGCCGCGCGCAATTCGACGGAATGGTTCGAGCATGTCGACCGTTACACCGCTTTCGAGCCGGAGCAATTCGCGTATTCGCTGCTGACGCGCTCGCAGCGCATCTCGCACGAGAACCTGCGCGAGCGCGATGCCGGCTATCTCTCGTCATTCGAAGACTGGCTGGCGGCGCGCGCGGGCATCGAACGCGCGCCGGACAAGCACTCCGTTCCGCCCATGTTCACGCCGTTCAAACTGCGCGGCGTGACGTTGAAGAACCGCGTCGTCGTCTCGCCGATGGCGCAGTATTCGGCCGTCGACGGCGTCGCTGGCGACTATCACCTGATGCATCTCGGCGCGCGCGCCATGGGTGGCGCGGCGCTCGTGATGACCGAGATGACGTGTGTGTCGCCCGAGGCGCGCATCACGCCGGGATGCCCCGGCATGTACGCGCCCGAGCATCTCGCCGCGTGGCGCCGCATCGTGCAGTTCGTGCATGGGCAATCCGATGCGAAGATCGGCATGCAGCTCGGCCACGCGGGCGCAAAGGCTTCGACGCGCGTCAGTTGGGAAGGCATCGATCAGCCCTTGCCCGATGACAACTGGTCTTTGGTGTCGGCATCGCCGCAGCAATATCTGCGCGGCGTGAGCCAGTGGTCGCGCGAAGCGACGCATGCAGAACTGCGCGAGATCGAAACGCAATTCGTGCGCGCAACGGAAATGGCCGCGGAAGCAAGCTTCGACTGGCTCGAACTGCACTGCGCGCACGGCTATTTCCTGTCGAGCTTTCTCTCGCCGCTCACCAATCATCGCACCGACGAATACGGTGGAACGCTTGCGAATCGTCTGCGCTATCCGCTCGAAGTGTTCGCCGCGATGCGCAAGGTGTGGCCGCAGGACAAGCCGATGTCGGTGCGTATTTCAGCGCACGACTGGGTCGATGGCGGCACGACACCCGACGACGCCGTCGAGATCGCACGCGCGTTCAAGGCGGCGGGTGCCGACATGATCGACGTGTCGTCGGGTCAGGTCAGCAAGGAAGAGAAGCCCGTGTATGGGCGCATGTTCCAGACGCCGTTCGCCGATCGCATCCGCAACGAAGCGGGCATCGCGACGATCGCGGTCGGCGCGATCTCCGAGGCGGATCACGTGAACAGCATCATCGCAGCAGGCCGCGCGGACTTGTGCGCGGTCGCGCGTCCGCATCTGGCGAATCCGTCGTGGACGCTGAACGAGGCGGCGAAGATCGGCTACTTCGACGTCAACTGGCCGAAGCAGTACACGGCGGCCAAATCGCAGCTCGAACGCAACTACGAACGCGAGCGCGCGCAGGCCGCCGAGAATGCGCGCCTGTCGCCGATCGAACGCGCGCAACGCGCGGAAGGAACGGTTTGATGAACAGCACCCTGGCGGGAAAGCACGCGGTCGTGACGGGCGGCGGCAGCGGCATCGGTGCGGCGACGGCAGAAGCGCTGGTTCGAGCAGGCGCGCGCGTCACGCTGATGGGCCGCGACGCGCAACGTCTTGCCGCGCAGCGCGAAACCTTGAGCGCGTATGGCGAGATCGCGGCTTGCATCAGCGTCGATGTGTGCGACGAGAGCACGGTAAACAAGGCATTTTCTGAAGCATCGTCGATTGCGGGCGCTGTCGATGTGCTCGTCAACAACGCCGGCCAGGCGCAAGCCGCACCCTTCGCACACACGGATATTGCGCTGTGGCAACGCATGCTCGACGTCAACCTGACGGGCGTATTTCTCTGCACGCGCGCCGTGTTGCCGTCGATGCTCGAACGCGGCTATGGCCGCATCGTCAACGTCGCGAGCACGGCAGGACAGATCGGCTATGCGTACGTCGCCGCGTACTGCGCGGCCAAGCATGGCGTGATCGGCCTCACGCGCTCGCTCGCACTCGAAGTCGCGACGAAGGGCGTCACCGTCAACGCCGTCTGTCCCGGCTACACGGAAACGGAACTGCTGCGCGCGTCGCTCGACCAGATCACCGCGAAGACTTCGCGCAGCGAGCAGGAAGCGCGCGGCGTTCTCGTGCGCAACAACCCGCAGCGCCGCTTCGTCGCGCCCGCCGAAGTCGCGAATGCCGTGCTGTGGCTGTGCATGCCCGGCTCCGAATCCATCACAGGTCAATCTGTTTCCGTTTCAGGCGGAGAAGTCACATGAGCAACATTGCAAAGAAGAAGACGGCCGTCGCCACCGAAACCAAACCGGCGCGCAAAGGCATTGCGAAACCCGCGGAGAACGTCGTGGACATGGAAATGAGCACGGGCGCGGATAGCCACATGGGTTTGCGCCTGTGGCTGCGCATGCTGACCACCACCAACCTCGTGCAAGCGGAATTGCGCAAGCGTCTGCGCAACGAGTTCGACACGACGCTGCCGCGCTTCGATCTGATGGCGCAACTGGAGCGTCATCCCGAGGGCCTGAAGATGACGGAACTGTCGCGCCGTCTGATGGTGACGGGCGGCAATATCACCGGCATTACGGATCAACTGGAAAAGGAAGGACTCGTCGCGCGCGACACCGATCCGAACGACCGCCGTTCGATCAGCGTGCGGCTCACGCCGGAAGGCCGCGCGCTGTTCGACAAAATGGCCGTCGCACACGAGCAATGGGTCGTCGAGATGTTCGGCGGCCTCGATCTCGATGAGAAATCGCACACGCATCAGAAGCTCGGCAAGCTCAAGCAGCATCTGCTGAACACGATCAAGAGCTGACGCGCGACATCTGCAAAAGAGGAGACAACGATGACCCGTTCCGCTGCCGAAGCCCTTCTGGCCGGCAATCGCACGACGCTCGCCGCGTATGAGGCGAAGCACTTCGGCTGGTCCGTCAACGCGGGCGTCGCGACGATCACGCTGAACCGCCCCGAGCGCAAGAACCCGCTGACATTCGAATCGTATGCGGAGTTGCGCGATCTGTTCCGGCAACTCGCCTATGCAACCGACGTGAAGGTCGTCGTTATGCACGGCGCGGGCGACAATTTCTGCTCGGGCGGCGACGTGCATGACATCATCGCGCCGCTGATCGATCTGCCGATGCCCGAACTGCTGCTCTTCACGCGCATGACCGGCGATCTCGTGAAAGCGATGCGGCATTGTCCGCAGCCGATCATCGCGGCTGTCGACGGCGTCTGTGCAGGCGCGGGCGCGATTCTCGCGATGGCATCCGACATGCGCCTCGGCACCGCGCGCAGCAAGCTCGCGTTTCTGTTCACGCGTGTGGGCCTTGCCGGTTGCGACATGGGCGCGTGCTCGATCCTGCCGCGCATCATCGGCCAGGGGCGCGCAGCCGAACTGCTGTACACGGGGCGCTCCGCGAGCGGCGATGAGGGCTGCGCGTGGGGCTTCTACAACCGCCTGTGCGCGCCAGAAGCGCTGCTCGACGAAGCATCGAAACTCGCCGCCGACCTCGCCGCCGGCCCGACGTTCGCGCACGGCGTCACGAAGAAGATGCTGCACCAGGAATGGAGCATGAGCATCGACGAAGCGATCGAATCCGAAGCGCAGGCACAGGCCATCTGCATGACGACGCGCGATTTCGAGCGCGCGTATCGCGCATTCGCGGCGAAGTCGCGTCCCGTGTTCGAAGGAGACTGACCGTGAAGTCTAAAGATCCGCACGGCGCATTGGCCTGGCCATTCTTCGAAGCGCGTCATCGCGAACTGGCCGAAGAAATAGAAACCTGGGCTGCGCAGCATCTCGCACACGTACCGCATGACGACGCCGACACGACATGCCGCCAACTCGTGCGCGCTTTGGGCGAAGCGGGCTGGTTGAAGTACGGCGTCGGCGGCACGCAATACGGCGGACATGGCGACACGATCGACACACGCGCCGTGTGTCTGCTGCGCGAGACGCTCGCGAAACACGACGGACTCGCGGACTTCGCGCTCGCCATGCAAGGCCTCGGTTCGGGCTCGATCACGCTGGCGGGCACGCATGAACAGAAATCGCGCTATTTGCCGCGCGTCGCAAAGGGCGAAGCCATTGCAGCGTTTGCGTTGTCCGAACCTGAAGCAGGCTCCGACGTTGCGGCGATGAACTTGCAAGCGCGCGCGGAAGGCGACAGCTACGTGCTCGACGGCGACAAGACGTGGATTTCGAACGGCGGCATCGCCGACTTCTACGTCGTGTTTGCGAGAACGGGCGAAGCACCCGGCGCGCGCGGTATCAGCGCATTCATTGTCGATGCCGACACGCCCGGTTTGCAGATCGCCGAACGCATCGACGTCATCGCGCCGCATCCGCTTGCGCGTCTGCATTTCGCCAACGCGCGCGTGCCGCGCAGCCAGATGCTCGGCGCGCCCGGCGAAGGCTTCAAGATCGCGATGCGCACGCTCGATATTTTCCGCACGTCGGTCGCAGCGGCATCGTTGGGCTTTGCAAGACGCGCGTTACAGGAAGGGCTCGATCGCGCCGCGTCGCGCAAGATGTTCAACCAGACGCTCGGCGATTTTCAGTTGACGCAGGCGAAGCTCGCGCAAATGGCCTTGACCATCGACAGCAGCGCGCTGCTCGTCTATCGCGCCGCATGGCTGCGCGATCAGGGCGAGAGCGTCACGCGCGAAGCCGCGATGGCGAAGTGGCACGCAAGCGAAGGCGCGCAGCAGGTGATCGATGCCGCCGTGCAACTGTGGGGCGGCATGGGCGTGCAAAGCGGCACGACGGTCGAAAGGCTGTATCGCGAGATTCGCGCGCTGCGCATCTATGAAGGCGCGACGGAAGTGCAGCAACTGATCGTCGGACGCGATCTGCTCAAGGCGTATGCAGCCGCGAAACAGGAACGCGAATCATGAGTGCAACGTTCGACATGCCCATGCGCATCCGCTTCGCACATTGCGATCCGGCGGGCATCGTCTACTTTCCGCAGTATCTGGTGATGACGAACATGCTCGTCGAAGAGTGGTTCAACGAGCGTCTTGCCATCGACTACGCGCACATGATCCAGACGCGCCGCGTCGGCCTGCCTATCGTGAAGCTCGATTGCGAGTTTTCGAGGCCGAGCCGCATGGGCGAAACGATCACGCTTTCGCTGGATGTCACGCGCATCGGACGCCGTTCGATAGGCATCGCAATCGTCGCCCGTTGCGCAGATGAAGTGCGCTTTCGCTCGGCGCAAGTGCTCGTCACGACGTCACTGGAAAGCGGCCAGTCGATCGATATTCCCAACGACATCGCCGCCGCGCTCGCGGCATTCGCGCCGCATGCCGTTCAATCCGAGGAGCAACGCTCATGAAAAAACGATCGCTTCTGCCCGCAGGCTGGGTCAAGCCGAAGGGCTATGCCAATGGTGTCGCGGCGAATGGCACGCAGGTGTATATCGCCGGACAGATCGGCTGGAACGAAGAGGCGCGCATGACGAGCGACCGTTTCGCCGAACAGGCCGTGCAGGCGCTGCGCAACGTGCTCGCGGTACTGCGCGAAGCAGGCGGACAGCCTGAGCACCTCGTGCGCATGACGTGGTACGTCACCGACAAGCGCGAGTACCTCGCGTCGCTCAAGGAAATCGGCCAGGCATTCCGCGAGCTGATCGGCGACTACGACATCGCGATGAGCGCCGTACAGGTCGTCGCGTTGATCGAGGACGACGCCAAGGTTGAAATCGAAGCAACCGCCGTGATTACCGACTAGCCGCGCTTCGAGCCGCGCAGTCCAAACCATTTCGCACATCACGCACGTATGGCAGGGGAGTTTCATGATGGAACCGTCAGCTCACGTCGATACTTTCGCGCGCGATCACTTGCCGCCACAGGACCAATGGCCGGTGTTCCTGCTCGACAATCCGGACGTCGCATATCCGGCGCGTTTCAACTGCGCGACTGAACTGCTCGATCGTGCCGTCGAGAATGGCCATCGCGACCGGCCTGCGATCTGGTCCGATGTCGACGGCAAGCCGCATGCGACCACTTATGGCGAACTGCTCGCAATGGTCAATCGCAGCGCACACGTGCTGATCGACGAGATGGGTTTGCGGCCGGGCAACCGTATCTTGCTGCGCGGGCCGAACACGTTGCAGATGGCCGTCGCGTTTCTCGCGGCGTTGAAGACGGGTCTGGTCGTCGTGCCGACCATGCCGTTGCTGCGCGCAAAGGAACTCAAGCAGATCATCGACAAGGCGCAAATCGGTGCGGCGCTGTGCGACACGCGTCTGACGGAAGAACTCGCGCGCTGCGCGACGCAAGGCGACGAGTATTTTTGTGAAGGCCTGAAAAACACGCTGGTCTTTCACGACGACGACGCAGCAGGTTCGCTTGAAACACTGGCGGCGTCAAAGCCGGTTGAATTCAAGGCCTGCGACACAGCCGCCGATGACGTCTGCCTGATCGCCTTCACGAGCGGCACGACAGGCGCGCCGAAGGGCTGCATGCACTTCCACCGCGACGTGCTGGCGATGTGCGATCTGTTCCCGCGCCACATCCTGAAGCCCACCGTCGACGATATCTTCTGCGGCACGCCGCCGCTCGCGTTCACGTTCGGCCTTGGCGGGCTGCTGTGTTTTCCGTTGCGCGCGGGCGCATCGACGGTGCTGATCGAAAAGCAGACGCCCGAAACGCTGCTGCAAAACGTCGAGCGCTTTCAGGCAACCGTGATGTTCACCGCGCCGACGTTCTATCGGCAGATGGCGCCGTTGATTCCGCGCTTCGACATTGCGTCGTTGAAAAAGACCGTGTCCGCAGGCGAAGCGCTGCCCGATTCGACGCGCGTGCTGTGGCGCGAGGCGAGCGAAATCGAAATGATCGATGGCATCGGCGGCACTGAGCTGATTCATATTTTCATCTCGTCGGCGGGACACGATGTGCGGCCGCACGCGATCGGCAAGGCCGTGCCTGGCTATGTCGTGCAAGCCGTCGACGACGACATGCGCCCGGTTCCCACCGGCACGCTCGGCAAGCTCGCCGTGCGCGGACCGACCGGCTGCCGCTATCTCGCCGACGAGCGTCAGCTGAAGTTCGTGCGCGACGGCTGGAACCTGCCCGGCGATTCCGTCTATATCGACGCAGACGGCTACGTGTTCTATCAGGCGCGCGCCGACGACATGATCGTCTCGGCGGGTTACAACATCTCCGGCCCGGAAGTGGAAAGCGTGCTGATGCAGCACCAGGCCGTCGCCGAATGCGGCGTGATCGGCGTACACGATGAGACGCGCGGACAGATCGTAAAGGCATTCGTCGTGCTCAATGCGGGCTATAGCGGCGATGAGAAACTGGTCGCGGAGTTGCAGGAATTCGTGAAGAATACCGTTGCGCCGTACAAGTATCCGCGCGTCGTCGCCTTCATCGACGCGCTGCCTCGCACGGAAACCGGCAAGATCAAGCGGTTCGCTTTGCGTGCGATGTAGCGCATCACGCTTCATTCGATAACGGCGAGCGGCGATGCGCGCAGTCCCCGTCGTCCCACAATCGAGGAGCATTTGATGGCCGGTTCCTTTATCGAAGTCGCCGCTCGCGATGGCGGCCGTTTCAACGCATACATGGCGCGCCCCGCGCAGGGGTCCGGTCCGGGCCTCGTTCTGCTGCAAGAGATTTTCGGCATCAACGACTATCTGAAGCAAACGGCCGACCGTTACGCCGAAGAAGGCTATGTCGTGCTCGTGCCCGATCTGTTCTGGCGCATGCAGCCGAATGTCGTGCTCGGCTATGACGGCGACGACATGAAACGCGCGCTCGACTTCCACGCGAAGTTCGATGTCGATCTCGCCGTGCAGGATATTGCCGCGACGCTCGATGCGTTGCGCGCGCTGCCCGAGCAACAAGGCAAGATCGGCACGGTCGGCTATTGCCTCGGCGGCAAGCTCGCGATGCTCGCGGCTGCGCGCACGGACGTCGATTGTGCGGTGAGCTATTACGGCGTCGGGCTCGAAGCGTATCTGGACGAAGTGAAGAACATTCGTTGCCCGATGGTGTTTCACTTCCCCGAGAACGACGCGTACTGCCCGCCGCCCGTGCGCGAGCAGATCATGACCGCGCTTCGCGCGCATCCCAACATCGAGCAGTATGTGTATCCCGGCTGCGATCACGCGTTTGCCGCGCCCGCGCGCCCGCAATACGACAAGCCCGCCGCGATGATGGCGTACTCGCGCACGCTCGCGCTGCTGCGCAAGGTGCTTGGCCCGATCTACGATCTAAATACGCTGTGGGAACAGCACTGCTATTTCGAGTTCGCGACGCGCGACGTCGAAGCCGTGATGCCAACCATGGTCGCGCAGCCATACGTCAACCACGTGCCGACGATGACGGGAGGCGTCGGTTATGACAATCTCAAGCGCTTTTACACGAATCACTTCGTCAATTCGAATCCACCGGACACGAAGCTGATTCCGATCTCGCGGACCATCGGTTCCGATCGCATCGTTGATGAATTCATCTTTGCCTGCACGCATAGTTGCGAGATCGACTGGCTCCTGCCGGGCGTCGCGCCGACGGGCAAATACTTCGAGGTGCCGATGCTCGCCGTCGTCTGTTTTCGCGGCGACAAGCTGTATAACGAGCATATCTATTGGGATCAGGCTTCCGTGCTCGTGCAGGTCGGCTTGCTCGATCCGAAGGGCCTGCCCGTTGCGGGCATCGAGAGCGCGCGCAAGCTGCTCGATGAGAAGCTGCCGTCCAATCAGTTGATGGGCGACAAGTGGTCGGCGTGATGGTTGCGCGCACATCGTAAAGCATCGCGAAGAATAGAGGCCGCCCTCTCGCGCGGCCTCGTATGATGTTCGCTCCGCCGATACACGGCCTTTCCGCACGACTCGCCGCCCGCTCATGCTCACCGTCCACCACCTGAACAACTCCCGTTCGCAGCGCGTGCTGTGGCTGCTCGAAGAACTGGGCGTGCCGTACGAAATCAAGCGTTACCAGCGCGATCCGAAGACGATGCTCGCGCCGCCCGAACTGCGGGCCATTCATCCCCTCGGCAAGTCGCCCGTCGTCACTGATGATGGTCAGACCCTCGCTGAGTCCGCCGCGATCATCGAGTGTCTGCTCGAACGTTACGGACAAGGCCGCTTCGAACCGGCTGCCGGCACGCCCGAGCGCCAGAAGTTCAGATACTGGATGCACTATGCGGAAGGCTCTGCAATGCCGCCGCTGTTGCTGAAGCTGGTTGCGCTGCGCATCGGCAGCGCGCCGATGCCGTTCTTCGCGAAGCCGATTGCGAAGAAGATTTCGTCGACATTGCAATCCACCTTCATCGATCCACAGATCGCGCTGCATATGAGTTTTATCGAAGATTCGCTGCGCGAAACCGGCTATTTCGTCGGCAGCGAATTCACGGCCGCCGATATTCAAATGAGCTTCCCGCTCGAAGCCGCCACCGCTCGCGGCAACCGCGATGCGAAATATCCGTCCGTCGCCCGTTTTCTCGACACGATTCATGCCCGGCCCGCCTATCAGCGTGCGCTCGAACGCGGCGGCAAGTACGATTTATTGAGCTGAGCCGTGTCGATTCCGGCTGCATTCGATCGTCGCTTGAATAGAAACGTGCGCGAGCAGGGAATTGCAGTTGCCGTCTGGAACGGATGCTCGCTAGACTGAAAGCGCATCGACAGCCAAGGAGGACACGCGCGCATGACGCATAACATCGAAGGCAAGAAACGCTGGCTCGCACTGATCGTGCTATGCATGGGCGTGCTGATGATCGTGCTCGATACGACGATCGTCAATGTAGCCCTGCCGTCGATCGCGGCCGATCTGGGCTTCTCCGAAACCGCGCTCGTGTGGGTCGTCAATGCGTACATGCTGACCTTCGGCGGCTTTCTGTTGCTCGGGGGCAGGCTCGGCGATCTGTACGGACACCGCAAGCTGTTCCTCGCGGGCATTACGCTGTTCACGCTGGCGTCGCTCGCATGCGGACTCGCGAACTCGCAGGTCATGCTGGTTTGCGCGCGCGCCATTCAAGGTCTGGGTGGCGCGGTCGTGTCTGCCGTCTCGCTGTCGCTCATCATGAATCTGTTCACCGAAGAGGGCGAGCGCGCCAAGGCGATGGGCGTCTACGGCTTCGTGTGCGCGGGCGGCGGCAGCATCGGCGTGCTGCTCGGCGGATTGCTGACCAATCTGCTGAGCTGGCACTGGATCTTTCTCGTCAATCTGCCCATCGGAATCGCCGTGTATGGGGCGTGCATCGCGCTGATGCCGGCGGGCCGTGGACACGCGCATGGCGAACGGCTCGACGTCGCGGGCGCGACAACCGTGACTGCGTCGCTGATGCTGGCCGTCTATGCGATCGTCAACGGCAACGAGGCGGGCTGGCTGTCCGCGCAAACCGTCGGCCTGATTGTCGTCGCGCTGGCGCTGCTCGGTGCGTTTCTCGTCATCGAGGCGCGCGTCGCGCATCCGTTGATGCCGCTCAAGCTCTTCACGTTGCGCAATGTCGCGACGGCCAACGTGGTCGGCGTGTTGTGGGCGGCGGCGATGTTCGCGTGGTTCTTCATCTCCGCGCTTTATTTGCAGCGCGTGCTCGCCTATGCGCCGCTTCAGGTCGGCCTCGCGTTTCTGCCCGCGAACCTCATCATGGGCTTCTTCTCGCTCGGCCTGTCGGCGCGCATGGTGATGCGTTTCGGCATCCGGAGGCCGCTCGCCGTTGGTCTCTTTCTCGCGGCACTCGGGCTGCTGCTGTTTGCGCGCGCCCCCGTCGATGGACACTTCGTCGTCGATGTGTTGCCCGGCATGGTGTTGCTCGGCGTGGGCGCGGGCGTCGCGTTCAATCCGATGCTGCTCGCCGCAATGAGCGATGTCGATCCCGCCGATTCCGGGCTCGCGTCGGGCATCGTCAACACGTCGTTCATGATGGGCGGCGCATTGGGACTCGCGGTGTTGGCGAGTCTCGCGGCTGCGCAATCGGCGAACAGCGGTGCGCAGCAAGCCGATACGCCCGCTGCGCTCGCGAGCGGCTATCACGTTGCGTTTCTCGTCGGCGCGATCTTTGCGGCCATGGCTGCGACGATCGGCGGCGCCTTGCTGCGGGCCGCCTCATCCTCCGCCGCGCAACGGGAGCGCGACGACGACACGTTGAAGCAGCAAATGGAGCAATCGCCATGAGCAAGACCACGGATGTTCCCGATCTGGTTCGCCGCTGCTTCGCGGCGTATCAGCACAAGGACCGTGCTGAGATCGAAGCGATCCTCGCCGACGATTTTCATTTCACGAGTCCGCGCGACGATCATATCGACCGGCGCGAATACTTCGAACGCTGCTGGCCGTTCAACGAACAAGTCGAGCTCTTTCAGATCGAGAAGCTGTTCAGCGAAGGCAACGAAGCGTTCGTGCGTTATGCGTGCAAGCCGATGAATCGCGAGGCGTTTCGCAACACCGAGTTCTTCCGGGTCGAGAACGGCAAGATCGTCGAAGTGCAGGTCTATTTCGGTTCGCCCGCGAAAGACGTATCGGCGGATTGACGGCCGCTGCATCCGCAGAACCGCAAGCGCGATCAAATGAACAGTCCGTCCGATCGATATGCTGGGTTCATGCCGAAACGAGAGTCCGTATGAACTTGATCGGAAACCCTGCGGGAAAGGCGTTGTGGTTTATCGAAAGCCACTTCCATGAGGAACTGTCGCTCGACGATATCGCCAGTTGCGGTTGCGTCTCGCGCTTTCATCTGTCGCGCGCGTTCGAAGCGGCAACGGGCTTTGCGGTGATGCGTTATGTACGCGCGCGCCGCCTGACGGAAGCTGCACGGCGGCTAGCGCGCGGCGCGCCGGATATCCTCGCCGTCGCGGTCGATGCGGGTTACGGCTCTCACGAGGCATTCACGCGCGCGTTTCGCGAGCAGTTCGGGCTCACGCCCGAAGCGTTGCGCGCGCAAGGTCATCTCGACAACCTCGCACTCATGGAGCCGATCAAAATGGATGAATCACTTCTTGCCCATCTGGAGCCGCCGCGTTTCGTGGACGGCAAACCGTTGCTCGTCGCGGGATCGAGCGAACGCTATCACTGTGAAAGCAGTTCGGGCATTCCCGCGCAATGGCAGCGCTTCAACGCGATCTTCGGCAAGATACCCGGACAGGTCGGCCGTGTCGCGTACGGCGTCTGCTACAACGCCGACGACTCCGGCAACTTCGATTATCTGTGCGGCGTTGAAGTCGCGGATTTCTCGGGCTTGCCCGACGAACTAAGCCGCGTGCGCATCGGCACGCAGCGCTACGCGGTGTTCACGCACAGCGAGCACATTTCGACGATACGCCGCACGTGGAACACAATCTGGAACAAATGGCTGCCGGAATCCGGGCACGCCCCCGCGGATGCACCCAACTTCGAGCGCTACAGCGAGCAGTTCAATCCCGTGACGGGCATGGGCGGCGTTGAAATCTGGCTGCCGCTCAGGAACTGAAGCGCGAACCCGGCGCAGACGCGAATCAGCGCGTGCCGCCAACGGGCGCTGCTTCGACTTCGAATGTGTCGCCCGTTTCGAAGAACGTGCCGCCCGCGACGTAATGGCAGGTGCGCATGTCGTGATCGTCGCCGAAGTGCCAGCGGTTGTCCGAGTAGACGCGGCTGTCCGCGTAGCACGCGACCACTTCGGCGAGAATCAGATCGTGCCGCTGGGCGTCGTCGGGAATCACCTTGCATTCGAACCACGCCACACACCCTTCCAGCATCGGCACGTCGATCTTTTCGGCCGGAAATGTCTCGAGCTGCAGCGCGGTGAACTTGTCGATTTCGACGCCTGCGTTCGAGCCGACCGCGAGCGTATGGCGCGCGAAGCCGCGCGTGGGGAGTTGCAGGCCGAATACGCCGCTCGCTTCGACCAGTTGGCGCGTCAATGTCTTCGCGTCGATCACGACGACGAGTTTCGGCGGTACGAAATCCAGCGGCATGGCCCACGAAGCCGCCATCACGTTCGAGCGCCCGTCGTGTGCGCTCGTGATCAACGTGACGGGACCATGGTTCAGAAGGCGCGTCGCGCGCGCCAGATCGACGGGTTGCCGGAATGATTGCATGAGAGACCTTCGCGATATCGATCGCTGCATTCTAGCGAAGGCGGGCAAAACGCGAAGCTTTCGTGTCGTGGCGGAAAAGTTGCCGGACGAGCGTGCGTTGTGCGACATGCAGATGCAAAAACGCGGGGCAAAAAAACGGCGGCGCCAATGCGCCGCCCGCAGATCCGCAGGATGCAAATTCAGTGCGTAGTCGGTGGCTTGCCGTGCGTGACGTCGAGCGGTTTGTGCGCTTCGCCGTTCGCGCCGGGGAAGAAGGCGTTCCATGCGGCGCGCACGCCCTCGGCTGCCGTGGCCTCCGCGTCGATGGTTTCCGGTTCGTCCACGCGGGCGGGATCTTCGCTCAGTCCGCGCCAGTGGGTGAACACGAGAAGCGGCTTCTCCGACCATCCGCCTTCGATAAATTTAGCGAATGCCGTGTCTCCGCTCACCAGCTGGACTTCGTACCACCCATCTCGCACGGGCGCATAGTCGTCCAGCGGGTACCATGCGGTCGCTTCGATTTCCATAGTGCCGTCTCCTGTCGTGGAAGTGACTCATAGGGAGGCATTGTTTATGCCTTACGGGCGGCGCGCCCGCTCACGGCGTCGGGTCATGGCGCGGTCCGGGATTTGCAGGGCGAACGGACCCAGAAAACGACGCACTTTTTGACCACGACGCACCACCAGATTTACACATCTCGCCTGTCGCCGTAAAGCCCGGCAACATATTCGGATTTATCGAACGTACGGTCCGAAACGTTCGGCCGCGAACATTCACGCTTTCGCCTTCAGCGTAAAGGCGCCGCGATCGAACGCTTCGCAGTATGCCTTCCAGTCGCTGACGACCTGCGCTTCGCACTGTGTCGCGAGTTCGATCAACGGCAATTGCCATTTGCTGTCTTCGCCGAACGCGATCAGGTCGTCGGCGATCGCGGAAGTCTGCCTTCCGCTGCTGCGGAAGTGTGCCCACGCGACCAGCTCGGCCATGTTGCGCACGACGGACTCCAGCCTCGGCAGCTTGCCGTTCCAGTTGTCGAGCGCGACGCGGTCTTCCGATGGCTGCAGGCCGCGCAGCACGAACGGCCGCTGTTCGAACTCGACGGCATGCAGAAAGGCTTGCGACACCACCTGATTGCGCCTCTGAATCTCGACGACGCGCTCGGCCTCGCTGCCCCATTTGGGCTGCGGCGTATGGA
This sequence comes from Paraburkholderia steynii, assembly GCF_900100565.1. NCBI lineage: Bacteria > Pseudomonadati > Pseudomonadota > Betaproteobacteria > Burkholderiales > Burkholderiaceae > Paraburkholderia > Paraburkholderia steynii. Next base: position 47,351 of record NZ_FNDI01000008.1, on the reverse strand, counting down.
CGTTCGGCGCAGTGGCGGAAGGCAAGGCCAGCTTCATGTCGAGCAGGTAATTGCCGTCGGGCGAGCCCTTGCCTTCGACGAGAATCACATAGCGCTCGACGCCCAGACTGCCCGTACCGGCAATGCGGCGCGCGACGTCGATGATCTCGTAGAACTGCGGATTCGGCTCGCGCTTCGCGAAATCGTTCATGAACGCGACGACCTTGGCGCGCGCGTCGGCTGTAACAGGCAGCGCCTTCTTGCCGTCGACGCGCAGCGTGCGCTTTTTCCCCTTCAATTCGGTGCGCCGGTTCAGGTGATCGACGCGCGAGCGCTGATGCAAAGCCGCGAACAGTTCGCCGACCATGCCCTCGGCCGTCTCCTCTTCGATCCAGCGCGCCTTGCCGAAACGCAGCGCGGCGGCGTAGGCGTCGGTGAGTGTGTGGCACAGCGCGAGCGCCTCGGCGCGACTAAGCTTCAGGTCGTCGGCGGCCACCAGCACGCTCGACAGCAGACGGATCATTTCGTACAGGCACGGCGCAAGACACGCCTCGTCGAAATCATTGATGTCGAAATAGATGAGCCGGTTATCGCCCTTGTAGCTGCCGAAATTCTCCAGATGCATGTCGCCGCAGATCCACGCGTGCGGCGAGCCGTCCAGCACCGTGCCTTTGGACAGACGCTTGTAGAACAGATGACAGGTTCCGCGCAGGAACACGAATGGCGACGCGCGCATGCGCGCGTATTTCATCGCGAGGCGGTCGGGGTCACGGCCCGCATTGAACCGGGCGATTTCATCAGCAACGTCGAGCATGCGGACCTCTCACGAATGGGGAATGATCGCGATCATTCTGAACCAGCAGCCTTTCACTTCCAAACGTTCGCAATCGGCGCACCTTTCACGACCGGCGGCGAGACACCACGACGCTGGCTCCATCGAATCGCGCCCACCTGGTTCTTACAGACGCGCGGCCTTTGCCGTATCTTGCCCGCTTGGCATACTTCAAAACGCTACACGCGACGGGAGAATGACGTGGTGCAACGAGTCAACGAATACGGCCAGGCTATCGGCGAACCCATGGCACAGTGGCAGCCCGCGAAGGCGCCAGGCAATCAGCCGATGACAGGCCGCTACTGCCGGCTGGAACGGGTCGACGTCGAACGCCACGCGGACGATCTGTACGACGCCTACAGCGCCGCGCACGACGCCCGCGACTGGACCTATCTTTCGGTAGGCCCGTTCGACACGCGGGAAGCGTACCGCGACTTCCTCGCTTCCTGCGCGGCTTCCCCCGACCCGCTGCATCACACCGTCATCGATCTCGCGACGGGCAAAGCCATCGGCACGCTTTCGCTGATGCGGATCGACAAGGCGAACGGCGTGATCGAAGTCGGCTTCGTCGTGTTTTCGCAGCGTCTGCAAAAGACGCGCATGGCAACGGAATCCATCTTCCTGTTGATGCAGCGCGTATTCGACGAACTCGGCTACCGGCGCTTCGAATGGAAATGCGATTCGCTGAATGCGCCTTCGCGCGCCGCGGCGGCCCGCTTCGGCTTCACGTACGAAGGTATCTTCCGCCAGGCCGTGACTTACAAAGGCCGTAACCGCGATACGGCGTGGTTCTCGATCATCGACAGCGAATGGCCGGCGCTGCGCGCCGGCTTCGCGCAATGGCTCGACGAAGCGAACTTCGACGTGCAGGGCACACAGCGGCGCACGTTACAGGCGTGCATTGCGGCACAACGCCCGTAACGCGGCGACGCCGTTACATCATCAGGAATGCTTTCAAACTGCGGCGGATCGCATCCAGTTCGGGCTGCGCGATCCGCTCTTCCCTGAATTCACCGCGCCGCGCCACCCAGTCGAGCGTCGTGACCTGGTCGATCAGCGCGACGCACGGCTTGGACAACGCGGAGACGGGAATCTCCGTCGAAAAGCCGCGTATCTTCGACGTACACGGCACGGCGACAATGCGCTGTGCCGGACCGTTGTGCTCGTCGTGCGACAACACCACCACGGGCCGAGGATAACTGCCGCCCTGCTCGTGCCCGACCACGGGTTCGAGACTCATCCACCACACATCGCCGATCTCGGGAACGCCGTTCTTCATGTTGCTCCTTACCAGTCGTCCTGGCCCGTTGGATCGGCAAGTTCGGAACCCACAGCCACGCCAAGATTGATGGTCGGATGCACGTCGCCGGGCCGCGCCGCGAGTTGCTCGCGATACTCGTCCCAATTGAACGTCCTGATGGCGGGCGTTGCGACGAGCGCTCCATCCGCTACCACCATGTCGACTTCCTGATCTTCGCGCAGGTGCAGTTCGTCCGCCAGGCTTGCTGGAATGCGCACCGCAAGACTGTTGCCCCACCGCTTGATTGTCTGAATAGCCATAGCCCCACCTTCGCCCGAGAAATCCAGATACACGATTGCCTCCTTTGAAACCCCCGAGGGAGCAGAAGCGCCGCGCGTATCTACAATGTAGATACCTTGATGCTACGCGGCGCGGGTTGATGTGTCAACGCTGTATCTACGTGCGATTGGGTGGTTCAGATGACCGATGCATTCGCGTAGTTAATTTCGCATCGGCGGCGGCCTCAAACAATTCGGCCGGAAGATATAGGAACCCTAGGAAAGGCCCGAAAAACTCCTAGACAGCGCGGCAAAACACCCCGGTCGGATGCCCTTTGTATGTCGCCTGCCGCGCCTCGACGTAGCCGCATTTCGCCGCGACCCGACGCGACGCCACGTTATCCGGCGCGATGATGCACACGGTCTCACGCTCCGGCCATTTCGCATCGGCCCATGTCAGCGCGCAGCGCACGGCTTCCGTCGCGTAGCCGATGCCATGCATCGACGGCATCAACGCCCAGCCTATCTCAGGTGCGTCGAGCGGCGGTTCGATGTCGCGCTGGTAGTCCGCAAAGCCGATCTCGCCGACGAATCGGCCGCTGTTTTTCTCGCGGATCACCCAGTAGCCGTAGCCGAGCAGCGCCCAATGCCCGGCATAGCGCAGCAGCCGCGACCATACCTCTTCGCGGCTAAACGGCTTTCCGCCGATAAAGCGCGTAACGGTCTCATCGGACCACAGCGCGTAGCTCTCGTCGAAGTCCTCGCGAACATGAGGACGCAAGATCAGACGATCGGTTTCAAGCTCAAGGACGGAAGGATTCATCGCGCGTACCCGGCAGGAGCCGGCAGAGAGGAAAGCGCCGATGATCGCAGATACGCGCGCCGCAGCAAAAGCCATTCACGCGCGGCGCGCGCCACGCTCAACAGAAATCACTGCCCGTTAAAAGCCGCTTCGAGCGCCTTTACGTCGAGCTTCACCATTTGCATCATGGCCTGCATCGCGCGCTGAACCTTCGTCTGATCCTTGTCCGTCAGAAACTTCATCATCGCGGTCGGCACGATCTGCCACGACACGCCGTAGCGGTCCGTCAGCCAGCCGCATTGCACCGGCGAGCCGCCGCCTTCGAGCAGCCCGTCCCACAACGTGTCGACTTCCTCTTGCGATTCGCACTTCACGAACATCGAAATCGCCGGAGAAAACGTGTACTGCGGGCCGCCGTTCAACGCGAGGAATTCGCGGCCTTCCAGATGGAAGGTGATCGTCAGCACTTCACCCGCCTTGCCGGGCATCGACTCGCCGTAATGCGTGATGTCGCCGATGCTCGAATTCCCGAAGATGCCCGTGTAGAACCGGACGGCTTCCTCCGCATTGCCGTCGAACCACAGGCACGTGGCAATCTTGTCCATCACATCTCCTTGGATGGTTGTATCGGGCGCGGCAGCGTGCGGTGAAATGCGCGATGCATCACCGCGCATCGATTCACGCGCCCGCGACGGTCGTTATTGACGGCCTTGCGCCATCTGCTCCATCGCCGATTTCATTTCGTCGGGCGTGACGTCGCGCTTGTGCGTCGCGACGGACCAGCGGTGGCCGAACGGATCTTCGACCTGTCCGTAACGGTCGCCCCAGAACATGTCGGTGGCGGGCATGATGACCTTCGCGCCCGCTGCCGCTGCCTGTGCGATGGTGGCGTCCGCGTCGTTGACATACAGATGCAGCACGACGGGCGTGCCCTTCAGTTCCTTCGGCCCGAACGACGCGCCGTTGCCGCAATCGGGCATTTCGTCGACCAGCATCAGCGTCGAATCGCCAATTTTCAGCTGTGCGTGCATGATCTTGCCGCCGGGACCGGGCAGGCGCACCTGCTCGACTGCATTGAACGCTTTCTTGTAGAACTCGATTGCTTCGGCCGCGCCCGCAACGATGATGTGCGGTGTCAACGTGTGCATCCCTTCGGGGATGGGCTTGACGGCTGGCGTGGACATGATCGTGTCTCCTGATGTGAAGAGTTTCATGAGTGACGAAGTTTCGCCCGATTAGCGAGTCTTCACCACTACGACGAGTGAACCACCTTCAGATCGACACGCGCGACCGATATTTTTTTCGAACCGGATCGAACGGGGTCAAACGGGCCGCCAGTGCCCCGGCACCCATGCCCAGTGATTGCCTTCCCAGCGATAGTGACCCTTCACCCACCGATACCCCGGCGCAGGCGCCGCGGGTATCACCTCCGCGACGGGCGCGGGCTGCGCCGGCCGTGCGGGCTCGACGACATAGCAGGCGGAAAGTGTCGATGCGCAGAGCATGGCCGCCAGCAGCGCGCGTAGTTTCGTGGATTTCAGGTTCAGACCATTCATCGTCGAGTTCATCTCCCTGTTGATCGGTTGTTGGCTTGATTGTTAAATCGGCTCGCGCGTCCTAGACACGGATCAGGCCCGTCATCGGCTGCACGCTGCCCGCTTGCGCGAACAGCGTGCGCGAAGTCCTGTGCGGATCGAGCCCGAGGCTTTCGCTCGCGACGCCCGTAATCAACGAATCGAGCGACGCCGTCGGCTTCAGGTCGCGCGCCTGGTACAAATCGCTTTGCCGCAAGCCCGGCCAGTCGGCGACGACGCGCCCGCCCGCCACCGCGCCGCCGATCACCATCGCCACGGATGCCGTGCCGTGGTCCGTGCCGCCCGTCCCGTTCGCCGCAGCAGTACGGCCGAATTCGGTGGCGACCAGCACCGTCGTCTTGTTCCACGCCGGTCCGAGTCCGTCGCGCAATGCTGCGAGCATCGTGTCGAGCGCCTTGAGTTGCGCTGCGAGGCGCGGCATCTGCGCGCTGTGCGTGTCCCAGCCGCCCGTTTCGATCATCGCGATACGCGGCCCGTCTTCGCGCGACAAAAACCCGGCCGCCAGCTTGCCGAGACTCGCCGGGTCCTGGCGCGCGCCCGCATCGCCCGCGAGACCGCGCGCCGCCATCGCCGATTCCCACAGCGGACGCAACTGCGCGTCCTGTTCGTAGAGTTGCGAGACGCGTGCGAGCAGATCGTCGGGCGCCTGCGGCAGCCCGGAAGGCGCATACGACGCGACGTTCGACGCGCCGCGCAACGCCATCGGCACGGTCGGCGCGAACGCGATCGCGTTCTCGTGCGTCGTCGACGCTGCGCCCGGCATCATGCCGACGAGCCGATTGAGCCAGCCGTCCTTCACCTGATACGCGGACGATCCGCCCGTCTCCAGCACGTTCTGTCCGTCGAAATGCGAGCGGTCCCGATACGGCGACGCGACGGCATGCACGAACAGCGCCTCGCGCCGCCCGTACATCTGCCCGATCTGCACGAGCGACGGATGCAGCGCGAACGTGCCGTCGAGCTTGGTCGAAGCCGACGTATCGACGGCCAGCGCGCCACGCAATGTCGAATAGGCAGGGTCCGCGTACGGCACGACGATGTTCAGCCCGTCGGCGGCGCCGCGCTGGATCACGAACACGAAGCGGCGGTCGGTCGCAGCGCGTGCGAACACGATCTGCGGCGCGACGAGCATCGCGCCCGCGCCAGCGGCTGCAATGCGCACGAAACTGCGGCGAGTGAGCATGGTCATCTCCGTTGGAAATCGGGCGAGACGAGTAGCAGCGCGAGCGCCGTCGATGCGCTTTCCGCGCGCGACACGGCAAGCTGCGTCGGCTCGCTCAGCGAACCTGCCGTCAGCGTCTGCCCGAGCGAGCGAGCATCGAGCCGGTCACCGACGCGCGCCCCGAAACGCTGCGCGATCTCGACACGCCGCACGAGCGCATCGGGCGCGGCCCAACTCGCGGCGATATCGTCATAGCCGGCCGGCGAGCCCGGACGCCACACCTGCTGGCCGAGTTGCGTCAGCACGGGCGCCATCTGCACGGTGTTCGCGCCGTCGTTGAGGTTGTGCATGCCGAGGCCGCGCATCGACGAAACCGTCCATTCCCAAGGCGACTTGAACTTGACGGCTACGGGCGACCACGCGGCGTCACTGTCGATCAGCGCGCGATAAACCGTGGGCAGATCGCCGCGGCTTCGCATGAAGGCTGTTGCCAGCTGGTCGACCACGTCGGGCGGCGGATTGTCCGAGACGAAGTGGCGCGCAAGCTTGGTCGCGATATGCGTCGCAGTGGCAGGCGCGCTCGACAGATCGTGCAGCACCGCGAGCGTCTGCCCTTCGCCCGGCTGGTCGTAGCGGCGGCCCATGATGGTCCGCGTCCCCGGCTCGTGCAGTTGCGGACGGAACATGAACGCGCCCGGCGGCGCGGTGTTCGCATTGTTTGCGTTGCTCGCCTGCGGACCTTGCGCTGCCGCAATGCTCCAGCCCGTCATGGCGCGCGCGAACTCGGTGACGTCGTCCTGCGTGTAGCCGCTGCGCACGCCGAGCGTATGCAGTTCCATGATCTCGCGCGCCAGGTTTTCGTTGAGTCCGGGCTTGCGGTTCGGATTGCGCTGCGCGGCACGCAACGCGGCGACGCTGTCGGGTCCGACCGAGCGCGTCTGGTCGAGAAAAAGCTGCATCGCGGGATGACGCTCGACGGCCACCAGCATGTCTTCGAAGCGCCCGAGCACGTGCGGGCGGATCGCCTCCGCTTCGAATGCGCCGGCGAACGGCGCGACGCGGCCTTTGTCGATGGAGACTGCGAAGTGATTCGACCAGAAATGCACGAGCCGTTCGACGAACGGCGCGGGCGTCGTCAGCGCACTCGCGACGCGCGCGTTCACGGCCGCGCGGTACGTGTCGCGCGATTCCATGCGCTGCGCCTTGTTCGCGGCTTGACGGGCGGCTTTGCGCGCGTCATCCGCGTTGCTGGCGAGGTTCGGCGGGCTGGCTGCATTCGCGCCACTCGCGGTGGCGTTCGTTGCGTTCGTTGCCGTGTTTGCCATCGCCTGCTGACGTTCGTCGGCCAGATCCGCGGCAATGGCCAGCGACGTCGGTTGCGCCGCCCATGCCGCGGGCATCGGCTGATAGGCGTCGAACTGCGCGAGCAGCCAGTTCTTCGGATTCACCGGCGGCGCTTCGTCGGCGCGCGCACCGAGGCCGAAGCGGTTCAGCGCGATCGCGGCTGTGCTCAACGGCGGCGCCGTAGTTGCAGATGAATTGGCCATGCTCGCTCCTGTCTCGCCTGTCGTGCGTGGTTCGATGTGCGTTAAACGGAGTGAGTGGCGCTTTTCCGTCGCTGCTTTTTTCAGTCGCGGCCGATCAATCGCTCGCGGGCTGATTGCCCAGTTTCTGCAAGCGCTGTTGCGCCTGCGCGAGCCGCCATTGCCCACGCTCGCGCAAGCCGTCCGCGAACTTCACGCGTTCATCGGGCGACAAGGTCGCGGCGAAATCGGCGACGCTTTGCTCGACCCGCGAGCGCAGCGCGATATCGGCTTCGCGCGTGCGGTTCAGCGCCACGTCGAGCGCCGCGCGGTCCAGTTGCGGCGCGGCTAGCAGCCGCAGCACCTCGCGCCGATCCTCACGCCCGTCACGCGCGTACGCGCGCGCTTCGCGGCGCGCGTCCTTCAAGGCATCGACGAACTGCTGCTGGCGCTCCGCCGACAGCCCTTCCGCCGCGAAACGCAGCGCGCGCGGCTGTGGTTGAGTGGCGGCCGTCGCGCCGCCATGCGCGACGAACCACTGATACGCGCCGCCCGCGACGCCGCCAATCAGAAACACGTTGAGCACCAGCGAGCCGACCAACAGAAATTTCCAGGCGCGTCCGCTCATTCGTCACTCCAGTCTGCGGCCGTGCCGCCAAATCCAGTTGTCAGATAGGAAGACTCCGGTCCCGGCGACGGGTTGCCCGTCACGAGGAAGAACGACACCGCGAATGCGCCCGCCAATCCGCCGATCAAACCAACGCCCGCGAACGCCGCGCCCGACCACCACCAGCCCGCGCGCCCCGAGCCACCGCCCAGCCAGGCCAACGACAGCCAGCGCGGCCGGCGCGCTTGTCGCGGTTGTCGGTTATCGGGCGCCGAAGCAATCACGCGTTCGATGAGCGTTGCATCCGGCGCCATATCGGTCGCGGCGGCATCGCTCGCGAGCCATGCGTCGAGTTGCGCGGCCTGTGCAAGCAAAGCGTCCGCCTCCCTGCGATGCTGCGCGGCCCACGCGCTCGCGGCCGCGCGCTCCGCTTCGGGCCAATGGCGCGCATCGGCGCCATACGCATCGACGATTGCGCGAAATCTCTCTGGAGTCATCGGCTGGTCCTCGTTCCGGCAAGATCGTCGCCCGCCAGCTGCGCGCGCAGATTGCGCCGCGCGCGGGCCAGCAGGCTTTCGAGCGCGTCGACGGTAATGCCCATCAGCGCGGCCGCCTCGATGTTCGACAGTTCCTGGTAATAGTTGAGCACGAGCGCCTCGCGCTGGCGCGCCGGCAACGCGGCGAGCGCCGCGCGCACGCGTGCCTCGCGCGACTGCGCTTCGAGTTGCGCATCGGGCGTGGCGGCGGGATCGACGGCGTCGGGCAGTTCGTCGGCGGGTTCCTCGCGATGCGCGCGCAAACGGTCATAGCAGAGATTCAGCGCGACGCGATGCAGCCACGTATCGAAACGCGCCTCGCCTTCGCGCCAGCGCGGCGCCTGCTTCCAGATGCGCATGAACGCTTCCTGCGCGACGTCTTCCGCTTCCATACGGTCTCCCAGCATCCGCGTGGCGAGCGCCAGCAGACGCGGCAACTTGCGCGCGACAAGCGTGCGGACGGCGGCCGGCTCCTGCCTGCCGACGCCCGCCACCAGTTCCGCGTCCGGATCGCGTTCGCTCAACGCGCGCGGCTCCGGGTATGCCGCATATTCCACGCGTGCCGCGTGTCACGCGCGGCATGTGTCGCGACGAGATGTGCTGTCGTCACTGCTGTCGCTCCCTGTTGTTCTGATCGAGTGACTTCACCTTCACAGGAACACCGCGAACTCCGCGATGCGCTCTGTCAACCTCTGTTCAAGGCCGTTCAATATACGACGACGGCCGGCCGGTAGTAGTAAGGGTGCGCCGGCACCACCACGCAACCCGCGAGCGTCGCGGTAAGCAAGGCCAATAACATCAGCTTCTTCATCTTTCAGTCTCCCGTGGCCACGCTCAGCGCACCCAGTGCGCGGGCACCCAGCGCCAGTTCGGACCATGCGTAACCCAATGCCCAGGCACCCAGCGATAGCCCGGACGCATGGTCTGCCAGTGCCCCGCCACCCACACATAGCGGCCGTCCGCCCAGCGCCAGTGGCCGGAATCCCACGCGTAGCCCGCGCGCGGCGGCGGCACGGCTTCGACGCGCGCGGCGGGCGGTGCCATCGGCGCGACGATCACCGCCTGCGCGAACGCCGCTGAGGCGCTCAGCGCGGCCACGCCTGCTGCAAGCATGCGGACCGGTTTTTGCATGTTCATTGCGTTATCCCTTGGAACGGTTGCCGGTTTGAAATCGGCAGGTTTTAGGGTTAAACGCGCAAGCGGCGAAAATCCGTCGCGGGATTTTTCGCGGCTGCGAGGCCCAACGGGTGCGGTGGCGCACGCGCGGGGGAATGGGTATCGTCAAGGCTGGACTTCACACGACAGGAGCGCCCAGTGACAAACAGCAACTGGTTCTCGAAGTTCTCGACGGGTCTCTCCACGATGGCCGGCAAACCTGCGACGTTCGTGATTGCCGTGGGGCTCGTCGTCGTGTGGGCCATCAGCGGGCCGATGTTCCATTTCAGCGACACCTGGCAACTGGTGATCAACACATCGACGACGATCGTCACCTTTCTGATGGTCTTTTTGATCCAGAACACGCAAAACCGCGACACGGCCGCGATGCAGATCAAGCTCGACGAACTGATCCGCGCGCTCGACGGCGCACACAACGCGCTGCTCGATCTCGAAGAACTGAACGAAAAGGATCTCGGGCGCTTTCGCCAGCGCTACGAGCAACTCGCCGAAGAAGCACGCAGTGCGCTGCGCTCGGGCGGCACCGACACCGACTCGCCGTTCATCGACCAGAGCGAAAGCGATGACGACAAGGACCGTAAGCCTCGCAAGGACGCGCACTGAGCGATGACACAAGCAACTCCACCCGCCCTGCATGACGCGGACAAAGGCCATTCACTCGCGCGGCACTATCCGCGCGGGCTGCGCATCGATCCGCATTCGCATACGTGGGCGCAGGTGCTGTATGCCGTGTCGGGTGTGATGTGGGTCGAAGCCGGGCACGAGGCGCTCGTCGTCCCGCCGCAGCGCGCCGTATGGCTACCCGCCGGCACCGAGCACTCGATCCACATGATGAGCGACGTCGAGATGCGCAATCTGTATTTCCACGAACGCAGCATCGGCCATCTGAGCGCACGCAGCGACGTGTTCGAGATCAACGGCCTTCTGCGCGAACTGATTGCGTCGATCGCCGAACATGAAGAGGCGCATACGCGCGACGAAGACTATCTGAGCACAGCGTACCGGCTCGCCATGCTCGAACTCGAACAGGCGCCGCGCTCGTCGCTGCGCATTCCACTGCCTGATGCTTCGGACCGGCGGCTCGACGCGCTGTGCCGCGCGGTGATCGACAATCCGTCGAATGCGATCAGCTTCGAGCAGCATGCGGCGTCGGTGGGCGCGAGCGTGCGCACACTCGCGCGGCTCTTCACGCGGGCGCTGGGTATCGGCTTCGCGGAGTGGCGCAGGCAGGTGCAGCTGGCCGTCGCCGTATCGGGGCTCGCCGAAGGACGCGCGGTCAGCACCATCGCGCGCGAACTCGGCTATCTGCCGAGCAGTTTCAGCGACATGTTCCGCCGCGAACTCGGCGCGCCGCCGACCGACTTCGACCCTCACGCGACGCTGGCCGCGTCGGCTGCGTTAAAGTCCTGAGGCTGTCGGGCGTCGCGATACGCGCAAGCGCGCTCGCTGCGCTTGAGCGAGAATCGTGGGCGTCGGCGGCGCGGACGGACAGATGGATGGATCGGCTGGCGTCGCCATGGCCAAACCTTAAACGTGAGGAAACGTGAAATGAGCAAGGGATACTGGGTCACTGTTTACCGTAAGACGAACGATCCAGCGGCGCTGGCCGCATACGCACAATTGGCGGCGCCGGCCATCACGGCCGCGGGTGGCAAGTTTCTCGTGCGCGGTCTCGCCGAGGAAGTGCGTGAACAAGGCCTGAAGGACCGCACCGTCGTGATCGAATTCCCGACCTACGAGCAGGCCGTCGCGGCCTACGACAGCGAGGCGTACAAGAAGGCGTTGGCCGCGCTGGGAAATGGCGTCGAGCGCGATCTGCGCATCGTGCGCGGAGCGGAGTGATTCTTTTGGCGCGAGTGCTGAAACGTTGCGGAACAGCGCGGGCCGCAACGTTCGCTCAGTAGCAGATCACCATCGGCAGAAGCGCGTCGTCGCGCGGTTCATCGTCGGGCAGCATGACGGCGCTGCCCGCCGCGATGCGGCGCGCGCTCCACAGCACCGCAAAGGCATCGAGCACGTCGTCTCTCTGCGCGTGCCGGGCAACGCGTTCGTCAAGCGCGGTCTTTAGAACGGCGCCGAATACGGGGTCAAGCAAGGCTCTTCTTTTCGCGTGTCCCGCTTCTGACGTTTTGCCCTCCTTGAGCCCGGCCGCCTCGCCGCCTTGCTCGATCTGAAGCTGCATAAAGGCAAGCTCAGGATGCACCTCGAACACACGCGATGCATCGCTCCTGCTGGCGCGCAACGACGTATCGACTTCGGCGATCTTGCCGAGAATGTTGAAGGCCTGTTGCGAGATTCCTTTGCCCGTCGCTTCGCGGTTCAGATCGCACGCCGTTCGATACTCCCTGGCACCAAGCGTCTGACGCACAGGCGTCTGAAACACCGACGCGCTGCGCGGCCACTTCAGACGCTGCCTCGCTTCGGCATCGCACGCGCGATAGCCCGTCGATGACAGACCGATCGGCATATCGACGGCCACGATGGCGGGCGCCGGCGCCCACGCAAGCAACCCGGCAAACGTCGCGCAGACTCGCGTCTCGATCGCGCCCGTCCGGGCGTGCTGCCTGACGGCGTACCAGCCGCCCTTGCAGCCGTCCACGCCCACCAGGTCTATTGTCTTCTCACGCATCGCGTGTTTCCCCGAACCGGTTGATCGTTGTCACGATTCATTAAAGATGGAAACGACCGTCTGGACGTATAAAGGCTTACAGCGAATCTGCCCCACGAGCCCACTTGATCGAAGTCGTGAGCATCAAGCGCCTCTGCCTAAAAAGACGTCAAACACTATTCACGATGTTGTGAACTGCCCGTTCGGCGGGGCCAAGATGGCTGTATCGAACATACGTGCAGAACACTCCTCCACGGCATCGCACTTCACGCAAATCACTCAAACCGCAAAATGTCCAACGTAAAGGGCCATATCTTGAAAACAAGCTTACAGTGTGAATGAGCCACGCACTCAAACCTTTCAGACCTCTGCAACCCGTTGAAATTCACTAAACGCCTAACGATTGCCTGCCATACATCGTCGGAAACTCACACCTCTCGGCCGTCGTCACACGAGTGAACGAACACGGTCGTCCGAGCGACGATACAAGTCGTGCCCGGATAAAACCACACGCAATACTGGTCTTCATCCACGACAGCACCACGATGAGCACGACGAAATCGAAGCAACGTAAGACCAGTTCCCAAACGGATCCGTCTCGGTCACGGCCAGGTGATCAACATTGAAGTCGATCCCAACCGCGCCATGCTGAGCATCGAGTGTGACCTTTCGGGCCGCAGCGTGATCGAATCACACGAATGCGCGCCAGTGCTTCCCGTCCCAGTGCAGCCGCCATGTGAGCGCGATATTCGCGTCCAGCGCCTCGTCGAGCGCCGCACGGTCGTGATTGAATGTCACGTCGCTGATGATGAGATGTTTGCGCTCGCCCTTCTTCCGCAGCAGTCTGGCACGCGAATCTTGAGTTGGTACCCGTAGCACGGACGCGGCATCTGGCCTCAGCAATGTTACGTCCGTCCCCACGCCATTTCGTTGCAAATTTCGGAGAAACCACGATGACTGACAATGAAGCGAAGGACAGTCTTCCCTCAGACAAAATCGAGGAAATCGTAAACGAAATGACTCCCGAGGACGTTTTTAACGAGACCCCAACTGAAGGCGCGAAACGCCTGGTTAAGGCGCTCTCGCAGCAAACGAAAGTGGCAGAGTATCTGACATGGCAGCGTGTCGAACAGGACGCACCTGACATCCACGGGAACAACATTGAACGAAGAAAGGCTGCGCTACACCAATGTTGGCCAGTACGGCGAGTTGATCCCTCCAAAAGGTGACCAGCGATCGAGTTGAGGCCCGGCAATGCAAGGCACTGCACCATGCGATGATTACGAGGTACCCCGTTCGGTACGCTACGCTTTGCGGGTCGCGATGCCAGCAACCATTGATGCTGAGATTCAGCCGTCAACGATCGACGATTGTTGCTGGCACCATTAAACCGTTTCACCGCGCTACTTCAGCGACTTCAGGAAAGTGATCGACGGCGCGAAGAAATATTCACCGCCCTTGAGAGTCACGAAACCTGAGAACTGCTCGTCTTCTCCCCCATCGCTAAGTTTTTCTCCCCATTCGACTGTCCATCGTTGACCGGACGGACCCTTGGGCTGTCCGATTACACCGTCACGACCGGTACCCGGTTCGCTAAAGTCTGGATTGTTGACCCACTTCTGCTGTGCAAACTCGAACTGTTTTGCAATGTCGCTTTGATAAGCCATAAAGAGCAGGCCAACGCCACCCGTCGGCTTGTTGTCAAGCTGCTCGTCATTCGGATTGTCAGACCGCGCCCCGTACGGGATACCGCGACGCGCCATCAAATGTGATTTCGATTTGTCGACGTCTGAACGAGGATTCGACTTCCGGATGTGTCCAGCAAACGGGCACTTCAGTCCGTTAGGATCATTGGCGAAATCGAAGTTGTTGTTCGGTGGGTCGACGGCAAGACCTTTTTCATCCGGCGTCAACGCAAACGGAACACCATTTTCGAATCGCCCAATCACGCTTGCACCCACATCTACGTCTCGGGACGGTTTATGTTTCTTGGTCAGAGAATCTGATACATTTTTCTCGTGGGTCTTGAAGCCACGAACATCCTGCTCAAGTTTCCGAAAAACAAAGAAGCTGCCAAAACTGACGTTGAGTTTTCCGCCTGGACAAGGGACTAGAAGCTGGCTCAACTTGATTGTCGGATCCCAGATAAATGTTCCTCCGGCATTCTTCCTCGCCTCGTCAATGTCTTCCTGAAGCGCGAGTGGCTGGCTGATGCCATCTACGTAGCCAAAGTGCTCGATGCCGTGATCGTCATCGTTTTTCATCACGTGACCGTCTTCCCCAAATCCCGGATTCAAAAGGGTGGCAGCGCCGGCCGTCGCATTAATGCGAGCAGCCATCTTGTCGCGTTCAGTGTTTCGCGTTCCTTCGTTCGCTGACCCGATGAGTATCATCGCGTGGATTTCAGCGGCAAAGTGACTCTCCCACTCGGTGAACTTTGAATCTCCCAAGTCTCTCGCTTTCATTCCTTTTTCGAACGCTTCATCGACAGGTTTTGCATTCGTACATCCGAGCGCATCGTAGCCTTTCGCTGTCAGCATAAACGCGATGAACGTTCCTCCGCTAACCCCCGATTTCCTGAACGCTTCTGCATCCAATAACTGATCCAACGCCGCATTCACGTCATCCCCTACACTCGCTACAAATTGACGCGCTGCTTGCGCTTTAGTTTTGTCGAATGCAACAAACAGGTTGCTTGTGTAGGTCCGTCCGTGTCCTTTAAGAATATTTCCTTGCAGATCATTCAACATTGCGAGCTCAGCCGCAGATTGTGGCGAGACCGCTGCGTGCGCATTTTTCCATGACAATGTCTGGTCGAGAATTGGATCCATTTTGGCCCTCTTTAGATGAAGTTCAATATCTATTGATCTCGGACGTGTGTGCTCGCAGGACATCAGGCTTGTCCATCCCGCGCTTTTATATCCACTCGCTTCGTTAATACGCGTCACACGGTTTTTGCCGAAGGCTACTTCAGCTCACTTGGCACGTTTCATTTGATAGTCAATTACCTTACGCACCATAACCTGGCGATAGGAGATTAGACTCCAATGATTGAATCTGCGCTTCAACCTATTGAGATATGTGCGGTCCCGCACATGAAGTTGACGTCCAATGGTATTCACGGAGGCTTTAATAACAAGCAGTTTGTTTTCAACGATTAATCAATAGTCGTCGTAAACACAGAGAACAGACTTCTATTGCTTTCGTTTTTAAGCAATGGTTTTCTCTGGACTTTAATGACGCATACCACCAACATCGCCTTCGCGATTTGCGGCTGAACTGGGCATAGCGGTGGGCACATTGCGACGTTGGCATCGGCAGGGACTATTGATGTCAGCTTGCAGGACTATCGGCGGGCACCGGTGCGACCAGCGCGATGCCGTGCGGACCGGGACCGGAGCTGAGCCTGCTTCAACCGGCAAAACGATCTGCTACGTCCGTGTTTGCTCACACGACCAGGCAGAACAGCGAAAGACGCAGGCTTTGCGACTGGAGAAGCATTGCGTCGAGAGCGGTTTTGATGGGCTCGAAGTCATTTCAGACCTCGGAACCAGATTGAATTACCGCACGAGAGGTTTGCAGCGATTGCTGCATCAAATCCTTTGAGGACGTGTCGCCCCTTCGGGGCTGGTCATGCAAGACCAGTTGCCGCGCTTTGGCAACGAGCTGCTATTTCGCATCTGCGAATTCTTTCGCGTCGAGATCATTGGATTTGCCCCTGCGTCTCCGGACAGCGCCTCACACTTGAGTTGATGAATCGTTTCTGCGCCATGGATATGGGGCGGGAAGTTTCACAAATGGGACAATCACGACCCGTGACCAAAAAACCGGCGAAGTGACGACCGTTGCGGGTGACGGGACAACATCCGTGGTCGCACTCGATGGCACCGTCACAACAACAACTCTCGACGGCACGACGACCGATAACGCGCTCGACGGTACTGTCACGACCACAGCGCCAGATCAGACCACGACTACCACCACGCCTGACCGCACCACAACGACCACGACCACGACCGATGGCACTACCACAACGACCTCGCCAGAGGGTACTACGATCACGGAGGCGCCCGAATCGACTCCCGTACCGCCGAAAGATGACTTTTTAAACCCTGACGGCGATGGAACAGGAACCCCAGTCTCGGTCAACGCATTTCCGACTGGTGCCGGGCTGGACGGTCTCGTGGCCTCTGTTTCAGTTGGTAAAGCACATACGTATTTCGTCACAGCGTTGCCGCAACTTGCAATTGGCGGTGGCTTGGCAACCCAAGGGATTCTCGTCGGATTCAAACAGTGAATTGAGTGCGGTATGCGGTGGCCGGAAACGCGTTGGGCCGCATGCCGTCAACTCCATCCAGGAACACCAACTTTCAGAAAGAGAAAGGAGCTAGTGAAATGTTAAGCATCGGCATGGAGTTATTCGAAATCGACCTATTGACGGTCGCGGCTTTCAGCAAGGTCTACTCGAAACTACATTCACCGGATCCTCCGCCTATAGAGGTTCTGGTTGAGCGGCTTGCGCCAGCGCTCGGCGAACTTGATGAGACGGAGAGGAGCGTCCTTCGCTCGCGAGCCAGATTGCTCGCGGCATATGCTGTTGCTCTCGAAAAAGCATTCGGTTCACAATAGCCGGACCGCTGTATGCAAGGCACTTTGCCTGCCAACACCCGGATGGATCATGTAGCCTAGAGACGACGAACACGAATCGGCTTCCTCCAGTTACGTCCAACCGGGCGGCGTGTGGCGCAACGACCGTTTTGCAATTCTTAAGCTGTCGTTGAGACGGCGCAGGGACGAGCGGCCGCAGTGGGTCGCGAGTACTCGTTCACTTGCATCGGCACCTGACTTTCGAGGCTACGATGGCGCGGACGGCGGCAAAGCGCCTATCAGCTGCCTCACAGTGGTCGAAACTCCAACGTCAGCAATGGCCGAATTGTGCGCGTAGCACGTCAGTCAGCTTCTGGAAATAAAGCAGCCTTTCCAATGGCAGGCCTCCCGAATTCCCAAACGGCTGTTTGTGGCCGGTTGCAGAGATTCTGCAGTTTCACCCCCGGACAATTGCGGGACACCGCAAAACGGACCTTCTGGGTCGGATATAAAACTGTGGCGAGAGTTCATGTCACCTGCTTCAGGCACTGATGTTCGTAGTACTCTAACGTTCCTCAACAGCACTCTCGTCTTACCCAGCTTGCGCGGATCGGTGTGGGCTTAGATGCTTGCAAGCGGTGCTTGCAGCGCATCCTGCGAGATAGCCGAGCTTTCTGTAACTCTCGAACTGGCTCTCGTCAAAGAACTGATCAGCAGTCGACTGATGCGGAAAACCCGTGAACCGCGTCGCATAGGACTGGACATCGGCAGGCTCCCTGGGCGGTCGGCACATCGATGCCTTGATCAGCACGATTCGTCCGTGCTGCCCGTCCGGATAGCGGATGTTACCCACGACGTAGGTCACCTGAGGTAAGTTCTCAGGCGACTGCCCTCTCAGTGGATTGAGATCAAAGTTGATCTCCACCCCGAAATCGATCCTGCATTTACGCACCGCGTTGCCCAAATCCTCGAACGCTCGTGAACCGTCGGCCGTGGCGTCGACGGCAAGGATGAACTCGCACTGACGACGAATCAGTTCGTAGATTCCGAGATTTTCGAAATGGCCGCCGTCGGACAGGCAGATGTATTGGTTGTACTCGTTCGTGCGGCCGGCCAGTTCCTGAAGCAGCCGCCAGGGTGCGAAGCCGCTTCGACGCGATTTCCACGAGTCTTCCTTCGATGGGTTCGGGCACCATCTGCCGAGCCGAAGGTTGAACAGCGTCAGCAGGAACGACAAAGTCGGCTTGGTGTGGTAACCCATCTCCGGACTGAGCGCAGCGCCCGATGTCGCAACAGCGCCGCCCACGGAGATGCCTTCCTCTTCATTGTCCGCGCCGCGCGCGAACTCAGCAATCGGACGGAAACCAAAGTGAGTTTCCTTGCCACCCATCCGGTCAGTACAATCGCCCTGCACACTGGAAAGCCGGTATCCCACGTGCAGCGGCGTTAGGACAAACGAAGCGGCCTTGCGCTCCTGCCACGCCAGATTCTTGCCCTGCGCGATATTCATGGCGGTGTTGAACAGGTGGAACGGCCGAACGATCGTGTCGTCCTCGCACTTCAGATTCTTGAGCGGCATGTCGTCTCCGAGATCGAACCCAGTGAACGGATTGCGCATGCGCTTTTCGTTGCTCGCGCCAAGATAACAGCGCGTGAGTCGATTCCTGTACACCTCCTGCAACGAAAAGCGGTTGATCTCGATGCGCAGGCCGAATACGAGAAAGATCACCGACAGCACGATCACCGGTTCAGCAATGAACGGAATATGGTGTCCGTACACCGTTGCGCCCATGCCCTCGAGGAACTGGAGCCGCGCGCTAGCTGACGCGGCGAGATCCGACCAGTCCGGGAGATGGCCATGCGTGAAGTTGCGGATCGGGTCATCGAAGATGAGGCTGTGCTGCGACAAGGGTGGCAAAAGCGCATCGAGGATCCACGCCAGCAAAGCGCAAATGAGAATGACGCCGACGCCGGCCGCGACATTGAGCGCCGCCCCGTAACGTTCGCGATTGGTAGTGTTCAGACGCTCCGCGCTTTTGGATGTGGCGCCGAGCAGCGTCGTGACGACCCAGCCCAGACTCACCAGCGACAGCCAGTACGGCGCATTGAGCAAAGCCCATCGGACGAGCGGCGGCACATAAAAGGCGAACAAAAACGCGCCCAGCCACGGCAGCGCGACGACCAGCAACCGCGCAGTAAGCCGGCTCCACCACTCTCTCGTGCGGTCGCGATATAACGACCCGGCCAGCCCGACGAAGACTACGCCCATCAAGCAAAACACGCCTATCAAGCTCGGCGGCAGGAAGGTGTACATCGAGATGAGCGCTTGTCTGGAATCATCCATCGAAAAGGTCGATTGCAGCCAGAGGAGCAAGCAGAAACCGACCGTCAGCGCGCAAACCGACGAGAGCAACATGACGAGACAGGGGCGTGTCGCGTTGATCAGATAGTCCAGCACCCGTCTTGCAGCGTCCGGATGCGAGTCCCGCGCGCGTTGCGCTTTGAGTAACGACCCGAGCATCTCGGTCAACAAAATCGCAACCAACGCGACGACGACGAATTTCTCAATAGTCGATCGGTTCTCCCATGTCCACGAAACGAGCGCGGGTTGATCGTGCAGCCACAACATCATGACGAGCGCCCAGAGTGCAATCGGAATCACCAGCGTCAAATTGGCGAGCGTATCGCTGTTCCGAACCAGGAATGGCGTTTGCTTGCGGTCACGGCTGACCGGATCCCAGGACTGAATCTGCAGTTGCACGGCCGCCGCGACGATGATCCAAAGGCTCAGCCCTGTCACGCCTTTGAGAAGCAAGGGACTGACGAGCTGACGCAGCTGGTTATCGCTCACGACGACGACGCGCGGCGCCAAAAGCACAAGCCACCAGAACGAAACGATCAGGATCCAGTTGAGCGCGACATTTCTCAGCCACGCCGCGATGAGCGTGATCGTGTCCAATGACAGAAGCCCAGCACGTGGCGTCAAGTAGTTGCTATAGCGGCGCAGCCAGTCGAGTTCCTGCATGTCGACAGCCGCATTGCTCTTGTCGGAGGTCGGTGCGGACCGCGCCAGCGCCGCTTCGACTTTCGCAATGTCGCCATCCTTGCGCTGAATCCAGGTCGTGAGAAACGCACCGATGTAGCCGCCACCAGACACGGTCGATAGATAGTCGTAGCTGTTCAGTTGCTTCTTCACGCAAATCGCCTGCAGCACGCCGAGACAGAACGTCGCGCTCCTGATTCCGCCACCCGAAAACGCCAACCCACGCGGGCGCCAAAGGTTCTCATCGGCCGGCTTTTCGAGTCCGCTGCGCTGCCTGGACTTCAGGATCTCCGCCTTCTCCTCCTCTTGGACCTTTTCGAAGCTTAGTGCATATTCTTTGGATTTCATTTGGCTTGCCCTCGCAAGAGGTATTGATGTGTCCTCGTCGCGATGTACTAGCGCGCGGCCTTCCGCACATCCATCACCCCAAGTTAGTTCTCTGGTGGAGAGTTGCTTTCATGGGAGCGCCAAAAAAACTCGGCGTTTCCGAGCTACCCGCCGTCCTCGAGCCGATTGGTGGTGAATCTTCGCTCGCCGGCATTACTGTCCAGCGCATCCGAATACGAACTATCACGTTCACTTTTCCAAACACCATGTCTCGGCCCTGATCGAGTATTTGTCGTTTATTTAGAGCCGTGAAGAACATGAAAGGCGACGCGCGGCAGACAGTAAAGTCACGAACGTAAAATGATGTTGGAAAGCACACACAAAAAAGTATATTTTCTTCTGGACGGCGACCAGTGACGCGCAATGTTGCGCTGTCCATGTATTCAAAAACGTCAGAACTTCACGAGTGCCATGAGCCCGCGCGACGCTGCGTTCCCGAGTTCGACATGTGCGCCGATACGCCGAGCGATCATCCCAACGATCGACAAGTCCTAGTCCCGATCGATCCACTCCGCCGCCAGGCACGCGATAGGACGAATCGGACACGACCCTTCGGATCGCCGCATATCGGCCTGGTGGCGACTCGGGAAGGGTAACGCGGCATCCAAAAACCGATTATTTTTGCGTTGTCACACGGCCTCGACACCATAGCGGACGTACGATCGTCTTCGTAGGAGCGCGACCGTCAGGCCGCTGATGGCCGTCGGCCGTCTCATCCCCGAACGAGTCATCGACTCGAAGCTGAGCGAATGGTCATCTATGAAAGATGTGAAGGCTATATCGCGCCTAGCTGACGTCCTTGATACCATTAGCATTGGTCGCTCGAAATCTCGCGCCATCGACGCTCACGGCGCCGACTGCTAATGTAGATAGTGCGCGCGTGATTGCCTTTCCAAGAGTGCGCCCAATTTCACGAACCCTGAGGCAGGATGCGGGAGCGCTATATGCCTGCGAATCATCCACCGTCTGGCGGCCCGAAGATGAATAAGACGGCCCCGCGAGCAAAGAAACGAACCTTCCTCTCGACCCTGCAGGCTGTCTATAAGGCGACTAAACTCTATATTGCGCTTCTTGTTGCGTTTGCTGGCATCCCTGCTGTTGTCGCAAAACTGACGATCGCGTGGGGACTACCTTGGCCGATCGGGCTGATTGCCTCAATAATCCCCGCCGCACTGATCTCCCTCTGGATGGTTCCGGTGTGGCTTGAACAGCACCACAAAAACGCCGCCGCGAAGTGGGGAATTGCCGGCGTCCTCAAATACCCCGAATACTTCCGCCTCACCTCTTATGAATTGGGTGCGACCTTTCATAGAGCGGATAACTTTCACGAGGCTGTTTATCGGTGGTTGAGGGACAATCCTGCACCACTCCTCTATCTTTGCGGCGTATCCGGATCTGGAAAGAGCTCGATTTTGGCGGCTTGGGTTCTGCCTAAACTTGCGGAGGAGCATGTGCCGCTCTGTGTAATTAGCGTCAGGATCGTCGATGACCCGATATCCGCGATCATTACCGCGCTGACCGTTCCGGGCTTGATATGGAAACAACCTCCGACGAACGAGGTTCATACTCTTGATGAATTAATGATGAAAGCGGCGCGTCAAGTTGCGCCCAAAAAATTGCTTTTAATACTCGACCAGTTCGAGGAATTTTTAATTCTCACCGAAGAAGCACAGCGGGGAGCATTTACCAGACTTTTGCGCGCATTGGCAGAGAGACCGATAAATAATGTGCAGGTGTTGATGGTTCTCCGCAGCGATTATCGTCCCTTATTAGCGACTTTGAGATTGCCTGAATGTCAAAATGGCACTAAAGAAGTGCCGCCATTTTTTGAGCGCGACGCAATGGCTTTTCTTCGCGCATCGGGTCTAAAAATCAATAAAGATCGTGAAAACGAGATTCGCGATGAGGCTCGTGAAGTAGAGCAGACACCGGGCCTAATAAGACCTATAACAGTCAACCTTTTCGGACTTGTACTGCGCAGCTTCGAAGTTCTTCCCAAGGAATTTCGGCGTGGAACGCTGCTCCGCTCCTATTTACGCTCCCTGCTTCTGGAGCCGAATCTACGGACGGTGGCTCCACGAATTCTTCGGTGCATGATTACCAGCAATGGTACAAAATATCCCATAACAGAAAGCGAAATCGCCAACAGCACCAGCCTCAACGATAATCAGGTGCGCGGCTATCTGTTGCAACTTGCAAGCAAAGGAATCGTTCGTGAACTGAACAATATGCAGGGCACGTGGGAAGTGGCACATGATTTTATCGCAAGTCTCTACGACCGCATTCTCGTTGGTATGCACGTTTCGACTTGGAATCGCGTGAGACCCTGGGTTATAAGCTGCGGGCTGATTCTTTGGTTCGGGTCGATATTAACATTACCAGCGCTTTTTCGCGGATGGCAAGACAGTCACGACCGATTGGTGCTAGGCGAAGGAGGTTTTATTAATACTCCGTGCCTGCTTGACCATCAATACGACGGACGCTGTTTCGCTTGGGAACGATTTGCCAGCGATGCCGCTCGCTTAGATAAATATTCGTCTTTAGATTCAAGTCTTAATTTATCGCTTTATGCGCCGAGCTTTGAGCGACTTAGGGTACGCGAGCTAGAACTTAAAGATGCTCCCGTTGACAAGATCGAGGCACTAAGTGGACTAACCTATCTTGAAGTTTTAGACCTGACAAACACCAAGGTTACGAGCATTAGCACACTAAAAAATATGCCAAATCTACGCGTATTGAGGTTGAGGCGGACGCCACTCAGCAAAATTGGAATTATGACCGGTTTGAAGCACCTTGAGATGCTCGACCTAGGCTTTACTGAGATTCAAGATATACAGGGCTTAAGTACGCTCACAAGCTTGCGAACTCTGGATCTTGAGAAGACAAAGATAACGAAAATTGAGGCTTTAGAAAGCCTCAAAAATTTAGAAAACCTTAATCTCGCTGAGTGTCATATAAAGGAAATCAGCGCACTAAACGGCATGAACCATCTAGAGAGACTTTCTCTTGCCGATTCAAATGTGTCCGACCTTACTCCGCTAAGAAAACTAAAGAATTTGTCGCAACTTCAATTAATTGGGACACCAGTCAAGGATGTCAACGCTCTAAGCCAGCTACCAAGCCTGAAATTACTTTATTTGGGTCGAAAATACTTTGACGATTCGTCGATCACTGCTCTTAAGGGGCAATTTCCCGCCACAGAAATAATCCGCGAGGGAGACAACGGGGCTCCAATCAAACATTTAAGCGTCAAATAGCTCATAGCGTTGATACAACAATCAAATTCAGTCGCCTATGATGGGATGCGTCGAAATTCGCTCGTTGCCATTGATTAGAAGTGAGAGGTTCCGAAAACATCGCTTAACCCGCGATCGATACTTTTCTCACCATAATAACGGCCGAAGCAAGTGACGCTTTCGGCGATCGAATGGCCGTTGGCTGGGCGGAGCTGCGACCTGGATGCCTGCGCGACGCAGAGGGCGAGTGACTTTTCTGGCCGAACCCGGGCCGACGGTGAACGCGCGGAACTGACCCTCTACGGTCGCCCGAAGGTCTGTCGACTGAGTGTCGGATATCTGATGTCCATCTGTCGTTCGCTTGCTGTTCTCCAGCAATGAGACTCGACGGAACGAATCGGTGCCTTGTTTAGTTAGCTCTCAAGCCGTGGCAGCCAATCAGATCTGAAGTCGTACCTGAGCCATCGGCTCCGATCCCAAGATCATCAATGTCGTGTTGCACGAACATCCGCCGGCGAACCTGAGCATCTCCGGTCGCATCTACGGTGACCCGGAAGTCGTTGTTCAAGAGGTAGTCGAAGCCGCTTGACCACTTCTGGTAACGCAAAAATCACCGCCGACGCGTCAGCCTTTGCAAGTTGCCGTTGGCGTGTGATCCATTCTCGTAAGCCTGGAACGAGCACTCGTCCAGCGTCATCTCCTACATCGCTCGCACACCGCTGACAAATGAGATCTCCTCAGCGCTGTCAATGCGCGATCTTGATGCACTCCCATCCTTTGATGACAAGTGCGTAGAGAACGAATAACAATCCGCCGCCTGCCAATGTGAACTTGATGCACGCACAAATCGTTGCGAGCAGTGGCCAGGGCATGGTAGTCCTTTCCCCCAGCATCTTCAGAATTGCAAAATTCTCGACTGCGTCGACCGGACATGCGAGCAGCACGCCCCACGAAATGCACATCCCGATGATAGCTGTCTTTCCACTTGTTGCACCTGCCGCTATCGCGCAGCCGAGCGACAGCGCTATTGGATACACCAACAAAAACGCGTAGTCCCAGTATGTCTGACGACGTGCCTCGTCAATCAGGTGCGCATCCTTGAGATTTTTGATCATCTCCGCCGCTTTGTTCGTCGTTAGCGGTGTTTCCAGTTCGACTACGCCGTTCGGTACCACTCCGGTTAATACCGCTTGCGCGTGCGAAAGGTATGTCATTAAGCCGAACATTGCCGCAAGCATGACAGCGCATGCAATTCGCTGCTCTAGTGCCGAGAGCCACCAGAAGGGAGATGGGAAATCGTGCATATCAGTCTCCAGGTAGGACTGGTTATTTCGATGAAATTCCGACTTAAATGCCATCGCGACGCAAATCAGGGAGGTGCTCAATTTCATATTTTTAAGCAGAAATCCTGCGCCTGCGGCAAGTCAAATACGACTGACCGTGTGTGTTAGCGTACATGCATTCATCCCTGACTCCTGCTCCAATCGCCAATAGGCTATTTTTCGTCGCGTTCAACCAAAACCGTACGTCAACTAGAAAGCAACAACGCAGTTTTCACGATCTACGCTATGTTGCGGGCTGTGCACACGGTTCGGTCCAGCTAATGGCATGTCTCAGCGTCTTTTCGGTGACGTCAGGGCGCTTTGCCCCTGCAACCGTAGTCCAGGTTGCCACTGATCTGAGCTTGCACCTAGGAGCAGACTCATGCACAACTGGTCAAGACTCCTCGTCACGGTTTTAGCGACAACATTTCTTTGCGCCTGCTCCTCACTCAACGTGCAGCCTGAAGAACATGTGTCTGCAACTGATGAATCATCGCAACCAGGAGAAGTCAAGGTAACGTTTCTTGGTACGACCACACTTCTCATCGAAGATGGTACGACTCGCATTCTGATCGACGGTTTTCTCACGCGACCACCGCTGCCTGAAGTAATTAGCGGCCCAATCGAGACAAACAAAGCGCTCGTTAGTCGCATCCTGACCGACATAGGCGCGACAAAGATAGACGCAATCTTCGTGACACATTCGCATTACGACCACGCGCTCGATGTCGCGTTCATTGCGGAAAAAACCGGCGCAGTACTGTATGGCTCAGAAAGTACGTTAAACATCGGCAGGGGTTGGCCACTGCACGAAGACCGGCTCGTACGCTTTAATCGCGACAGCTGGATTTCTATCGGCACGTTTCGTGTGCGTATTTATCTGTCAAAACACTCGCCACCAATTCCGTTCGTCAACGATGACCTTGGCGAAAATGTCGCGTTGCCACTAAACCAGCCAGCTAGAGAGTCCCAGTATGTCGAAGGTGGCTCATTCGACATTCTCATCGCGCACGGGACGAACACAATGCTGGTCAAAGGCTCAGCTAATTACCTGAAAGGAGCGTTACGCAACGTTCATGCGGACGCCATATTTCTGCCGATCGGCGGTGTCGGGTTTCGAGGTGAGACGTTCCATCGCCGATACTACGAAAATACGGTCGGCTGCGTTAAGCCGTCTGTCGTTGTTGTAACGCATTGGGACAGCCTGTTTGCGCCACTGAGCAATACCCTGCCCCCCATGGCAGGTAGTGGTATCACGCTCTCTCACATACGCACCTACTTAAAGGAAGACGGGATTCCGCTTAAGATATTACAAGGGTTTGAGACCATCCGACCATTCACACTCGAGTATCGGCGATTCGAACCGCCACCGTTAAGCATAGGCTGTGATATTCCGTGAACCTGTTCAATGTCGAGCATCACTACTTCATTTACACAGCGAACCCGAGAAGCTCACAGAGTTGTCTCCAGCGCCATCCTAGCCACAGAACGATGACAATCAGCAAGCTGAGAGGAAGCGTCCATTGCATTGACGCTCGATAATCGTGTCCTGTCAGGTAGCCAGCGTAGATGATAGCTACGCCCAGATAATTGATCAAAGCAAGCCCAACAGTTTCTGTCCTTGTGCCCTGGGCGTATTTGTACGCGCCAGAGAGATGACCGGTACCGGTAATAATAAAGTAGGCAACGAGAGCAACGACAAGAAGATCAGAGCCGTCAGAGGTGACAATTGCCGTCCAGGCTACGGCCAAAAGATGAAGTAGATCGAATACCCAAAACCGCCAGGTGATTGGCTTCGGCAAGCTGCGATAGTTTCGTATCCACTCAAGACAAAGATAGGCTCCGAGGAGAAGAAGGACGGATGCTCGAGTTACCATCGGATATGTTAACGGTTTAGGTTCTAGAGTGGTCAGGGCTATGAGCGACCAGAGCACGTTGCCAGCCGCCGCCGGCCACAGCAGCCCCTCGAAGATCTCGAACGCTAATTTGTGACGATAAGACAGATGCTCGGTGCGAGGATCGCCAGACATAGAATTTGTCCTTAACTAGCATGTATTGCGGTTGCAACATCCAATCGTCATCCGAGCCGGCGGTGAGTCGGGTTTCGATTGAGCCGGCGCAATCCTCGACTACTATTGTGTGTAGCGCTATCGGATTAGCGTTACTCCATTGGTCAGTTTTCCATGCAAGATCGGACTCTCTGATTCCTGACATGCGCGATGCGCCCATGTGCCCTGCGTTCAACGGTTGACTATTTATCGCGCAGATGACTCCATGGCTTGTGGGCTGTAGATGCCGTCCAGACCAGGTGGCCGCTGATTCGGCTCGCGCTTGAGCAGGGTTGCCATGCGGTCCGAGACGTCTGGCAATTCATTTGCATAGAGCCAACCCAAATCCCGGTAAGCGCGGAACAAATAGATGCTATTGCTGTACGTCGTGAACGCCGTGCTGTTTTGTGGGAACACCCATTTACCACCGTCCTCCGCAGCGATTCGCTCCTCGGGAGACATCCTATCTTCACCTTCTGGAACAGATGAGATCATAGTATTGTGAATATACTCAACCAGGCCACACGAATAGGTTAAACCGTCGCTTTCACCCTTGACAGCGCCTCGGCACACTCTGACAGGGCGCGAAACGCCCTCCGGCGCCGCTTGATACCATTCTCGGGCCACCTTGATCCATGCTTTCTGGTCAAGCGCTGACATCAGATAGTAGACCTTTACTGTATCCAGCCCTTTGGGCGTATATTCGACGGCAGGGCCGACATGATTCAACGTCAGGCTCTCTGTCACACCTGGAGCCAGCTTCACCACGTCTGCGACCCATACCCGGCGACGCCAGTTAAATGGAGTGATGTTCGTTGTGTCCTTTGTCGGGTTTGCGCTCGACGCAAGCGCGTTGGGGATCGATATACTTCGATGGTTTGCATCCCACTGACATCGTTTTGACAGGTCAAATGGTGTTGTCGGACCGGTTCCCGGATCACGGGGATCCGCTTCGAAAATCATGGTGTAGCCATGCTGAACCAGGTAATAATTCACCGAACACAGCGAGGATAGAGAGACGAACCCATCACTTTTCGGGTCGCGATGCCAGTCATTCTCGCCAGCGACAACGACAATATTCTGAACGCTCCGTCTGAGAAGTGAAATCATCCCGAGGTTGTCTCCGCTCTGCCCACCATCAGACAAGTGAATAGTTGGTCCGGTAGGTGACGTCACGTCATCATCGAGGAAATAGAACGGCCAGATCAGGAAAGAATGCTTGACCCGGCTCGCATTTGATTCGTTGTAGTTGGGAATATCGAATCCCCAGCGCACATTAAGACCCTGTAGCAATGCATTTACTGCCGCTCGTGAATACTTGAGCGAGCGTTGCGCCGTGTCTGCGAACGCAGCGGATGCAAGCACCGCGAGCGGCACGGTCAATCCAACGAGCTCTGGCGAACCTCTGACATAGCCGTAGCGTCCCGAGCCGAACTCGTCGAACGTGATTTCGAAAACATCAGTCGCCAGATCGTAGGGTGCTCGAGAAAGATCCAGACCGATATTTCCCGACGCACCCGTAGCCTGCAGCACCCATTTTGGAAGGTAGCCACCTACCGTAGCCTTCGTTACTGCCTCATCGCCGGTGTAGATTACGGAGAGATCCGCGAACGTCAGCTCCTTGGCCATCCGCTGGAACCGCTGATCGTGTGGTCCGACAGGCAACTGCGTCCCCGCTTCGGGCATGTAGGCGTAGGTTCGCTCAATACCAAACAGGTAATCGTACTGCGACGGTGAAAATGGCTTACGCCAGTCGAAAAGTAGATTCGCGAAGTAGTGCAATGGGACCGAAACGATCGACTCCGTCACCATTGACGCGAAGGTCCCCCCCAGCTCTCCCCGGTCTCGTTGAGAGGTTGAAATAGCCGAGTGTTTGGACATCAGGATGTCTTGGTAACATTCGACCCATCCTTGGTAATTCGCGTAGTGACGATCAATCACACCTGGAGGCGGCGGATGACCGTTTGGCTGAGCATAGTTCTGAACCGAGAGCCGCGTGCAGCCATCTTGCGACTCAGCTACGCTCTGAACGTCATTCGCACCCTTGAGATCCAAAGAGTGAAGATCGACAAAGTAAGGCCAGTCCTTGTTGCTGTTCATGCGTCTAGCGTCGACAAAGAAGCGCTGCAATCCCGGGAAGGCTGGGTCATATCGGTACTCGTGCTGCGCGAGCTCGTACGCCTTGTAATACATATAGAACACCGCGTACCCACTACCCGATACAGACGACAGGTAGTCTGTCTTGTAAATCCATTGTTCACCAGACGGGCCATCAACAAATCGCTTGAGAACGCCCATTGCAAACGGAGCTGCCTTGGAACCGCCACCAGACATTGCAAGACCGAGTTGCGGATATACATCAGTTGTAGGACGCACCTCTTCGACACGACCGGAGTCGTAATTAATGATGCAATTCACGGTGTTTGCACCATCGCAGCGCTGTAACGGCAACGAGGCGCTGCCACTGGGTGACACACCGCCAACGGCGCAACCAAACAGCAACGGGATTGCTGCCAGAATCGACACAATCGTATAGCGCATGGCTGCTCACCGAAAAAGTAGTTGAATAGCACCCGCTCGATACGTCGCATCGAGCTAGTAGTCTCTTTTGGTCAAGCGCTCTGATGAGAAAGCTTGCGTAGGCTCCAACGACACAGGCGACGAGGTTGGCAACACTTTCCGAACGCCTCTAAGAACCTTTAACAAAATGATGCAGGGGCTGTTAACTCGCAGCGATTGATGTTAACTTCATCATTGTTTCGGTAACGGAAAGGACATGGCCAAGCCGATACTCGATGATGAGCTGTGGGCACTCATTGAACCCCTGCTGCCCCCACCCAAACCACGCCGTTCACGCTACCCCGGACGCAAACCACTCGATGACCGGGCAGTGCTCACCGGCATCCTGTTCATCCTGCAGACTGGCCTGCGCTGGGACCTGCTGCCGCGCGAGATGGGTTGCGGCAGCGGCATGAGCTGCTGGCGCCGTCTGCGCGACTGGCAGGCCGCCGGTGTCTGGGACCGACTGCACGAACTGCTTCTTGCAAAGCTACGCGAAGTGGACCGCATAGACTGGTCGCGCGTCGTCGTCGACTCCTCCTCGATCCGCGCGGTTGGTGCGGGTCAAAAACGGGACCCAATCCCACCGACCGTGCGCGACCAGGTTCAAAGCACCACCTCATCACAGAAGCACAAGGCATCCCGCTCGCGGTAATCCTCACTGGCGCCAACCGCCACGATGTCACCCAGCTTCACGCGCTGGTTGACGCCATCCCGCGCATCGCCGGCAAACCTGGCCGCCCGCTTTCGAAACCCCGGATCGTTCAAGACGACCGAGGTTACGATCACGACAAATACCGCCGTCCACTACACGCTGCCGGCATCGACACTGAAATCGCCCGACGAGGCGAACCTCACGGCAGCGGACTGGGCAAAACCCGCTGGGTCGTCGAGCGCACCATCTCCTGGCTTCACAACTTCCGACGGCTGCGCATCCGCTTCGAACGTCTTGCATTCATCCACGAAGCCTTCATGAAAATCGCATGCTGCATCATCTGCTGGAGACGACTGAAAACGTCATTTTGTTAAGCCCTGTAAGTGCACGATGTTTGAAGTTGAATATTTGACACCGCTTTTACGAGAGTACAGCGATGCGTTGTGTTCGCTGTGCGCTAGCGCACGAAACATTCATGCAGGAAGCGATAGTGCAGAGGGCATTTTTCAGTGGTTGGCTACGAAAACATTGAGGTTCACTCACGGATCGCCGCAAGGAAGTGCCGCACGCCACGCGCGTAATCACGCAGGGCTGGTAACCGAGAATCGTTGTATATCGAGCTGTCTTTGAACGTTAACTCTGAGGCGTAGCGAGCAACGAGTAGCCAAGTTATTTTTGTCTGCCTGAATACTCGCAGCCTCAATTGCAAGACGTCTACGCGTCAGATGTCGCGATAGCCACCAGGAAGTTCAACCGGGTGAGGACGTACGGGGGCTGCAGGAATGCCTGGTCGGACCGGAACACTAGCCGCATTCCGGACGCCGCCAGCCTTCGACACACCAAAGAATATCCGGTTATCCCGTTGAATCTCGCCTTTATACGTGTCGTGCCACACCTCATCCCCATAGAGCCGACCGAGAAATTCCCCTGAGTCCGAAAACACATGTTCGCCAGAGACGAACGCCACCGGTCGACCAACCGAACTGAATAGCCACTGAGCCACGAGCCACCTCCTCTTGCTGGTTAATTACCTACTCCAGAGTAGAAGATATGGTCGTCAAGCAGTCCCGGATTTGTCCGCGCTAGTCCAGACTTCCGCAACAGCGCGGCGTGCCGATCCTATGTCACATGTGTTGCTTGATGAACCGCCATTGCGAAACACCTGCGTTGCACTTCCCCGCCGCACGTCCTTGCCAAAGCATCGAACCTCTTGAGAGCACGACGGAAAATGCTATTCGTTACTGAGTAACGTAGCCAGAATCGTTATTCTCGACCGAGCCAACTCTGCACGCCTCTGGCATAAGTATTCCGTGCGTGAGAAATTGCAGAAGCATACTCATGGTGACGTCTCAGGATTGGCAGAAGATCCAGATCTTCTGCGATAAAACCAGGAGATATACGGATATCTATCAGTTATGTGTGCATCCTCAAATGACACTGGTACTAATGCAACAACATTGCTTGTCTCACTATTACCAAGTAGTGACTCAAGCCTGGCACTGTGGTTGGCCGCTTTCAGGGCCTGTTTGGGCTGCGTGACCACAAGGACACAGTCCGCCTTCTCAATTCCGACGGTCCATCCCTGATCCCGGATCATCTTGTCAGGGCACGTCGGCAATTAAACACATCGTTGGTCATCGAGGCATATCGAGCTTATGCAGCTGGAACACCGTTTTCAAGCCTTCAACGGCTTTACGTTTCGCAGGCCGACATCACCAACGATATCTCATATCTCGTGGAACGCACGTCGACGGGTACATACGCTGGAATTCGCGGAGTCGGCGCGCGATGGGATGACACGGTTTCCGCGCAATCGACTCTGACTGTCTTATCGGCGGTTGCGGATCCACGCGAAGCGTTCTCCCTTCAATATTTCCCGGACCAACTGGCTAACTCTAAACCGCGACAGAGACCACCTCGACCGATCATGTTGTCGCCCCACAAACAGACGACGGCGATTTCCCAGCCACTGTCAACTGAAGCCGCGCGGCTGCAGCGCTTGTTCAGCGATGAGCATGCGGCGGCGACCGCATTTGAGCGAAGCCTCGTCAAAGCGGATGACGTTCCTGCGCTGCTTAACATTAGCAAAGTCGAATATGAGTGCTGGCGCTACCTGCGCCTCGCCTGCAACGCTAATCCGTCGAACGTATCGCTCCGTCGACTCGTCGCAACCATGCAACGCATTCATTCGCAAGCACTTACTAGATTTGACGTCCACCGCTACAATCATGCATTCCGGATGCTGATTCTAGATCTGCCGATAGATATCCACCGACATTCTGGGTCGAAGAACCGCCCAGCAAAACGGTTCGCTCACGTCTCACTCTATCCTTTGCAAACATGGCCCAAGAAAAAGAACAGTTCGATTACGCCATCGACACCAGCTCGGACGTATCCTTCAGCGTGATCGCTGCGGAAATCTATCGTGCGTGGGATGATGCACACACCACGGGCACAGAACTTAACCGTATCGCGATCGCCAACCAGTGCGATCTGAACACCGATCCGTCTGAGTCGGAGCGGGGTATTGCGGTTACGAAAACCGCAGCGGGCCTGGACCATACCGTTGTGGAAGTAGCCGTCGCTATTCTTGGCAGCAAAGCCGCGTCCGTCGTCGGTGAAGGCATCAGGGTGGGGACTCGTGACCTCTGGACCACGGTAATTCTCCCTTATCTGCAAAACAAGTACGGTACGAATGTTCTAAAGAAGAAAGCTCGTAAGGCGGACACCGCGAACGATCAACCGAAGCCGTAACTGACCACCCGAGGCTTGACACAATAATGGGGAGACAGATCGGTTGGCGCCACGTGCCGATTTTATCGGCACGTCTCATAGCTATCGAAGCAATCCTCGAGCAAGGAGAGTACGTTCATGACGTCGTCCATGAGGGACGGACGCTCATCGATACGTACTACAACCACGCCAACATGATCACGCCGCATGAAGTGGCTGGCGTGCCGACGCTAACCGCGTCTCTGGAGCGTTTCTGGAAACGCGTTCAGGAGGACTTTCCCGAAGCAAGGGCGACTGGACGCGCAACTGACCTGTACGAGCAACTTGCCCAGCGAACTACGCGTGACATCTGCGCTAACTGTAGCGCATCAGCCCCTTGCACCGGTCACGACACCCTGCTGGACAGTGAGCGACTTGCGACCGGCGGAGCGTGTCTTTCGCCTTTCCGTGGCTTATGCGATTTAGGTCACACACTTGCGTTGGCGACATATCGTCGCCATATCGGTGATGCGTATGTTCCGAAACAGATCAGCTTT
Source organism: Paraburkholderia steynii (assembly GCF_900100565.1). Taxonomy (NCBI): domain Bacteria; kingdom Pseudomonadati; phylum Pseudomonadota; class Betaproteobacteria; order Burkholderiales; family Burkholderiaceae; genus Paraburkholderia; species Paraburkholderia steynii. Next base: position 13,907 of record NZ_FNDI01000008.1, on the reverse strand, counting down.
TGTACAGGCCACCTTACTCGGAACAACGAAGCGTCGAACATCGCATTCAGCGCATCCTCGGCTGAAGCTGATTCGAACGGAGATTGTCGGGAAGTCTGCATCTCATTTCACGTTCCGGCTTTCGACTTCGGTGATTTCGAGCAGCTGCTCTACGCGCTTTTTCATGAATGCTTTGTCCATGCGCTGTGTGGTGTGAAGCTAAATGGTGACTCCAGCTATCTTTCTGATCGCTTTCACGAAGGATGGATGGATTACGTTGCGTTTCTGGTCTTGCACTCACATCTCCAGAAAGGCGCGGACATGCCACTAGCCGTCGCCGCTGACCTGTCGGGCTTCCTGGACAGCAGCCTGAAAGCCCATAACTGGCGGTGTGACATTCGACGGGTCGATCGTACGTCAGACACGGAGATCAATGCCTTCGGCAAGCGCGCCGCTCTCGCGTTCGCCGGCTTTTGTCGTGCTGTTCTGGGGGAAATAATGGGGCTCGAACAGACGATTCGATTTTCTGTGCTGCTTAACGCGTCAGATATGTCGGATGCAGAACGCGGCAAGATCGTCGAAGGAGTTACAAAGAGGTTGGTTGGCGCTCAGCGGTTTGCAACGGCCGTAACAGACGACCAGTTGGTAAAGGCACTCAAGAATTTCCAGCGCGAAGGCAACATTATGGAGTTGCTACCCCAATTTTTGTAAGAATTCGCTTAATTTGTCACCTGAATAATAATCCTCCGGGCGCTATACTAGGGCCATCGTGGAGCCTCGATATGTCGGAACGAATCAGGATTCTTGCTGCGGCCGCTCGTGAACGTGCGTTCACTGTGCCGCAACTAGCGAAGGCCGCCGGCGCAAACACGGCCACCGTAAGGACAGTGCTCAAACGTACGTCCTCGGATTGGTTCGCCCAGGGAAAGGCAAAAAACCGACGAGGCGCCCCCTCTAACGTCTACACGTTAACATCAGTCGGCAGAGATGCCATTGAAGCGGTTCTGCAGCAGGCATCTACGACCCTAGCCCATAGCTTGCCGGGTGGCGAAACATGGTCAACCGATGAAGACGCAAATCTCTCGATCGGCGTCGCCAACGAACTCATTCGGCGGGCAAACGCATTTCTCGATAGTAATCGACTCGCACTCGCAACTGCGTTGTTGGAACAGGCCGAGTCTACGCTTGAAACTGCTTTCATCTCTCCCGGTGCGGAAAGTAGTCTGATTAAGCTTGCTGAGAGTCAGCAGAGATTAGTTGCTTTAGAACGGCGAGTACGAGCGACTACTCCACATGAAAGTCCCGAACGTACTACGACGGTCGTTGGTGATGTCGTACTTCCTTCGTCGTTCGCCGGCGGGTCAAACGCTAGCCCATTGCTTCTCTCACACGAGATGTCTGCAAAAGTGCGGATGACGGCCCCGTTTGACCCTAACGGTAAGCCAAGGGGCGGAGGCTTGATTCCTCATTATGTGGTGCATGGCCCTAAGCCTTCATTGATTCCTCATTGGCCGACGTCGACGAGTGTTTTGGATTTTCTTGACCAGATCCATCCTGTTAAGCCGAGCGAAGATAGAGCTTCTCCCAAGCCACCTCTTGAACTTACCAAGCGGGGGTTATCCTTTTCTGCGCGGGGAGATGTAACGTCCGGGCATTTTCTTGAACGGACCCGAACCTTCGAACACTTACTGCCACAGGTTTCTCGCAGCGATCGCCATGAGGTCGATATGCTCCAGACGCTCTGGAACAAACATCCGGCATCTGGAGTTGCAGTCAGCACGATTGGTTCTGTCACTGGACTTATCCCCGGCTTCGTTGCACCCCGGGATGTCCTCTCGACTTATCAGTTCGAGTCGGAATTTTTGCACTCAACGTCGCTCAAGACTTTTGAGATTGTGATCATCACTCAGCCTAGTCCCGCTGCCCGGGAAGTTGCTGGCTACGTGAGAGCGTCGTTGCAGTCTATCGAGCCCGATGCGCCGATGGTAAAGACTATTTATCTTGACCATGCCAAACTACCTCCGCTCTCGCTGACGACGGATACTTTGACCTATCTTCTCTTTGCTATCGATTCTTGTGACAAGGTAGGGCAAGCAATGAGCAAGATGACGGAGCGCTTGTCGGAAAGCTTTTCGTCAAATCTGAAGGTTGTGTTGGATGCAGCGTCGACCGCGAAGGGGCAACGCGCTGCAGACAGGGTACATGCACGATATATTTCGCACGTATCCGAAATCAAGCCTAAGGATCTACTTCAGCAACTGAAAGAGACGGCAGCTACTTCGATTAGGTGACATTTGCCCCGGATGAGTACGCGGCGCTCGCCGTGGTCTCATCCGGGCTGTAGAACAGTAGCTTACTGTCCTGGTGCCAGTCTGTCATTTTCGGTTCGAGGCACACATTCGATCGTGAGCATCAAACCTTCCCAATCGTTTTCATCGATCGCGTGAAGAGGAATCATGCGACCGGCTGTGCCTTCCACGAGTTTCCGGACCTGCGGCGGTAATGAGAAATACTCTGCAGCCTTGGATTCCGCGTCTGCGACGTCGTTATAGAACACCTGCTTGACTGCGCGAAGCACTTCCAGGCTGGCCCCATCTACTGCAGCGTCCTCCAGCTCGCCCACGAGAAATTTGGCCAGGATGTATTCGTCAACGACTGGCACGCCATTCGCCGGCACACCGACGTGCGTCGACGTGCTAACCACAATGATGGGTACGACGGTAAACTTTTCGTCAAGCGGGATTCCAAGTCGCTGTACGTCGCTCACGAATTGGGCACGATTGTCGCGTAAAGCCTGCGCTTTCCGTTGCGCCTGTTCTGCAGCATGAAACACCGTATGCCGATGCATCGCAAAGCCTTTCGCTTCTGTCGGTTCGAGGATGCATTTGGACTCTCCGAGAATCACCGTCGAACCAATGATTACAACAAGATCGATTTCTTCGTCGCGGCCCGCCGACGGTTTGAGTTTGTAGCCGTGAGGAATTACGGCGGCAGTGTTTGCGAGAATTTCCGATTGAGCGATGCTGCGTTGAGCAACGTGTCGAATGTGCGCTTCAAAGGGCGCACCACGGACCTCAAGGTCGATTCCGCCGCGTCGCATCCACACATCTACCAGACGTCGCAAATTCGGCGTGATAATCGCGGGAAATACTGGCGAAACCGTGCGCGGCCCGATGGGAACGAGGGGGCAATCCCAAAGCTCCTGCCCAGCTTCACCCTTGAATGTGAAAAATTCGATGATTCGTCGGCCTTTCACTGGCGGAATATCCGCAGACAAGAGCAGTGCCTGGACGAGCGCGTCAACTTGTAGCACCGGCACGAAGGCGGGGAGCCATTTGTGCGCAGCCTGGTCCTCGTCCTGATCAACTTCCTTCTCTGCCTTGGTCAGCGCTTCCAGCTGAATCGAAGCTATGCGGGAGACAACCGCCCACGCATCGAGCACGTCCGACAGCGTCACGCCCTCAAGCGTTGGGAGTTTGACCTCGGTTATCTTTTCGTAGTACGGTTCCGAAGCCAGTCCATGCAGTACAGCCAACGATTCCTGCATTGCAGGATCACCTTCACCTGGTTTTGCAACGCTGATCAATTGTCGTTTGCCATCTTTACGGACATCTCTAATGTCCCGGATACGAGCTGTGGCCCCACGCGCCATGAGCTGACGATACTGCGCAAGCATCATGAACGTGAAACCCGCCCACAATGAGGTACGTCTCGCGATGCCGATCGCTTGCGCGCGCTTCACGTCGACCTCGATAGGGAAAAAGACCTTTCCGAGCTTCGTTGACATCACTTCGTAGCTGTTCCATAAGCATTCATCCCAGAGATCTTCTGTGTGTCGATACATGATCCCAAGGTTAAGCTCAAGCTGGATGTCCTCCCAAGTCACGTGTGCCATACGTGGATTCCCACTCAAGTCGGGATTCTTCGACAAGGCAAAACGAACTGGAACCTCGATACCTTCTACGAGACTTTCAACAATCTCATTGGGCGACCAGTCGAAGCCGCCCGGCAACTCGAGTTTGATTTCGGCGAACACTTCATCAGGCCGGAAGCCTTCAGCCCCACGGCCCGCAAATCGCTCACCAACTCTCTCGAATGCGTCACGCGTCTTACTTTGCGTGACCAGAAAACCGTGATTTGCCGCTGCGACAAATGCTCGAGTTTTTTCCACCGCTTTCAGCTTTGGCGTTGTGGATAACTTCAAGCGCGCCCGGATGTTTTCAAGCTTTGCATGAATGACGAGGCCCGCATCGTAGAGCGCTTGATCTTCATCATCTGAATCAACGAAACCATCAAACGCGTTCTTCCATTTGTCAGCCTTAAACTTACTTCGGCGAGGCCCAGCAATCGCCCCCGAGCGTACTGCCTTTAAAAATTCACCCATTATTTCTTCTTGCTAATAACGCGCGAACGTGGCGCTATTGATGAAAAATCTGAAGCACAAGGCAGCGCGAACGCAGCAGCTTGTGCTGCAGTTCGTCTGGCTCGTACGGACCGGGAACCAAAGACGTGTGCTTCGATGAGAAGCCTCAAAAACCGACTCTGGTTTTTTCAAGCTATACGTAGACCCGCTTGGGGAAGTATCTCCTGCGTCACAGCGAACCGATGTTCCTTCACCGCATCGTGGAAATGGCGGTAATCGCTAGTCTCGAACAACGCCGTATAGACCGGCTTTTCGTCGCCATCACCGTCGGTCAGTAGGCCTGTGCCGATGTGCTTCCACGAACCTTCGCCTTTGGGGATATACGTCGGAATTCGTTCCTGCAGGCCAGGAATGCTGCCACTCACGACTGAGTCTAGTAAGCTCGAGAGCCGCGCATCCGGATCGTTATTGCGATTTGTTAACAACAGAAGCTCGAGCGCCCGTTTGACCTCATCGGGGAGCCCGTTGATTTGTTCAAAGTGCTCGTCCCCCGCGAGGTACCCTTTCACTGCTCGACACGCCATATCAGCGGCCGTAAGAAACTCCGGCAAGTTGTTGCGATAGACGCGTACGCCGTGCGAATCGAGATACGACCATTCGGCCCACGGCAGATCCGGATAATGGAGCGCCGCGCCGTGCCCTAACGGAAAGACGTTGGAGATGATGTCTGTTTCAGCCTCGGTGAACAAATGTCCAGCGAACTGTCTGATCCGCTCAACCCAGCGTGCCGGATTCATGTCAACCGACTCGATGTCTCGCACCCGATTGAGGTCACTCGCGATCCCGGAGAATCCTTGATGAGCCCACGTGTCGATGTAGGTATGGAGCGTCACACCAAGTCGATGTAGCGCGTTTTCCGACCCAGCGTTACGAATCGCATAACGGACAGTTTCACGCGCTATCTCGCTATCAGGCCGGCACACAGCACGCTCTTCGAGCGTCTGTCCCTCACCTGCAGGCAGAAAGTGAAATGGCGCCCAAACCAGCCGGTTCAGACCATTCTTTGCGTTCTGGTAATCATGCATTGAATGCGCGCTAGCGAAACGTTCAAAGGTTTCACCTGTCTGGAACACCAGCACGCCATCGGTAGTCGCATCGTCAACGTACTGACAGGCGTGTGCGACGATCTCGGCGTCAACGGATGTCATACCCGCAAGCCGTGCCACGACGTAGATCACGCCGTAGTGGAAATCGATATTCATTTTCTAGTGGTCTCTCATGCGCCCGACTGCCAACCTGGCAATCGACTCTTCCTGGCGGTTCAATTCTCGGAAATGGAAGAAGTTACCAACTATAACGCTAATCGGTAAGAACTGAAAGAGACTCTCTCGCATCTTTAGCATCGATCGGACGCAGCGGAAACTCCAAGGCGCCTGCGCGAAAATCTTGTGCCTGACAGTCGCGAATATCGTAGGCTCGTCCGGTAACGGGTCGGCGACGTTATACAGGTGCGCTGAAATCTGAACGCGGTCACGCAGCTTCTCTCCGAACCGCCGGAAGGACTGCACGATTCGCTCGTCGAAATCGAGCAGCGTGATCGATTTCGGTCCGTAGGAGATGACGTCCTGTGCCTTGAGATGGGCGGCGGACAATGCGATTCCATCGCCATCCCCCACGAAAACGACATCCTTTCCATCGAAGACTCGAGCGACATACTCGGCCTGGACAACCATGTCCGCGACCTTCATGTAAATCTGGTCGAATTCTCGTAACGGAGGAGGTCGATTCTGAACTACGTCAGAAATCGCATTGATGGCGTTGCGCAGATCAAAGTTCATCGATCGCCTCGGAATAAGAAACAGCCACCGACCACACTCTGCCGCATATCGACGCGGGATCCGTGTGTAGTCGCTCTCTCAGGAATTCTTTGCTCTTTTTGCGACGGTAGCAGCAATTTACCGAATTGATAATAGGTGGTGGCTTCAATACTTGGATCTCGGGCGCCTGAAATACCTGATAACGCTATAAAAAACCTCTTTTTTTGCCGAAAAATTGATGTAAAACCCTTAAAACCTGCGTGTTACGCAGTAACATGATTTGCCCGACACCCTCGACCACAGTTCCCGAGGCCATCTGACCTGTTGACGTCATCCAGATAGCAGAGAATGGCTTAAGTTTTCGCTCTCACCGTCGATAAAACGGCAGAGAGAACTGGAAACAGAAGACGTGAAAAAGCGAGAGAACAAGAGCCCTTGGCAAAACATGCCCCTGCGAATCGCCGTATCGGGGAAGAAAGCAGGCGTGCTGCTACCGGCCGTCACGTCTGTACTGATTGGCGTGTTCGCTGCCATCGCAATCCCAGCTGTCATGGGCGAGGATTTCGCTGCGCGTGAGTCCGCAAAACTTTACGCCCCGCTCGACGCCTGGCTTTACGATGAGGGATCGCGAAAGTACATCAGCACGGTTGTCATCGACGATAACTCCCTTATCCAGGCCGATCAAACGTGGCCGCCTACCTACAGCTTCTACGCGCGTCTGCTACGTGGAATCTCGTATTACCACCCAAAAGCAATCTTCCTGGATGTCATTCTCACCAGTGAGCGCAACGACCCGTCCATCCAGCGTCTGGTCGACACCATCTGTAAGGTGGGCGCTGCAGGCGCACGGGTCTATCTTGCGGCGTCTCGTACGCCGACTGGCAGCCTGACTTTACGACCAGAGCTGCAAAAGGTTTCCGGTCACTGCTTTACAAGCGTCAGCGTGAACTACCAGCCAGACGAGGTTGACCATCTCACATGGACTTATGAGCTTGCCTCTTCAACGCACGGCACGGTCGCCAGGAGCGCCGCTTTGGCCATCTACGACGACGTTTCCGGCAAGTCGTTGATTACCCCGACTGTACCGATGGCGATTTCATGGGGTTTCAAACCCTCCGGGCACGGTCTTCGATGGGTTTCGTCGATGTCAGCCCCACCGGGTGCACAACCTGATGTAGATGCATCCGCTTACTGTCGCTCGCCGCATGGCGCACTGGAGATGTTGCCACCGGGCCTACAACGTCTGTTTCACCGTGACGCGCAAAAGCCTTTGTGTGTCTTTCATGACACCGTTTACGCATATGACCTTGCGAATGCAACACCTGATGACGACCGTCAGATATCCGCCAGCCTCCGCGACCGGATCGTCATGATTGGAACCTCGCGGACGTACACCAACGACTTCGTCACATCTCCGCTTCACGACAGAATCCCTGGCGTCTACCTTCACGCCATGGCGTTGGACAACCTCCTGACGTATGGCTCTAACTATAAGCGTGCACCGGGACTCACCCCGACAGTCGACGTCGACCATTACAAACTGCTCGGACTAGGTCTTGTCAGCCTGATTTGCGTCATTGCGTTTCGCTACATACGCAAAAGCATCGACGCCTGGCTAATAGAAAAAATCGCTCCTCCGTCGCCGCCCCACGCACCACCGTCCAAAATATATCTTGTTGATACAGGCCTCTTCGTCACGTCCGAATTGCATCAGGAGATTCAACGGGATCTTCGGATTAAAGCGCTGCCCGCCTCGAAGCAGACCACGTCTCGAAGACGACACGTGACGTTACGGGCACTGGCCGCGTTCAGCCTGAAAGCGTTCTTTTCAGTGATCGCCGTCGCGGGCTTGCTCTTGATCGGCGAACACATGCTGAACATCGGTTATTTCAGCGTGATCTCTGTTGCGACCTTTTCGCTCGCAGCGGAATGGTTCGAGTGGAACGAAAAACTCATTACGTGGCTTTACCCAGAACACGGAAACTCAACTCATGCACACAACTGACGGCCACCCATTCAAACACTGGCTTTGCTCGCTTGCGTTCGCGAGCCTGCTGCTCCTTGACGGGCTCGACGCAACTGCTGCAACGTCGGCGAAAGCGGTAGTGAGCGCCAAAGCGGATCCAGTCACGTTGTACTCGAGCCCAGACGGAAGCACGCAGGCGGGTTCGGCTCCGGCGTCCACACTTCCATGGAAAATTGAAGACGACCAAAAAGGTTTCTACAAAATTCGACTGAGGGGCAGGGTCTATTGGGTGGACTCTCTCGACGTCCATGCCGACCTGGCCGTCGTGGCCAAGTGCACGCGTACTGTAGGCCCAAACGATCCCGTTGCCGCCGACTTTGGCGCAGGCAGCAACCGATGCAAATAAAGCGTAAAGCCGCCACAGCTGCTCTCACCCTACTGTGCGCCGGATGTCAGAACCTGTCGCTGCCAGCGGGTGTCGTAGATGTTGCCGCGATCGGCTCAGGCCGAGCTACCATTACTGTCGCAGGAGAACTGCCTGCGCCGCCCGACCGTGTCTGGATAAAGAGTGACTTGGACCTTAACGAGCATCGTGCTGATGGCTGGGGTCTTGTCTCGATGCCAGAGATGGAAACCTACCTTAACGGTCTTCTGCGGAAGATCAAAGCCGCATCGGATACCTCTGATTGGCCCGGCAGCGTTCACATCACTGCCGAATCTGCCCTGACCGCGAGTTCAAGCGGAGCAGGCAATATCTACATCTCTCTCGGCTGGCTACAATCCGCTGAATCGGAAGACGAGATATACAGTGTACTGAGTCATGAATGGGGTCATGTCTTCCTTGGACATCATTCAGCCCATACGGTCGGTAATCTCGGTGATACATCGCTATTACTCGCATCATTGGGATGGAGCTACGCCAACCGTAAAGCGGCGGATACTGGCTGGAACGGTGTAGACAAGATCCAGATGGTGCAACTTGTCGGTACCACCGTACTCATGCCGGCGTGGGAACGCAGCCTGGAGGAGCAGGCTGACATGTTTGGTGAAACTATCAGCTTGCGGAGTGGATACTCATATATCTACGGGTTCAAGGCTTTTCTCGAACGCATCGACAGCTACGACAGAAAGGCGCGTGAGGAACGTGAAGCCATAGAGCGCGAACAAGAGCGGACCGCGCGTGAGCTCGTCAAGAAGCAGACACTGGCGCGAATTGCCGCAACCACCCAGCAGGGAGCGTCTTCGCCTGCTGCCGCGACAGCAGGATCGCAGGATGGGCCATCGTCGATGCTTCGTAGCCTCAGCAACGTCCTGTCGCAGATGAATACGGCCCTCATTGACGGACAAGTGAAGCTCGATCAAGGCTCGTTCGATGTCCGGCGTTCCGTCAATGTCACCATCCGAACAACGATCACTCAGATCCGGGAGACCCATCCCGACGGCAGCTTGCGCGAAGATTACCTAAGCCAACAGTTTGCTGATGCGATTAAACGCAATCGGCTGCCCGCTCATACGCACGAGTGGGACGCAGCGCGAAAGCAAAAACAAACAGCGGAAATCCTCTCACACTACTCAATGGTATGGAAGGCTATGGACCTTCTGGCGAGCCCAGAAAAACAAGCTGGCCTGAGACTAGCCAGCCAGGCCGCTTCAGGACTCACAGTTCATGATGCGACAATGGTCGAGACACTTGCTACGGCCAGTGAGGAAACACGGACTTTGAAGCAGGGATCAGTCACAGACATACTCATGCGAAACCTGAAGTCCACCGAACGCTCATGGCGAGTCCAGCTTGAGATTGCGAACCGTGTTTCGGTAACGGACAAGGTCAGAGCACGTCAATTCATCGACCAGCAATTTCAGTATTTCGGGAAAGCACCGAAGCTATGGCCAGAAGTAATCGCGTTTTATCAGCGGACAGGGGATGTTCAGTTAAGTAACCAGATGGCGCTCGCGTGTGCAATCGCATCGCCAACCTACCGTAACGCGTGCATGACAGCAAGCCAGACGCCCTCTGAGCTGGTTCAAACCAAATCTAGTGCCGACGCGCATGCCACAATCGTAGTCGAGCAGGTGAAGAAGAAATGGTTCAAATAACTCTCACCCTCTTCACGGGCACCCATTATCGAAATGGCATTGTTGCCGTTTGCTGCGACGCCATTAGAATCTACAAACGGCTCCCTGCCGTTACTCGTTGCCGAACACGAGACTCGTCACTCTGAGTCAGTCCCAACATGCCCGCATCACTTCCTGGAGGACATCTGTATCGATGGATGCACCGAGATAGTTCTATAATTCGCTCAGTACTTACTACCTCTTTCGCTGATTATGCTGTAGAAGGGAAGCAATTAAGGCCTGAAGATTGGCATTTTCCGTTCTGAGAAAATACCTCACTAATCGGATTTTCCTTTTCCATACCGTAGTGTACGGTACCGCACCGTCCAAGCTTAGCCTCAGCGCTAGCGTCTCGAAAAACCAAACTCGTAGTTTGCGCTCCGTAGAGATTTAACTCACGTCACTGACGCAAACAAAAACCAAGAGAGAGAGAGAGAACGCCTGGACAAGTGGCGACGGTCCCGCTGATCGCTGCTACAGCTTTTGCCCAGGGATTGCAGCGTCATCGTCATAGAGAGGGCCCTATGACTATCATCGTTATTGCACGGCTTTTTTCTTCGCTCCCGCTTTGTTTTCTGACGGGGCATGTCAGGGGCGGCACCGCAGCTCACCTGCCGACTGCATCTCTTCCTGTACACGCGTTGCCGTTGCTGCGTACCGACCTCCCGCCCGCAAACGCGACGAGACCGGCTCAAACGCGAGCCAAACGGGTTGCACGGCCTTCGCATAAAGGCCACCAGTGCGCCTGGAAGCTGACCGTCATGATATGAATCCATGCCCCCGAGGCACCGGACGCATCCTATCTCGGCCCGCTGAGCTCGACAGGATAGTTATGTCCTTACCATCTGAATTTAGCGCGACCTTGAACCGCCCGGTTCTAGTCATCAGTCTGAGTTCTCAGGAGGGTCGTATGTATGCCCGTAAATGCTTCGCAATTGGCGTTCTCCTTTTACTCGCATCCTGCGGTCGTGTTCCAACTGCGCTTGAACGCCAGGAAGATGCCCTGGATATATCAAACGAAACTGAGCGCCAGTTCCATACCACCCTATATTTTCCAAAGGGCGAGGCGCTTCATTATCCCGGCTACATCATCGCGTTCGAGAAAAGCCCTAAAGCAATCATCGATCAACCACCGTCCGAACGGATAGTTGATTCCCGCGCGGCGTATCTGGGTACGGAAACTAACAACGGTCATGATCGGGACACGAAAGAGCTCATCGAAGGCTTCCAGAAACGTGACCGGAAATCACTCTTCGTTTCGCACATCATTAAATACCAGGGCCCGACTAACAACGACAATGGTCGCTTTATCGATCAATGCTTCATCTATAACGCGTTTGAGTCCGATATGTCACCTCCTGGCGCCAAACCCTCGCAGGTTAGCGTGGACTTCCATGGTATGGTCTGGCATCACTGCCCACGGCTGGCCCTTGGCCCGGACAATACGCTGACCAGATCAAAGCTTGACCCAAACACCAAAAAAGAAATTGTCAAAGAGGTTGAAGGCAACCCCGCGACACGCAAACAGATCGATCTCACACAGGCGCAGTATCAGGCGCCTCGTCCCGTGCACGATCTTTATGGTGGGGGCCTGGATGCAATGAAAAAGCTTGAATGCGGGCTATCCTCACACATCCACCAGGATGGATATACTCATCTACTGGTGCTAGTCATGGGTTGGAATACTTCGCAGGACGAAGCTATTCGCAATTTCAACGATATCATCGGCAACATTATCGAGGCGCGTAACGAGGATGTCGACCCGGTGACTAAGAAGGTAGCACCATTCAGGCCCCTCGTTCTCGGCGTAACATGGCCTTCGTACTGGAGTAACTCGTTCACGAATCTTTTCAGCTACGCAAATAAGGCAGACGATGCAGACGAGCTAGGGCTTTCATGGCTTAATGTCATCGTCAATCGCACGATTCCCGTCGTGCTATCCCAAGCTAATGTACGACCCAATGTGATTCTGATTGGACATAGCTTCGGTGCCCGGGCCGCTATGCGTGCCCTGTTCAGTAGCCCACTACTTCTTCCGACTCCGCCCGTCACCGATCGCCCTGTGTCCGAAGTTAATCTGCTCGTTGGATTACAGGGTGCGGTCAGCATCAACAGGTTTATCCCTCAGCGAAGCCACGAGGGTGCACCCTACCGGGATTTTGGAAAGTTGATGAACACGCAGGTCGCGCTAACCGCTTCTCGGGGCGACAGCGCGACCGCATTCCCACTCTGGTATAAGCCCTCCGGGTCGTATCGCACATGGGAGAGCATCTGCAAATCCGACTCTAACGATTTAAAGACTATCTTCGACTGCCGGCGTACCGACTCAAAACGAAAGAGCGTGGCTGTACCGGAGGTTAGTTCGCCTTCGACCCCCGCTACCTGGATACCTCCACATCTTTTCCAGGTTTGCGAGGATAGTGACGCGTCGGAGGCATGTAACCTCAAATCCTCCTCGGAAAACCGAAAAATCTTGTATATCGATGCCAGCGACACAGTGACCATGTTCAACAGCCCTGGTTCGGGCGGCGGAGCGCACAGCGATATCTATCGCTTACCGATGGGACAACTGTTGTGGAAGCTGATCAAGACTTACGCATCTGGAACACGTACAAGCGAGACGCATGCCGAGATCGAATATAACAAAACCATGAAGGAATGTGAGAAAGCGGATCTAAGGACCAGTTCGCGGTGAGGCACAGCCATCCAATCCATTCTTCAGAATGTTTTTTTGACCTTGGTTGGCTGCAACGTTTTATAGATTAATTGCTGTGATAGCAATTAATCTGGTATTAATCTGACTTAAGCAAATATGAAGCACCCATCTGCAAAGTAGCTTGCGTCAGACTTAGTCGAAGATATAATGCGCCTGCCGTTCTTCGCTGAAGTTACTCGAGGCACGAATCTGCGGCAGGCGCGAAAGAGTGTAGCTGTTCAGTCGCGAATAGTGACCCACCTTCCAACTCCGTACTAGCGCGTACGCCGTTCGCTTAAGCATCTCGTACCAATCAAGATGCTTTGATGCCTCAAACCACGGCTGATCCGGGGGTGCGGACGAAAACTTGGACTACCTGGAGGTAGTCCATGTACTCGTACGAAGACCGTCTTCGAGCGGTTCGGCTGTACTTAAAGTTGGGCAAGCGCATCAGAGCGACCATTCGACAACTGGGGTACCCGACAAAGAACTCTCTCAAATCCTGGCATCGCGAATACGAACAGAGTCATGATTTGCGTACTGGCTATGTTCGTTCTCGGCCGAGGTATTCGACTGTACAGAAGGAGGTGGCCGTCGATCATTATCTGGGCCATGGCCGTTGTGCTGCTGCGACCTTGAGGGCGTTGGGATATCCGAGTCGGGGAACCCTCGCCGCCTGGATCGAAGAGCTGCATCCTGAAATCGGAAAACGCATTGTCGGCAGAGCAACTGGCAGCATTCCGAAATCGCCAGCGGTGAAGCAGGCTGCAGTCATTGAACTGTGCACCAGAAAGGAAAGCGTGGGCCTGCTTGCCCAGAAAGCAGGCGTGAGCAGGCCGACGCTTTACAATTGGAAGAACCAGCTACTCGGTCGTGAAGCCCCAGCATCCATGAAACGCCAGAAGAAGCCAGCACCGGACAGTGAGCGTACGAAACTGGAACAGCAGGTCGAATCGCTTCGACGCGACGTCC